>JASHRV010000245.1 GCA_030037175.1 Acetobacteraceae bacterium
GCAGCGCGCCCGAGCCCGCCGGGGCGGGAGGCGGATGCACCAGGCCGGCCGGATCGTGCGCGGCGAAGGAAGCGGGGCCCGGCAGCCGCCCCGGAAGTCCCCCGGGAAGCTTTCGTGTGTCGTCCTCCGCGTCCGCCTCCTCGCCTCCCGCGCCGAAGAGCGGCAGATGGCGGGCCTGGTCAGGCATCCCGGCCCTCCCGGATCGCCCAGAACTCGAGCATGAGGCCCGGGATCTCGGCGCCCATGTGCAGCACGAACGCGGGCGAGGCCTGAAGCTGCGGCCAGAACTCCGAGCGCCGGTCGAGCTCGAAATAGACCGAGCCGGAGCGGTAGGGGATCTCGCGCGGCGCCACCGGCATCGGGCGGAGCGCGATGCCCGGCAGCTGCAGCCTGACGAGCTCGCGGATCGCCTCCGCCGGCGCGATCTTCGCCTGGCTCGGCAGGCTCGCGCGGAGCTTCTCGGGGTCGATCGCGGCGCTCACCACGAGAACGAAGCTCGCCCCGCTCAGGAGCCCGCGATCGGTGATCGGCGAGACGAAGATGCCCTGGCCGCGGAACTGCAGCGGCAGCGCGATCGCGGTATCGACCGTGAGCTCGCTGAGCTGCTCGCGGATGATCCCGGTGAGCCGGCTCAAGGATGGGCCGGGATCGGCGTGCGCCCAGTCGGGCATCGCAGCCGGCCGGCGGTCGCTGCGGGAGAAGGTCGCGAGCGCGCCGGCGAGCCGCAGCGCCTCCCGGTGCAGCTCCCGCGGCGGCAGATCGGGATCGCGGGCGCAGGCGGCGAAGAGCGGCTCGTAGCCGTTGATGAGCTGGAGGAGCGCGAAATCGATCATGCCGGCGACATTCGCCCCCGCCCGCGCCGGATCGATCCGCGCCGCGAGCAGGTTGCCGTGCCCGCCGAGCATGCCCGCGATCTCCCGCGCGAGGGCGGCGAAGCGCGGGTGCGCGCCGAGCCGGAGGGAGGGCGGAACGAAATCGCCGTCGAGCCGGACCTCGCCCGCCGCATCGACGCGGCTGATCCGCGCGAGCGGCAGGCCGACCAGCTCGTTCTCTGGCGCGTCTTCGAGGATGAGGTTGAGATTCGCGAGCCCGACCGCGATCTCGCCGATCTGGCCCGCCCCGGTGCTGTTGCGCGCCGGCTGCTGCGCCAGCCGGTAGCGGGCGGCGGCGATGCCCACCTCCGGCCCGTCGCCGGCGCGGACCGGAATGGCGAGCCGGACGGTCCGCCCGGCCGTGTCCGGCGGAATGCCGAGCGGCGGGGGGGCTGCCTCGCGGCCCGGGATCTCGATCGGGGTTCCGTCGGGCAGGATCGCGCGGCAGCGCGCGATCCCGACCTTGCCGAGCGGAAGGAGCGAGCCGTCGAGCTCGAGCTCGGAAACGCCCCACGAGCAGGGCAAGGCCCCGCGCACGCGGTCCTCGAGCATCGCCTCGAGCCAGCGTTCGAGCTGCTGCATGTTCTGGGGACGCACCAGCTGGCCCTCGAACCAGAGCGGGCGGGCCCTGAGCGACATCGGCGCCGCCCTCAGAAAAGGCCGCCGGACGGCGGCCTTGCCACCGTCACGGCGCTCGGCGCCAGCGTGATCGCAACCCGGTTGCGCTGCTCGGGTCTCACCGCGAGCAGCCCGCGCCACTCGCCGCCCTCGGCCGCGCGGAACCCCGCGACGACGCCGATGAAGCGCGTGCCTGCAGCGGCCTCGTCGGCGAGCGTCGTGGTCTGGCCCGGCAGCATCGTGATCTGCCGTTGCGCCAGCATGTCGCCGCCGAGCGTCGTCGCGCCGCGATAGAAGAGGTCATCGAAGCTTGCGCTCATGAAAATGTCCGAGGATTTGAGGTCGTAGATCGTGATCGTCGTCGGCGAGGGCTGGTTCTCGGTGTTGGGATTGAGCTGGGCCGAAGCGCTCACCGTCAGGGCGAGCCGCGTCGGCGAAGCGCCCCCGCACGAGACGAGCGGCCCGGCCAGCAGGGCGAAGCCTGCGACGCGAAGGGCGCGGCGCATCAGGAAGCGAGCCTGCCGCTTTCATTCCGCCCCTGGAGCAGCCGCTCGCCGCGCAGCTGCTGCTCGACCTCGTTCTGGAACTGCGCCTCGGCGAGCTCGGCGAACTCCTTTTCCATGGCGCGGAACAGCCGCCAGAGCTCGGCCTGCCGGGCGCGCGGAAACCGTGCCTGCAGCACCTCGCCGAAGCGGCGCTCGATCGCGCTCGCGGACAGGCTCTGCGCCATGCGCGCGACCCCGGCACGCACCGCCGCCCGATAGGCGAGCCGGCGCTGCTCGTTCCGCGCGAAGGCCGCGCGCACCGCCTCGTCGAGGCGCACGCCCCCGGCCGGGCGCGCTTCGAGATAGCGGCGCAGCCCGCCGTGACCGGAGCCGAACGGGTTGCGATCCGTCTCTCCGTCCCCGCCGGCGCGGCCGAGCAGGCCGGAAAGCCCCTCGGCGGCCTCGCGCAGCGCGACGCCGAGCTCCGCCATGACATCGACGAGATCGGACGGATCGAGCTGGCGGGGAATGATCCCGAGCCCGCACCAGAAGGCCGCGAGCGCCGCCGTCGCGGGATCGACGGGCCGCGCCGGCGCCTTCCCCCTCTCGGGCTCCCAGACGGGCTCTGCGGGCGTGGGGGGCGCGGGCGGTTCGGCCGGGCGCAGCGCGGGCGTGAGATCGGCGATCTCCGCCGCCATCGCCGCGAGCATGGTCCCGCCCGTCGTCTTCACCGCCGCCGCCCCGGGGACGGAGGTGGGGACGGAGGTGGGGATCGGGGCGGGGACCGGAACCGGCGGCACGGAGTCCGAAGGCTCGGCGGTGGTGGGGAAAGCGGGCAGGGCGGGTTCGCGGGCCGCGTGGGCGGAGGCGCTGCCGACGAACAGGCGCGCGGGTTCCGGCGCGGGTTCGCCGCCAGGCTCCGCCGCGGGCGGTCCGCCGCCCGCCACGGTTCCGGCCAGGTCCGAAAGCAGCGCTGCGAGCGGATCGGGCTCCCGGAGCGGCAGCGGCGGCGCATGAAGCGGAGCGCCGGGGCGCGCCGCGAGCGGCTCGCGCGCGAACTCGAGCAGCGGGTCCAGGTGCGAAAGGCCGGCTTGCCGAGAGCCGCCGGGCGTCTCCGCCGCCTCCCCCTGATCGACCGCAACGCCGAGATCGAACAGCCCGACCCGAATGCGATCCCCGTTCGTGAGCGGATGGCGCCGGCCGTTCGCAAGCGGGGCCGCGGCGCCGTTCAGGAACGTGCCGTTGCTGCTCTGGTCGGTGATCCAGAATTGCCCTCCGGCACGGTCGATCCGCGCATGCTTCAGCGAGACGAAACGATCGGGATCATCGATCGGCACCTCGCAATCGCGACCGCGTCCGATCCAGCCGCCCGCGACGCCGAGCCGGTAGATCCGCGGCGGCAAGCCGCGGGGCCCGGTAAGGGTGAGCGTCAGGGCCGGAGCATCGCCTTTTGCATCCATTGGCGCATCCATTCGCTCCTCGCCGCGCTCCATCCGCTGATCCCGCCGAAGAACCGATGTCTCAGAGAGCAAGGAGCGAGGGGCGCAAACGCTCGCAATTGCGCGCGCTCCGCCCTGGCGGAGCGACTGTTCCGATGAGAGCGTTCCGAAGAACGCCGGTTTCAGCGCCAGTTTCAGGGCCGGTTTCAGCGCCGGTTCCGGTTTTTTGCGGCAGGCACGGCAGCGTCCCGATCGCGGCTGCGAAAAAGCGGCGGATCAGCGTGGGACGGGGCGTGCCGACACTGTCCCGCCCCGGATCGCGCGGGAGGATGGGGGTTGACGGGGGGTTGAACGCATCGATCGTGCCGCGAAGCGCGTGCGTGTTGGCCTCGATATGCGGGCTCGGCACAACCACGGCTGCCATCTCCCCAACAGGCGCACGCGGGCCTTTTGGCTATGGCGCCAACACCTCCTCTCGCGGTGAAGCGAAGGAGCGATGCAGCGGCCGGTCTGATTGCCAAAGGCAGTTGCGTGATACAACTTACAGTATAAACACTATTCACAACTGGTACGTTAACGCAAGGCAAATGCGCGAAACCGGACTTCTCCCCGCGGCTCCTTGAAGACGGATCGCCGGCGAGGGAACGGGGCCGGGGAAACCGAATCGGCCCTTCCGGGGTAGCATGGCTCATGACCACGCCCGCGCCCTGGTCCGTCGTGGACGCCGTGACCGCCGCTCTGGCTGCCGCCACGGTGGTGCTGACCGGGGTTGGGCTTGGCGTCGGCCTGCTGGCCCTCTGGGGCTATCGGGACATTCGGAGGACGGCGGTCCAGCGTGCCGAGGCGGAAGCCCGGCGGGTGGCCGAAGCCGTCGCCGCTCGCGAAATTGGGGCTTTCCTGGACAAACAGGGCACGGGAACCGATATTTCCCAGGCATACCAGGACCAATCGCCCTGGCAGGAACCGGGATGAGCGCAGCGCTCTTCGCAGATCGCGTCGGGCTGGCCTACCGAACCCCGATGGAGGTGGTGGGCGGCTTCCTCGACCGCGCGCCGGTGCCCTTGCTGGACATGGCGGCGGCGCTCGGTCTGAGCGTGGACATGGGCGCTTCGCTTCCCGCGGGAATCTCCGGGCAGATCACCCACATCCGCCGCGCGGATGGCGACCGTTACCATATCGACGTGAACGGGCAGGACGGGGCGGCCCGGCGCCGGTTCACGTTGGCGCATGAGATCGCGCACTTCCTGCTGCACCGGGCGTTCCTGGACGACGCGCTGACCGACGACCGGATGTATCGGAGCCGGCTCGGCGATGTCATGGAGCGGCAGGCGAACCGGCTTGCGGCGCAACTTCTGATGCCCGCAAATCTCGTGCGCGTGGCCTGGAACGCCGGCGCGCGCGACGTGGCTTCGCTGGCGCGGACGTTCGACGTGTCCGGGCAGGCGATGGAGATCAGGCTGCGGGAGCTGGGCCTGGAGGGCTGACCGCGAACGGCTGCGTTCTGGGCATGCGCCCGGCCCCTCGCCGGTTTCGCCCGGAGCGCTGAGCCGGCGCCGGGTCCGGAAAACGGGAAAAGTCTTTTTGCTTCTTTTTCTTCAGAAAAAGAAGGTCTTTCCTTTTCAACCCTTCTCAAGCGATTGAAAACGAATGGCGTCCCGTACGGGATTCGAACCCGTGTTACCAACGTGAAAGGCTGGTGTCCTAGGCCTCTAGACGAACGGGACGGACGGACGGCTGCCTAAGGCAAGGCGGCCGCAGGGGTCAAGCGAAGAGGGGGTCAAGCGAAGAGGGGGTCAAGC
>JASHRV010000246.1 GCA_030037175.1 Acetobacteraceae bacterium
GAGAAGGTGAAGAGGGTGGAGAGCGTGAGCGCCACCGAGAGGATCGGCATCAGCATCGGCACGGTGATGAAGCGGAATCGCTGCCAGGAGCTCGCGCCGTCGAGCAGCGCCGCTTCGTAGAGCGAGGGGGGGATCGTCTGCAGCCCGGCGAGCGTGATCACGGCAACGAAAGGAATTCCGCGCCATGTGTTCGCCGCGACCAGCGACCAGCGCGCCGGCCAGGCCGAGCCGAGAAAGTCGATATAGGTCGAGCGGAGATGGAGGACGTTCACCAGGATATAGGAGATGATCGAGAATTGCGGCGAGTACATCCACCACCAGACGATCGCCGAGAGCACCGTCGGCACGATCCACGGCAGCAGCACGATGGCGCGGAGGAATGCCTTGAACGGCAGATGGTGGTTGAGCAGCAACGCGAGCCAGAGGCCGAGCGCGAATTTCGCGACGGTCGCCGCCGCCGTGTAGAAGATCGTGTTGAAGATGGAGAGCTGGAAGACCGGGTCGCTGAAGATCGAGATGAAGTTCGCGAGCCCGACGAACTGGCCGCGCTGGCCGATGGTCGAGTTCGTGAGCGCGAGCCAGAAGCCGAGGCCCAGCGGATAGGTGAGGAAGATGACGAGGAGGCCGATCGCGGGAGCGAGGCAGATCGCGATCAGGAATGGGCGGGAGTTGAAGAGGCGCGCGAGCCAGCCCTCGCGCCGGCGCTCCGGTCGCCAGGCCGCAACTGCGCCTACCTCCTCAACGGCCACGTCCATGCCGCCCTCCCGCTAGCCTGTCTTCTGCGGCCTCCTCACCCGGGATAATAGCGCTTCGCCTGGTTCGCCGCGAATTTCGCGGCCGAGGCGGCCGAAGAATTGCCCGTCGCCACCTTGGCGAACATATCGACGAGAATGTAGTTGGCTGCGAGCGCGCTCGAATTGGCGCCGATCGGGCCCTTGTAGCCGTCGTAATACGGCGTATCCATGCCCGCCTTGTACGCCGCGATCTTCGGATCGCTGTCCCAGAACGCCATTTTCGCATATGCCCTGAGCGGCTCGGACCAGTAGCCGAGGCAGCTCGAAAGCCAGGGGCCGTATTGCGCCGCCTCCATCATGAAGCGGAGATATTCCTTGGCGGCGTTCGGATATTGCGTGTGCTTGAACACCATCGCGTTCACCACCAGCGCCGATTCCGGAGCCTGCTTCGAGACCCCGAACGGTGCCAGCACGTTGTTGGTGTCCGCCGCGATCGCATTGAGCCGCTTGTCCGAAGAATTCTTGAGCACGAAATAGATCGAAACACCGTTGAAGGTCACCGAGATCTCTCCGGCGGCGAACGCCTGGTTGTTGCTGGCGTCATTCCAGGAGGTGGTCCCCGGAATCATCGTCGGATAGAGCTCCTTGCAGTAGTTGAGCGCGTCGATCGTCTCCTTGGAATCGATCGCGACCTTGCCGTCCTCGTCGATCGCGCAGGCGCCGTGCGACCAGAGCAGCCAGTTGGCGAAGCCGTTGGCGTCGCCCACCGCGTGGCCGAGCGCGAAGCCGCAGGGATGCCCGTTCTTCTTCAGATTCTGGCAAAGCGTGAGGAACTGGTTGAGATCGTTCGGGATCGCATCGAACCCGGCCTCCTTCACCCAGGAGACGCGATAGACCGTGGGCCCGCTCGATCCGCCCATCGGGATCGAGATCCACTGCTTGCCGCCGCTGCCCCATTTGGTGCCGTAGATCGTCGCGAGATCGAACCAGCCGCCGTACTTGGCGCCGAGGTACCCGGCGAGGTCGCTCATGTCGATGAGCTTGCTCACATAGATCTGCGGATCGGCGCTCCAGCCGATGATGATGTCCGGCCCGGCGCCGGTGTTGGCGGTAACGGCCGTTTGCGGCCGGAGCTGCTCCCAGCTGATGAAGTCGAGCTCGACCGGCACACCCGTCGTCTCGGTGAATTTCTTCGTGTTGGCGCGGAAATAGGTCTCATCGGGAGCGACGAATTTCGCCGGCCGCAGCACCTTCAGCTTGGCGCCCTTCTCGATCGGCAACGATGGCGGCTTGACGTCCGCCACCGGCACGCCGGCTTCCATGCCCTGCGCGCGCGCGCCCGGACCGAGCAGGCTCGCGCCCCCGAGCGCGCCCGCTCCCAACACCAAAGACTGCCGTCGTGTCAGATGATCCATGTGCCGCATCTCCTCCTCACGCGCCGATTTTTCCGGCCGCGCAATCTTATCTCGGCGGATCGGTTCCGCGCGCTCATTGGTCTCGCAGCGCGCGCATCAGCGCCGCGCTCGCATTCCCGGTGAGGCTAGACCGGGTGCGGCCCTGCCGCAATCCGCCTCCTCACGCATATCTCCGCCGGTCTCCGCCGCCGGCGCCTTCTCTCAGGCCTCCGCCATCTCGAGCCGAGCCGTGCTCTCGCGGTCGAACAGATGCACATTCGCCGGATCGACCGAAATCCCGATCGTCCCGCCCGGCCGCGCGGCGAGCCGCTCGCGCAGCACGCAGATGATCGGCAGGCCGGAGACCTGGCCGATGATCTGCGTCTCCGACCCGGTCGGCTCGATCACCTGCACGCCAAGCTTCAGCCCATCGGCGGCAAGCACCAGATGCTCGGGCCGCACGCCATAGATCGCGCCGCTTCCCGCGTGCTGCGCCGCCGCCCGCCCGCCGAGCGGCCAGAGTCCGCCCTTCTCATCGCGGAACCCGCCGGGCTCGACCGTGCCGGAGATGAAGTTCATCGCCGGGCTGCCGATGAAGCCGGCGACGAAGAGATTGGCCGGCCGGTCATAGAGCGTGAGCGGATCGCCGATCTGCTCGACATGGCCCGCGCGCATCACCACGATCTTGTCGGCCATCGTCATCGCTTCGATCTGATCATGCGTCACATAGACGGTCGTGGTCCCGAGGCGCTGATGCAGCTCCTTGATCTCGGCCCGCATCTGCACGCGGAGCTTGGCATCGAGGTTGGAGAGCGGCTCGTCGAAGAGGAACACTTTCGGGTCGCGCACGATCGCACGGCCCATCGCCACGCGCTGGCGCTGCCCGCCCGAGAGCTGGCGCGGATAACGCGCGAGCAGATCGGAAAGGCCGAGGATCGAGGCCGCCCTTCCCACGCGCGCATCGATCACGCTAGCCGGCGCCTTGGCGAGCCTGAGCGAGAAGGCCATGTTCTCGCGCACCGTCATGTGCGGGTAGAGCGCGTAGTTCTGGAACACCATGGCGATGTCCCGCTCTTTCGGCGGCAGCCGGTTGACCACCTGCCCGTCGATCGCGATCTCGCCCCCGCTGATATTCTCGAGCCCGGCGATCATGCGCAGCAGCGTCGTCTTGCCGCAGCCCGAAGGTCCGACCAGGACGACGAAGGATCCGTCCTCGATCATGACATTGACGCCGTGAATCACCTCGAGCGCCCCGAAGGATTTGCGCACACCGCGGATCGCGACCTCGGGCACGGCGCGCGCTCAGCCTTTGCTCATGCCCTGGGGCGGCCGCGCGCGCACCGCGGCTTCGTTGACCTCGATCCCCCAGCCCGGCTTCTCCGGCACGAGAAGCTCGCCGTTCTCGATCACCGGCGGATCGATGAAGAACTCGTCGCGCCAGCGCACGCTGTCGATATCGATCTCCATGGTGCGGAAATTCGGCACCACGGCGGAGAAATGCGCGCTCATCGCGGTGCAGAGATGGCCGTAGAAATTGTGAGGCGCGACATTCACCTCGTAGGCGTCCGCCATCGCCGCGATCTTCACCGATTCGATGAGCCCGTTCCACGGCACGTCGATGATCGCGACATCCATCGCATAGGTCTCGAAATAGCGCTTGAACTCGCGCCGCGAGGTCAGCACTTCGCAGGAGGCGATGGGGCAGGGCGCGCCGCGGCGGATCAGCGCGAGCGAGTCCGGATCATAAGTGTCGAGCTCGAGCCAGGAGAGCGCGAACGGCGCCACCGCCTCCGCCACCCGCCGGAAGCCTTCCGTCTTGAAGTGGAAATTGATGTCGAGATGCAGCGCCGCCTCGTGTCCGATCGCTTCGCGGAATGTCCTGAGCTGCCGCCGCGCCGCCTCCAGCACGTCGTAGCTCCAGTTGAGCTCGGGAAATCCCGGGCTGCGGCCGAAGCCCGGATTGAAGCTCGTGAATCCGTCCTCGCCCGGCAGCAGGATATTGGTCTTGAGCCCGCGAAAGCCGCGGCCTTTCACCTCCTCGCCGAGCCGGAAGATATCGTCGTAGGTCTTGAGCGGCGGGGAGCCGACGAGATCCGCGTTGCGCGCGCGGTAGGTGCCGCAATGGGACCAGTAAAGCGGGATGCGCGTGCGGATCGCGCCGCCGAAAAGCTCGTGCATCGGCACGCCGAGCGCTTTCGCCTTGATGTCGAGCAGCGCATTCTCGATCGCCGCGATCGCCAGATGATTGAGCCCGGCGCGTGCCGGCGTCACACGGGTGTAAAGTGTCGCGGTGATCAGCCCGATCCGTCGCGGGTCCTGGCCGATGATGGTTTTTCCCAGCGCCTCGATCACCGCGCCGAGGCCCGCCGTGCCGAAGCCCTCGCTGAATTCCGACCAGCCGACGATGCCGTCCGCGGTCACAATTTTGAGGAAGGAGAAATTACGCCAGCCGGCATCGCAATGGAGCGTCTCGACCTGGCTGATCTTCATTCCGTCCGTTCCTCTCCGCTTTGCGATGATCGCAGCACAAGCCGCGCGTCATCGCAAGCTCGAACCCGGCCGGGCTTGATTGCCCGCTCCGCATGACGGAAAGTTCCGCACCATGCACCGTGCGCGGGGGAGGGACATCGTTGGCAAAGCTTGAAGGGCGCGTGGCGTGGGTCACCGGCGCGGGATCCGGCATCGGTGAGGCGGCCGCCCTCGCGCTCGCCGCGGAGGGGGCGCGGGTTGTCCTCACCGGCCGGCGCAAGGCGCCGCTGGAGGCGCTCGCCGCCCGCATCCATTCCGCCAAGGGCGAGGCCGATGTTCAGCCCGGCGATCTGATGGACTCCAAGTCGGTCGAGCGCATCGGTGCCGCCATCGGCGAGCGTTTCGGCCGGCTCGATATCCTCGTCAACAATGCCGGCGCCAACATTCTCGAGCGGGACTGGAAGCGCCTCACGCCCTTCGGCATCGATCACGTGATCGGCGCCAACCTCTCCGCCGCCTTTTATTGCGTCACGGTGGCGCTTCCCTTCATGCGCGCGCAGAAGGACGGCGTGCTGATTCACACCGCCTCCTTCGCCGGCCGCTTCGTCCATCCGCTGAGCGGCGCCGCATACACCGCCGCCAAGCACGGCGTCGTCGCGATGAGCCACAGCATCAACATGGAAGAATGCGTGAACGGCATCCGCTCGACCGC
>JASHRV010000247.1 GCA_030037175.1 Acetobacteraceae bacterium
GCCGCGCCATGTGCCGCCCGCGCCGCCGGCACCGCCCGCGCCCCGTTACCTGGTGATGAACAACATGTCCTATGGGGGAGCGCCGCAGTCGGCGGACTCGCCCTCGCCTCAGAGCGGGCGGCTCAATCTCGCGCTGAATGAATCGACGTTGCGCAATGCGCTTTCGCGCGAGTTCAGCATCCAGGGGAACATCGGCCCGGATTGGCGGGCCGAGCTCTCGCAATGGGTGAATGAGCGGAAATACTACCCCGAGCAGGCGATCGAGATGGACCAGCAGGGGGCGGTCATGATCCGCCTCGTGGTCGAGCGCGACGGCACCGTGCGCGACGTGACGCTGCTGGAGAGCTCGGGTTCGCCGTTCCTCGATTCCGCCTGGGTCGGGCTATTCCAGGGCGCGCGCCTGCCGCCCTTCCCGCCGGGCACGCCGGACAACCAGATCACCCTCGAAGCGACGATGCATTTCATTCTGGTCGCCGATTGATGGCGGACCCACGCGTGCGCGTGCGCTTTGCGCCGAGCCCGACGGGGCTGATCCATGTCGGCAATGCACGGATCGCTGTGCTCAACTATCTTTTCGCGCGCCATCATGGCGGAGACTTCCTGCTGCGGCTCGACGACACGGATACGGCGCGGTCGCGGCCCGAATATGCGGATGGAATCCTGCGCGATCTTGCATGTCTCGGGCTGGAATGGGAGGGGCCGGTCCGCCAGTCCGGGCGGCTCGCGCGCTATGCGGAGATGGCCGAAGGCTTGCGGCGGAGCGGCCGTCTCTATCCCTGCTACGAGACGGCGGAAGAGCTTGGGGCGAAGCGCGAGATGCAGCGAAGGCGGGGCTTGCCGCCGGTTTACGACCGGGCGGCGCTGCGTCTGAGCGAGGCGGAGCGGGCGCGCGCGGAAGCGGGCGGGCGGCGGCCTTATTGGCGGTTCCGCCTCTCGGAGCGGGCGGTGGCCTGGCACGATCTCGTGCTCGGGGAAAGGCGCGTGCCGCTGCCCAGCATCTCGGACCCGGTGCTGGTGCGCGAGGACGGAACGCCGCTCTACACTTTCAGCTCGATCGTGGATGACCGGGATTACGCAATCACCCACGTCATTCGCGGCGAGGACCATGTCACCAACACCGCCGTGCAGATCGATCTGTGGGAGGCGTGCAATAGCGCGCCGCCGCCGGCGTTTGCGCACCTGCCGCTGCTTGCCGACTCCACCGGGGGGAAGCTCTCGAAGCGGGTGGCGAGCCTTTCGATCCATCGGCTTGCCGGGGACGGCGTGGAGGCGCTTGCGCTCACGAGCTACCTGGCGCGGCTCGGCACCGGCAGCGATGCGGCGCCGGTGCCGCTCGAGCGGCTTGCGGAGGATTTCGACCTCTCGCGTTTCTCGCGCTCGCCGGCGCGCTTCGACATGCAGCAGCTTCTCGCCCTCAACCGCCAGGTGTTGCAGCACCTGCCTTTCGCAGCGGTTGCCGCGCGGCTGCCGGCGGGGGCGAGCGAGGAATTCTGGCTTGCGGTGAGGGGGAATCTCGACCTTGTGAGCGAGGCGCGGCATTGGTGGAATGTGGTCGCGGGCGAGATCGTTCCGCCTCTGCTCGAGGGGGATGAGGATCTGCTGCGCGAGGCCCTAGCGCTCCTGCCGCCCGAGCCGTGGGACGAGGGCACTTTCGCCAGCTTTGGCAAGGCGCTTGCGGCGGCCACGGGGCGGCGTGGGCGGGCGCTCTTTCATCCTCTCCGGCTCGCGCTCACCGGTGAGGAGAGCGGGCCGGAGCTTGCTCGCCTGCTGCCGCTGATGGGCGGCGCGCGCGTGACCGAGCGGCTTCAGCGGGCGGCGGGCGCCGTTCTTTCCCCGCGGAAGACGATGTAGAGCGCCGGGATCACCAGGACGGTAAGCAGCGTCGAGGAAAGAAGGCCGAAGAGCAGCGAGATCGCGAGCCCCTGGAAGATCGGATCCGAAAGGATGGTCGCGGCGCCGATCATCGCGGAGAGCGCTGTGAGCAGGATCGGTCGGAAACGGATCGCGCCGGCGTCGTAGCAGCACTGGCGGAGCGGCTTGCCGAGCGCGCGTTCGTTGCGGATGAAATCGACGAGCAGAATCGAGTTGCGCACGATGATTCCGGCGAGCGCGATGAAGCCGATCATCGAGGTTGCCGTGAAGGGCGCGTTGAACAGCCAGTGGCCGGGCACGATGCCGATCAGCGTGAGCGGGATCGGGGTCAGGACCACGAGCGGGATCTTGAAGCTGCGGAACTGGGCGACGACCAGGATGTAGATGCCCAGCAGCGCCACCATGAAGGCGGCGCCCATGTCGCGGAAGGTGACGTAGGTGATCTCCCATTCACCATCCCAGAGGAGGGATGGGGTCGCCTCGTTCGCCGGCTGGCCGCGAAAGCGGATGGCGGGCTTCGGGAGCCTGCCCCAGTCATGTTGGGCGATGAGCCTGTCCACCGCCAGCATGCCGTAGATCGGCGCTTCGAAACGGCCGGCGAGCTCGGCCATCACCATGTCGGCGAAATGCCCGTCGCGGCGGAAGATGACGGGCGAGCCTTGTTCCTGCGAGACCCTCACCACCTGGCCGAGCTCGACCACGGCCTTGCTGCCGGGGACGGTGTTGGCGGCGACGGGTGTGGAGGCGAGGCGGGAATCCCAGCTCAGGTCACGCTTGGGCAGGCCGACGGCAATCTCGATCGGCAGGCGCTCGGCGCCGCGATAGGAATATCCGACCGGCACGCCGCCGAAGAGCGCCTGGATCGTGTCGTAGACATCCGCCTGCTGGACGCCGAAATATTCGAGCCGGTCCTGATCGATGGAGATGCGAAGGCGAGGCTGCGGCGGGCCCCAGGAATCGTGGATATCGACGATGAAGGGAACTTTTGCGAAGAGTTTTTTCACCTGTTCGGCGACGGCGCGACGGGTTGCATAGTCGGGGCCGTAGATTTCGGCGAGGAGGGTCGCGAGCACGGGCGGGCCGGGAGGCACCTCCACGACCTGAAGCGTCGCATCCGCCGGGAGCGGCAGTGCGGCGAGAGCCTGGCGGAGCACAATCGCGATGGCGTGGCTCTGGCGGGCGCGGTCGGCGCGGGGCGTGAGCTCGAGCTGGAGCTGGCCCTGATAGGGCGCGGTGCGCATGTAGTCGTGACGCACCAGGCCATTGAAGTCGAACGGCGCGGGCGTGCCGGCATAGAGCTGGATCGCCTGCACTTCGGGGATTGTCTCAGCGATGCGCGCGGCGGCGAAGAGCGTCTGCTCGGTATCCTCGAGCGTGGCGCCGGGCGGCAGGTCGAGCAGCACCGAAAGCTCGGACTTGTTGTCGAAGGGGAGGAGCTTGACCGTGACGGCCTCGGTATAGAAGAGCGCGCAGGCGGCGATGGTCGCCCCGGCGACGACGATGAGGAAGATCGCGGCGCGGCGCCGGCTTTTGAGAACCGGCACGGCGAGCACGCGATAGAGGCGCCCGAGCCAACCTTCATCATGGGGGTGCTCTTCGGGTGCGAGGGTGCCGCCCGCGCCGCCGCGGGCGAGCTTGAGCATCAGCCACGGTGCCACCACCATCGCGATGAAGAACGAGAAGAGCATCGCGGCCGAGGCATTGACCGGGATCGGCGCCATGTACGGCCCCATCAGCCCGGAGACGAAGAGCATGGGCAGAAGGGCCGCGATGACGGTGAGGGTCGCGACGATGGTCGGGTTGCCGACTTCGGCCACCGCCTCGACCGCGGTGGCAACGCGCGGACGGCCCGAGCCCATGGCCCAGTGGCGCGAGATGTTCTCGACCACCACGATGGCGTCGTCGACCAGGATGCCGATCGCGAAGATCAGCGCGAACAGGCTGACGCGGTTGATGGTGTAGCCCATCTGCCAGGAGGCGAAGAGCGTCAGCAGGATCGTCGCCGGGATCGTAACGAATGTGACGACGCCTTCGCGCCAGCCGATCGCAAAGCCGATCAGCACCACGATCGAGATGGTTGCGAGGCCGAGATGGAAGAGGAGCTCGTTCGCCTTCTCGTTGGCCGTGCGGCCGTAATCGCGCGTGACTTCCACACGCACGTCGGAGGGAATGAGACGCGGCTCGAGTGCCTGCACGCGGGCGATAGTGTCTTCGGCGACCGCGACGCCGTTGGCGCCGGGGCGCTTGGCGAGCGCGATGCTGACCGCCGGGACCCCCAGCGCGGCAGGCGCGCTGGGGTGG
>JASHRV010000248.1 GCA_030037175.1 Acetobacteraceae bacterium
GGGCGTGGAGTATGCGATCGCCCGCAGCCTCGCCTATGCGCCCTATGCCGATCTTCTGTGGTGGGAGACGAGCGAGCCCGATCTTGCCGAGGCCGAACGCTTCGCCGAGGCGATCCATCGCCGGTTCCCGGGCAAGATGCTCGCCTACAATTGCTCGCCGAGCTTCAACTGGGCGAAAAAGTTGCCGCCGGCGAAGATCGCGAGCTTCCAGCGAGACATTGCGGCAATGGGCTACCGGTTCCAGTTCGTCACGCTGGCCGGGTTCCATGCGCTGAACCATGGGATGTTCACCCTGGCGCGCGATTATCGCGAGCGGGGCATGGCGGCTTATTCGGAGCTTCAGCAGGCCGAATTTGCCTCCGAGAGCGCGGGCTACACGGCAACCCGGCATCAGCGGGAGGTGGGTGTGGGCTATTTCGACGCGGTGGCGATGGCGGTTTCGGGCGGGCGGTCCTCCACGACGGCGCTCTCGGGCAGCACCGAGACGGCGCAGTTCCGCGAGGCTCGGCCGGAGACGAAACCAGAGCGCTACGACGATGGCCTCGTGCATGGCCATGCCTGGGCAGCAGGAGGGTATTGAGGCGGATGCGCGGATGGTCCAGGGGGCTTTGCCCCCTGGATCTCTCTTCGGCGCCGGCGATCGGGAAAAGTTCTTTGGTTCCTTCTTTCAAGAAAGGACAACCCCGATCGGCGTTCCCTTTCACCTCCAGCCGCGGGCGCGGGCCACGGCTTCAGCGAAGCGTGCGCGACGTTCCTCGCGCGGCGCCGGCTGGGGCGCGATGAGTGTCGGCGGGGGGTCCGGCGGGAGCGCGAGCTCGATGCCGAGGGCGAGGGCCGCGAGGGCGGCAGTGCCGAAGGCGGTGAGCTCGTCGAAGGCGGCGACGGCGAGACGCCGCCCAAGGCAGTCGGCGAGGAAGCGGGTGAAGGTTCGGCTTCGCGAGAGACCGCCGTCGATCGAGAGCGTTTCGGCGATCGGCACTTCCTCCGCCATGGCCGCGATCACCTCGGCGGTGCGGAGCGCGATGCCTTCGAGGAGGGCCCGGCAGAGATCCTCGCGGGTGGTGGCGGCGGTCATGCCGATGAAGAGCGCGCCGGCCGTGCGGTCCCAGTGCGGGCAAGCGAGCCCCGAAAGGGCGGGGACGAAGGTGAGGCCGCGATCGATGGCGGGCGGGGCGGCGAAGGAGTCGAGCTCGGAGAGGTCCGCGACGAGGCCGGTCCGTTGGGCCCATTCCACAGCCGCGCCGGCATCGTAGACGCCGCCCTCGACCGCGTAGAGCGTTGTTTCGCTCGTCGAGCAGGCGACGGTCGGCAGAAGGCCGCGCTCGGGTGCGCGGACGATGCGACTGCCCGTGACAACGAGGGCGAAGGCGCCGGTGCCGAAGGTGATCTTGGCCTCGCCGGGCCGGCGGCAGCCATGGCCGTAAAGGGCGGCTTGCTGATCGACGACGGAGGCGGTCACGGGAGTTCCATTGATCGCGCCGAAATCGCCGGTGGTGGGCCGGATTTCGGGCAGGCATTCGAGCGGCACGCCGAAGAGCCGGCAGAGATCCGGGTCCCAGGCGAGGGTTTCGAGGTTCATCAGCGACGTGCGTGAGGCCGTCGCCGGGTCGGTTGCGAAGGTGCCGGCGAGGCGGTCGAGGAAGAAGGCATCGGTGGTGCCGAGGCGGAGCCTGCCGGCAGCCCAAGCGGCACGGGCGGCGGGGGTCTGAGAGAGAATCCAGGCGAGCTTCGAGGCTGAGAAATAAGCATCGAGCGGCAAGCCTGTCCGCGCGAGAGTGAGCGCCGCGGCGCCGTCGGCTTCGAGTCCTGCGAGCATGTCCGCGGTGCGGCTGTCCTGCCAGACGATCACGGGCGAAAGCGGCTCGCCTGTGCGGGCATCCCAGGCGAGGCAGCTTTCGCCTTGATTGGCGATGCCGATCGCATCGCAGGGGCCGGCAGCGTCGATGCAGGCGCGGAGATTGGCGAGAAGCTCGTTTGGGTCGTGCTCGACGAGGCCGGGTGCGGGGTGAATTTGGCGGTGGCGCACGGCGTGGCGGATTTCGACGCGGCCGTCCGGCTCGGCGATGAGCAGCCGGGTTGAGGTGGTTCCCTGGTCGATCGCAGCGACGCGCATGGCTATTTCGCGAGATCGCGGAGGATCGAAGCGGCGAGACGGCGTCCGGTGCACCAGGAGCGACCGGCCGTCTTGAGAGGGGGCAGCAGGTTGCCGGCTGCGCAAATCGCGGGATCGGAGCAGCGTCCGTCGGAATCGAATGCGAGGCCGGCGGCGTGGGCAAGGCTTGCTTCCGGCACCCAGCCGGCGGTGAAGACGACACCGTCGCACGCGAGGGTGCGCGTGACGCCGTCCCTGCGGCGAAGAGTCACGCGTTCGACCCGGGCGCCGCCCTGGATTTCGGAAATTTCCGTGTTGTAGTGGACGGGAATGCCGAAAAGACGGGGAAAAGCGGCGAGAGGGCGGGGAACGGAGGGGCCGGGGTTCGCCTCGATGAGCGCGGCCGGGCGGGCGCCGATATGGCGGCAGGCAAGGATCGCGGAGAGGGCGATGAGCTCGGTGCCGACGATCACGGGGCGGCGAAAGGGTGCGAGCCGTTCGAGATAGGCAAAGGCTTGCAGGGCGCCGGTGTTCATGACGCCGAGCGGGCGGTCGCCGCCGACGAGGCGGGTGGCGCGGGGCGATTCGCGGACGCCCGTGGCGAGCACGATGCGTTTGGCAGTGAAGCGCAGCATGCCGTCGGGCGATGCGGCCGAGAGGATGCCGCCGGGGCCGAGAGCGATCGCGGTCGTGCGGAGAAGAATGACGGCGCCGGCGCGGGTCGCGGCATCCGCGAGGCGGCGCGCATATTCGGCGCCGCTTATCAGACGGCGGAACTCGCGCATGCCGAAGGGCGAGTGGCCGCAATGGCGGGGAACGCCGCCGGGCGCGGTCTCGCGCTCGAGAACGATGACGCGGCGGAGGCCGCCGGCGGCGAGGACCGTTGCTGCGGCAAGGCCGGCCGGGCCGGCGCCGATCACGAGGATGTCGACGTCGGAGGCCGGGGGCGGAGTGGCGGATGTCACGCGGCGGGCCCGGGTGCGAGCGGCACGGCGAGCCTCCTTCCGGTGACGGCGGCTAAGCGCGCGAGGCAGTTGAAGCCCTGGCAGCGCCCCATCGCGGCGCGGGTGCGCCGGCGCAGACCGCCAAGATCCGCGGCCGGGAGCGGGCCGGCGAGCGCGGCCTCGATCTCGCGACTCGTGACCAGTTCGCAATGGCAGATGATTTGGCCGTAGCCTGGATTTTGCCAGTCGCGCGGGAGGTGCTCGGCGAGGTTCGGCACCCGCGGCGTGGCGGGCTCGGGGATCGGGATATGCCGATGGCCCAAGCCCTCGTAGAGGCCATAGGCGTGGCGGGCAATGCCGAGCGCAGCGGTGAGGCCGGTCGAGCGGATGCCACCGACGGTGATCCAATTCCGGGCCGGATCCGTGATGATTCGGTACTCCTTTCGCTCCGTCGCGGGGCGAAGGCCGGCGTAGGTCGCTGTGACTTGGATATCGGCGAGGGCGGGCAGGATCTCGGCGGCGCGGGCACGGAGGGCGCGGAGGGTTTCCGTGCGCGTGTCGGCCCGGGCGCGGTCTTCCTGGTCCTCGGCGGTGGGGCCGACGAGGATATTGCCGAAGATCGTGGGCGCGAGGACGACACCCTTCGTCCGCTCACCCGGCACCGGCAAGATGATGGTGCCGAGAAGCGAGGCGGCTGCCTTGTCGAAGACGACGAATTCGCCCTTGCGCGGCCGGATCGTGAAATCGCTGTGGCCGCGCAGGGCCGCGTCCACGAGATCGCCGTAGAGTCCGGCGCAGTTTATGACGTTGCGCGCCTGAACTTCGCCCGCGGGCGTGGAGAGCCGCCAGCATGCGCCATCGAATCTGCCGGCGGTGACCTTCGCATTGCGGAGAATGCGGGCCCCGTTGGCGAGGGCCTGAAGCGCGTAGGCGAGTGGAGCGGACCAGGGATCGATGATGTGCTCCCCGGGAATCAGCAGGGCAGCGCGGGCGTGGGGCGAAAGATTGGGCTCGCGGGCTCGGACGGCTTCGGGTCTGAGCCGGCTTACATCGGTTATGCCGTTGGCGAGGGCGGTGGCCTCGATCGCGGCGAGCGCCTCTTCCTCGGCCTCGGTCCAGGCCACGAGCATTGCCCCGGTTTCGAGGAGCGGGAGATTGAGCGCGGCGCGGATTTCGGAATATTCGGCGTAGCCCGCCTGCATGCAGGCATGCTCGAGGCTGCCCGGCGGCGCATCGAAGCCGGTATGGAGAATGGCGCTGTTGCCCTTGCTCGCGCCGGCAAGAATGTCGGGCTCCTTTTCCAGGAGCAGCACGCGGGCGCCTTCGAGAACGAAGCGGCGGGCGATCGCCAAGCCGACGACTCCGGCGCCGATGATCGCGACATCCGCCGCATCCTCGGCCGGTCCTGAAATTCCCACGCCGAGGCCTTACCCGTGCCGTGAAAGCAAATGCCGCACGGGCTTCGATGCGGCAAGCGCGTGGCGCATGTCAGCCCACCGGCCGGCAGTGGGCAATTGACGCGCGGGGATGGCCACTCCGACTTTAGCGGCATGCTGACACGGATCGAGCGTCTGTTGGACCCGACGGCGCGGGAGCCGACCGAGCCGCCAAGCGAAGGCCTGGGGCGGTTCTACTGGCATTTCATACGTCAGGTGGGCTGGCCGATCACGGCATTGTTCGCGGCCGGCCTGCTCGTCGCCATGCTCGATGTCACCATTCCACTTTTCATCGGCAAGGTGGTGAGCCTTGTGGCCACGCACCGGCCGGAACGTCTCTTCGCCGCGGCGGGTTCTGAGCTTGCGGGGATGGCGCTCGTCCTGCTTCTGGCGCGTCCGGCGGCGCTGCTCGCGCAGAACATCGTCACCAACCAGGTGATCAATCCCGGCGTCACGAACATGATCCGCTGGCAGAACCACTGGCACGTGGTGCGCCAGAGCTGGACGTTCTTCCAGAACGATTTCGCCGGGCGGATCGCCAACCGGGTCATCCAGACGGGTCCGGCGCTTCGCGAAAGCATCGTCAACGGCACCAATGCCGTCTGGTATATCCTCGTTTACGGATCGAGCGCCGTCGTTCTGCTCTCGGCCGCCGATTGGCGGCTCACGATCCCGATCCTCTGCTGGTTCGCAGCCTATGCGACGCTGCTCCGGACCTTCGTTCCGCGCATGCGCGAGCGTTCGCGCGCGGTTTCGGAGGCACGTTCGACGCTCACCGGGCGGGTCGTGGACAGCTATACGAACATCCTCACCGTCAAGCTGTTCGCCCGTGCGCGCGATGAGGACGCATTCGTGCGCGAGGCGGTGGATGGCCACACGGAGGCCTTCCGCCGGCAGACGCGGATGGCGACCGGCTTCACCTTCACGCTCGCGGTGATGAACGCGGCGATGGTGGTGGGAACGGGGCTCGCGGCGATCCTTCTCTTCCGCGCCGGAAGGGTCGCGGTGGGCACGGTCGCGACCTCGCTGCCGATGGCTTGGCAGATTGCCAACATGGCCGGATGGGTGGCGCAGAACGTCACCAGCATCTTTGAGAATGTCGGCATCGTGCAGGATGGAATGCGCTCGATCGCCGTTCCGCGGCAGATGCCGGACCGGCCGGACGCAAGCGAGCTCGTCGTCACCGGCGGAGAGATCCGCTTCGAGAACGTGCGTTTCGATTATGGGCGGACGCGACGGATGCCGGTGCTGCACGGTATCAACTTCACCGTTGCCCCGGGCGAGCGCGTTGGGCTGGTCGGGCCGTCGGGGGCGGGAAAGTCCACCCTCGTGAACCTGCTGCTGCATTTCTACGACCCCGCGCGGGGACGCATTCTGATCGACGGGCAGGATATCGCGACCGTGTCCCAAGAGAGCCTGCGCAGCGAGATCGCCGTGGTGACGCAGGATACTTCGCTTCTGCACCGCTCGATCAGCGACAATATCCGCTACGGCCGGCCGGATGCGAGCCAAGCGATGATCGAGGATGCCGCGCGCCGGGCCGAGGCACATGATTTCATCAACGGCCTCGAGGACTGGAATGGCCGCCATGGCTATGACGCACATGTGGGCGAACGCGGGGTGAAGCTTTCCGGCGGCCAGCGCCAGCGGATCGCGATTGCGCGGGTGATCCTGAAGGACGCGCCGATCCTGGTGCTGGACGAGGCGACCTCGGCGCTCGATTCCGAAGCCGAGGCAGTGATCCAGGAACGGCTCGATGCGCTGATGGATGGGCGGACGGTGATCGCGATTGCCCACCGGCTCTCGACGATCGCGCGGATGGACCGGCTCGTGGTGCTCGATCAGGGGCGCATCCGCGAGGTCGGCACGCATGCGGAGCTCCTGGCGGCCGGCGGGCTCTATGCGCGGCTCTGGCGGCGCCAGTCGGGCGGGTTCCTTGCGGACGCGGGAAGCGAGGCGGCCGCTTGACTTTGTTCAGGCGCTGCTGGCCGGGACCAAGGGCACCGTACGCGTTTCCGGCACGCCGGGCTCAAGGTCGGCATCGGTGAGCATGCGCCACGTGCCGGAGACGAGCACCTCGCTTGGGCGGAAGCTCGCCTTGTAGGCCATCTTGCGGCTCTCCGCGACCCAGTAGCCGAGATAGACGTAAGGCAGCCCAAGCTCGCGCGTGCGGGCGATCAGCCACAGGATCGCGAAGGTGCCGAGGCTTTGGCGTTTCAGCTCCGGGGCGAAGAAGCTGTAGACGGCGGAGAGACCGTCACCGAGCCTGTCCGTGAGGCAGGCGCCGAGCAGGCGGTCATGGGCGTCCCGGAACTCGACCACGAACGTCTCGATCGGCGTGTCCTCGACCATGGCCCGATAGTCGTAGAGGCTCATCGTCGCCATGTCGCCGTCACCGTGGCGCGCCCGCTGATAACGCTGGAAGAGCTGGAACTGCTCGGGAGTCGCGCGCGCCGGCACCTCGAATCCGTCCACGCTGGCGTTGGCGCGCAGCACGCGGCGCTGCGTACGGTCGGGCTGGAAGGTGGCAGCCGGAATACGGATCGGCACGCAGGCATTGCAGCCGGGGCAGACCGGGGCATAGGCGATGTTGTGGCTGCGCCGGAATCCCGCACGCGAGAGCCTGTCGTGCAGCGTCTCCGCGTCCGGACTGGTGATCTCCGTCACGACCTTGCGCTCGATCCGGCCCGCCACGTACGGACATGGCAGAGGGGCGGTGGTGTAGAAGAACTGCGGACGGCGCGGCGGCTTGTAGGTCATGCTGTGGACGCTCCGCCCGCCATGTTCCCGGACCGCCCGTCCCCGGTCAACGGCCGCGCGCGAAGCCTTGCCGACGAACCACGACGAGGCCGGACAAAAGATCGTGCAGGGTGCGCCTGCGCACGGTGAGGAAGGCGACGGCGAGCCAAACGGCGCCGCAGGCGAGCGTGAGGTAGAAAAGAATGACGGAAAAGGCCGCCTGGAGCAGCAGCGGGCGGCCAAGATCGTCATTGCGCCGCACAATGAGATCGAGCAGGGCCTGGCCGGGCGTTGCCGAGAGGGGAGAGGCAAGAAAGAGCCAGTGGTAGAGGAACGGCACCAGAGGCAGGACGCCAAGGACCGGCATGGTGAGCCCGAGCGTCAGGAGGCCGGCCGCGAACAGGACGAGCCAGAGCCCAAAGACCAGCGGGCCGATGATCCCGAGATCGATCAGCCAGGCGCCGATGCGACGGACAATCACGCCCCTCGTGAGCCAGTCATCGGCCGCAGGCGACGAGCGAGAAAGCGCAAGGCTCATGGCAGGAGGCGGATGGTTCCCCTCACGCGGTCAGGTTTGGGCCCGAGCATGAAGCTCTCGCCGTCACGCCAGGGCCGGACGAGGTCGCAGGCATGGCGCGCAAACGGATCGCCGGCCTGCCCCGGGGCCATCATGTAGCGACTCCGATCGAGGTCTGCGAGGTCATAATCCGCGCGGTATTCGGCGCCCTGGACATTCCTGAACCCGTTCCGCGCCGGCCCGCCCCGATCGACGGTCGTATCGTCGCCGGGCGTTGCAATGCTGCAGGCGGTGAGCCAGCCAAGCAGCGGCACGCGCGCGAGCACCGGATCGACGAAGACGACCGGATGGGCGCGGCCCCAGCGCCAGGCGGCCGGGTCCGATCCATAGCGCGCGGCGAGATCGGAAGCTGCCTGGCCGAGCGCCGTCGCGAGCAGCTTGGCACAGCTTCCGCGCGTCGCGTCCGCGCTCGCGGGATCGGGGCCGCACCACGAGGAGCTTCCGTCATCGGCGAGCACGCCGGCGAGGAACTCGGGTCCGGGTGCCGCGCCGTTATCCGGCACGCCGAGGCGGGCGAAGATCAGGGCGCGGAAGCGGCGAAGCCAGGCGTTGAAGATCAGCGGCTGGGGCAGATCGCGCGCCATCGACCCGTTCCAGTGCCGCAGCAGGACGAGCGCGCGCGCAGCCGTGCCGGGCGGGGGCGTGACATGATCGAGAACGGGTAAAACCTGCTGGGCAAAGGTGCTGATGGGGTCGGCCTGCATCGCAGCGAAGGAGGCGGGCGTCGCATGCGGATCGGCGAGGAGCATCTGGCGGATGCGCCGCGCTCGCCATGGCCCGAACCAGTCGCGCGTTATGAAGACAGGAAAGCCCGGCAGATTGATGCGGTTGTTGGCATTGACGAGGCGGCCGGAAGGCGGATCGACGACGTGGGGCAAGGCATCGCCGGAGGCGAAGCCTTCCCAGTCATAGTCCCCGCTTGCGCCGGGCACCGGCATGGCTCCGTCGCCGGCGCGACGGATCGGAATGCGGCCCGTCATGAAATAGGCGATGTGCGAAGGATCGGCGACCAGGAGATTGAGGACCGGGCTCGAGATCTCTGCGGCGGCTTGTCCGGCCTCCGCAATCGTCGCCGCACGGTCGAGCGCGAAGAGGCCGGCGGCGGCATCGTCGTCCGGCGCAAGCCCGGCCATGGAGAGCGCGAGCACCGGTCCACCCTTATGCCCGTCCAGATCGCTGATGACCGGCCCGTGGCGTGTCGTGCGCACGGCGAGGATCACGTCCGGCTGGCCGCGGACCTTGATGCGCTCCTTCCTCACCCCGAACGGCTCCGGGCCGTCAGGGGTCATGTAACGCCCGTTCGGCAGCGCGGTCTCGACGAAGATGTCTTCGGTATCCGCGCCGGTGTCGGTGAAGGTCCAGGCGATGTGCCGGTTGCGGCCAAGCACCACGAAAGGAACGCCGGGCGCGCTCGCGCCCACCAGGGTCGCCTGCGGTGTGGCGATCCTCACGAGGTACCAGAGGGAGGGAAAATCGAACCCGAGATGTGGGTCGCCGGCGAGCAGCGGCGCGCCGGAGGCACTCCAGCGTCCGGAAACCGCCCATTCGTTCGAAGCGGTTTCCGGTTCCGTGAAGGGTGAGGGAAAGCGCGGCAAGCGATCGAGAAGAAGGGCGGCGAATCGCGATGCACGGACGAACGAAGCGTCGATTTCCGTCGTCTCGTGCGAAGGCGGCCACAAGGCCAGAATACGATCCGGCGGAAGATGGCCGAGAAGCGCGAAACGGGCGAGTTCGGTGTGCCAGTTGCCGGAGAGCGAAAGGCTCATCGTCTCGCCCCAGAGGAGCGAATCGACCGTCGTCCAGCGGCGCGGCGCTCCGAAGAAGACGAATTGAAGCGCCGAAAAGCGTCCGCGCGCCGCGATCCAGGCATTCACCCCGCGCGCGTAAGCCTCGAGCATGGCGCGCGTCGGCGCGGGGAGCGTGGTCAACGTTTCCTCGGCATGCTGCTCGAGGCCCAGCGTGCGCATCTCCTCGTCGTAAGGCAGCGCCGCCGGGCCGAACTCCGCAGCAAGCCGGCCCGAGGCCGCGCGACGCATCAGATCCATCTGGAACATCCGATCGCGCGCGTGCAGATAGCCGAGCGCGGTCGCCGCATCCTCCAGTGTTGCGGCATGGATGAATGGTATGCCGCGCTGATCGAATTGAATCGTGACCAGTGCCGAAAGGCCGGCGATCTTCAGCGTCTGCGAGCCGGGCGGCAGCGTGAACCAGATGATCCCGCCTGCTGCCGCCGCCAGAAGGACGAGCAGCAGCAGAACGCCGGCAAGGGCGAGACGAAAGGGGCGCACGCGCGGCAGGGATCAGGCGATCGGCGGCAGATCAACGCGCACGATGTCCGGATGGCCGGGCAGCGCGGGAAAACGTTTGAGAACGAGCGGATCGT
>JASHRV010000249.1 GCA_030037175.1 Acetobacteraceae bacterium
CCTTCCTCCAGCCGCGCCAGCAATGCCCGCAGCGTCTCGGGCCGGATCAGCGGGTTGTCCGCATAGAGAATCGCGACCGGCCCCGCGCCGAAATGCTCCGCGGCCGCCAGCGCCGCATGCGCGGTGCCGAGCCGCTTCTCCTGCACCACCACCGGATCCGGCGCCGCGAGTGCGGCGATTTCCGGCATCTCCGGCCCGGCCACGACCACGATCCGGTCGAACACCGCGCGGCAGCTTTGCAGGAGATGCCAGAGCAGCGGCTTGCCCCCGAGCCGCGCCAGCGCCTTCGGCCCGCTCGCGCGCATTCTCGTGCCGAGGCCGGCGGCCAGAATGATTGCAGTGCTCGTCATCGAAAACATCGGGTAGCGGGCCGCGCCCGGAACTGTCAAAGCTCGCTGCGTCCTCTGGACATCAATTCCCGTTGCGGAGTGCGACGATTTGCCACGCACGATCCTTTTCGACCTCGACGGCACGCTCGTGAACAGCCTGCCGGACCTCGCGGCGAGCCTGAACCGTGTGCTGGCGGAAGAAGGGATCGCGGCGCTCTCGATGGCGGAACTGGCATCCATGGTCGGCGACGGGCTCGCAAGCCTCCTCGCCCGCGCCCTTGCCGCCCGTGGCCGCGGACCGGACCGCGCCCTGCTGACCCGCTTCCGGAAGGACTATTTCGGCGCGCTCGCCGTCGCCACCCGCCCTTTTCCCGGCGTTCCCGAGACGCTCGCCGCACTCGCCGCCGCCGGCTTCCGCATGGGCGTCTGCACCAACAAGCCAGAGGAGGCAGCGCGGCGGCTGCTCGAGGCGCTGGCGCTCGCCGGCCGCTTCGCCGCCATCGCCGGCGCGGACACGTTCGGGGTCCGCAAGCCCAATCCGGGGCATCTCCTCGGCGCGCTCGCCGCCATCGGCGGCGATCCGGCGCGCACGATCATGCTCGGCGATCACGCGAACGACATCAGGGCGGCGCGCGGGGCCGGCATCGTCCCGGTCTTCGCCCTCTGGGGCTACGGGCGGCCGGAAATGGCGGAGGGCGCCCTCACCCTCTCCGCGATCAGTGCCTTGCCCCGGCTGGCGGAGGAACTGCTGGCTGCGGCCCCAGCGCCAGATCGGTCTGCGGCGCCGGCAGCGTCCGCGGACCGGCCGTGACGTTCGTCAGATACATCGTCGCCGCGCCGAACCAGCGATTGTCGAATTCGATGCGGACCGGCAGCAGCGGCAGGCCCGGGATGGGGCGGGCGAACCAGACCGCGCCCTGGCGCACCCGGTTGCGCCTGGCGAGATCGTCGGCGCGAAGGAACCCGGCGAGCAGCTTGCCGGTCACGTCGCAACGGATCGCAGGACCATGGAAGAAGGAACGGACGGTCGGGGCCAGCGTCTCCGTGCCGGCCTCACGGGAGGCGAGCACCATCAGCCGCCGCCCATCGAAGACCCGGGCCGAGAGATCGCAGCTCCCGCCATCGACCATCCGGTGCAGCAGCAGCGCCATCGCCGAGCCGGTGTCGATCGTGTCCTGACGCAGGGAGGCAGGCACCGGCTCGCGAATGCTCGTCTGAGAGGGCTCCAGCCGCTGCACCTCCGGGCTTCCGTCAGGATAGTCCATCACCACGTCATACGAATTCCCGTTCCATGCGCCCTCGCTCTCGAACTCGGCCGGGCGCACGGTGCCGCCGTCCCACGCTCCCTCGGCCGAAACGGCGTCATGGCCGGGCAGGAAGAACCCGACCGCGCCGACCGTGCGGTAGGAGAGCGAGACGCGGTACCCTCCCGGGCTCAGCGAGAAATCGGTGATCAGGCTGAGCGTCGTGAACCCCCCGGCATAGGTGGTGTAGGTGAGCTCGAGCGTCGGCGGGAGCGCCTGCGCCGACGCGGCCAGGGGCGCGACCAGGGGCGCGGCCAACGCGGCGATGCCGGCCAGGGCTGACAGGGGGCGCATGGCGGCGGATCATCTGCTTTTGGGCGGAGGTTTCGCAACCACCAAATCCGTTCGCTTGACAGGCCGCCCGGCCGGCATCCTATTAGCCTTGCGGCCCGGGTGCGTAGCTCAGCGGGAGAGCATCGCCTTCACACGGCGGGGGTCGCAGGTTCAATCCCTGCCGCACCCACCAGCCGCCCCCCCATCACCCGAATCTCATCACCCACATCATTGCGGGCCCGGACGAATCGATCCTACCTTGTCGCCGGATTTTACAGGGAGGATCGTCCTGATGAACGCCAAGCCGGCTCTCTGGCTCGCTCTCTGGCTGCCCTGGGGGCTGGCCGCCGCAGGCTGCACCGGCTCCCAGTCGGGCCCGCCTCAGCAATCCTCCATGAGCACCGAGCTGCTCGGCGCCCGGCAGGCGCTCGACACGGCGCTCCATCAGTGCACAACCACCTACGGCTACAGCCCGCAGCAGGCGGCCAACATCCCTGAGCACGCCCTCGCGCCGAACGAGCTCGCCTGGAACCAATGCGCCTACAACGCCGTCGGCACCTACGAGAAAGCCAATCCGCAGCTCGCGCCGATGTACGAGAAGCTGGTCACGTCCTACCAGCAGATGACCAACCAGATCACCCAGGGCACCCTCACAAGGAGCGAGCGGAAGGCCCAGACCCAGCAGCAGCTCCAGGCGATCCAGCAGGCCGAGCACGCCGAGATCGCGGCCGCCAACCTTCAGCAGGCGCAGCAGAACCAGCAGCAGCAGAACGTGATCGACACGATCCGGATGCTGGGCGCGCCGGGCTTCAGCGGCATGGGCCGATAGACGTGGCCAAAGATCTGTACCATCTGGCCCGTAGAAGCGTTTTGGTCGGAGTTAATAGATTGAAATTAAAGCAATATTTCTCGCGAGGCCAAGGCGGGCTCCGGCCCGGTTCGGCCACGGAAAGTTAAGTTGGACTGACATGTTAAAGGAAGTTATGAAGAATATCGTTCTCTTTTGAAAGAGAGAACCAGAAAACTTTTATCCGTTATCCGTTCATCTGTCCGTTGGTCCGGAGGCCCGCGGCGGTGCCGGCGTCACGACCGCGATCCGGACCACGTCCCGCACCGCGCGCCCGCCATGGCGATCGCCCGGCACGACGATGCGCAGATGGCCGGGCGGGAGGGGCTTGCCGTCCATCTGCTCGGCGAGGACGACCTCCTTGCCCTCGAATGCGGGCGCGATCTCGCCCAGGCCCAGCGCCGCCGTATAGCCGTCGCTTCCCGTGACCAGCACCACCTCGTGGACCGCGCTGCGCGGCTCGGCCGGGTCGATCGCGCCGGCACGATCGAGCACCGTCCAGAGCAGTGGGCCGGTGAACGTGCCATGGCGGGGGCCGCGCTCGGTCTCGAACGAGATCGCCACGGGGATGGTCGGCAGCTGGGCCAGCACCCATGGCGAGAGGGTCACGGCGTGCCCCGTGACCCCGGTTATGACGATCCCGCCCGCGGGCGCGGCCGGCGCCGCTGTCTGCGCGCCGGCCGGTCCGGCCCCGGCAAGCAGGCAGAGCAGGAGTGCCGCGGACGCCCGTGCAGCCGGAGAGCTTATTTCGCCACCATGACGTCCGAGGCCTTGATCACGGCCACCGCCTCGTCGCCCACCTTCAGGGCGAGCTCATCGATTGCCTCGTTGGTGATCGATGAGGTGATCACCACGCCATGGCCGATATCGATCCGCACATGGCCCGTGGTCTGGCCCTTCACCACGCCGACGATCTTGCCCTTGATCTGGTTCCGGGCGCTGAGCTTCATTGGGGACCCTCCTCAACCGGTCTTGATCCAGACCGACTTGACGTTGAGGTACTCCTCGACGTGCTGCTTGCCGCTCTCGCGCCCGTAGCCGCTCATCTTGTAGCCGCCGAACGGCACCGCCGGGTCCATCGCCTGGTAGCAATTGATCCAGACCGAGCCGGCGCGGATGCCGCGCGCGAGCTTGTGGGCCTTGCTCACGTCCCGGGTCCAGACCCCGCTGCCGAGCCCGTAATGGGTGCGGTTGGAGCGCTCGATCACTTCCTCGATATCGGTGAAGGGAATCGCCGAGATCACCGGGCCGAAGATTTCTTCCTTCGCGATCCGCATCTCGTCCTTCACGTCCGCGAAGACCGTGGGCGGCACGAAATAGCCCTTGGCCATCTCGCCCTCGGTCAGCCGCTCCCCGCCCGAGAGCGGGCGGGCACCTTCCTGGCGGCCGATCGCGAGGTAGCCGGTGACCCGATCGAGCTGCTCGGCCGAAACGAGCGGGCCGACCTGGGTCTCGGGGTCGCGGCTGTCGCCCACCCGGAGCGTCTTGCCGAAGGAGGCGACGCGGGCGGTGAACTCGTCATAGATCTTGCGCTCGACGAAAAGCCGCGTGCCGGCGCTGCAGATCTGGCCGGAATTGGCGAAGACCGCCATGCCCGCGCCCGGCACCGCCGTTTCGAGATCGGCGTCCGCGAAAACCACGTCCGGCGATTTTCCGCCGAGCTCGAGCGAGACCCGCTTGAGGTTGCCCGCCGAGGCCTCGACGATCTTCTGCCCGGTGAGGTGCGAGCCGGTGAAGGCCACCTTGTCCACGTCCGGATGGCGCGCGAGCGCCGCCCCCGCGGTTTCGCCATAGCCCGGCACCACGTTCACCACGCCCGGCGGGATGCCCGCCTCTTGGCAGAGCTCGGCCACGCGGAGCGGCGTCAGCGGCGCTTCCTCCGCCGGCTTCAGCACCACGGTGCAGCCGGTCGCGAGCGCCGGCCCGATCTTCCAGATCGTCGCGGTGAGCGGGCTGTTCCACGGGATGATCGCGCCGACGACGCCCACCGGCTCCTTGAGCGTGAAGGAGACGTATTCGCCCGGCAGCGAGTTCTCGATCGTCTCGCCGAGGATCGAGACCGCCTGGCCCGCATAGTAGCGGAGCATCCCGAGCGCGCGCAGCCGGCTGGCGCGCGTGCGCCCGATCGGCGCGCCCATGTCCAGCGTGTCCAGCGCGGCCAGCTCGTCGAAATGCTGCTCGACGAGATCGGCGAGCCTGAGCAGCAGGGCCTGCCGCTCGAAGGGCTTGAACTTGCTCCAGGGCCCCTGGAAGGCGCGGCGCGCCGCGGCGACCGCGCGGTCGATGTCCTCGGCGTCGCCCTCGGCCACGGCGGCAAGGATCTCGCCGGTCGAGGGATTGATCGTCTCGAACGTCTTGCCCGATGCGGCCTCGACCCATTTGCCGTCGATCAGCATCCGCTTGGGCTTGCCGTCGAGGAAAGGATGGCGGGTGGTGAGAATATCTGCGGTCACGAAAACGCTCCCTCAATCAGTTGTGGCGGCCCATCTCAAAGCAGGGCGGCGACCGCCTTCGTCTCAGTATAGAGCTCGATCGCCTCGTAGCCCATCTCGCGTCCCCAGCTGGACTGCTTGTAGCCGCCGAACGGCAGGGAGACGTCGTTGAAATTGTGCACGTTGATCCAGACCGAGCCCGCCTTCAGCTTGCGCGCGAGCTTGTGCGCAATGCCGATGTCCCGCGTCCAGATCGAGGCGGCGAGCCCATATTCCGTCGCGTTCGCCTCTTTCGCGATGCGGTCGAGATCGCCGTCGCTGTACGGCATCGCGCAGACGACGGGGCCGAAAATCTCCTCGCGCACGACCTTCATGGCGGGCGTGGTTTTCGTCAGAACGGTGGGCTCGACGAAATAGCCCTCATTGCCGTGCCGCTTGCCGCCGGTGAGCACCTCCGCGCCCTGCTGGCGCCCGATCTCGAGATATCCGCTCACGCGGTTGAACTGCTCCTCGGAGACAAGCGGGCCCATCCGCGTCTCGGGATCGAGGCCGGGCCCGATGCGGATCTTCGCCGCCTCGTCGGCAAGCCCCGTCATCACCTTGTCGAAGATGCGCTCATGCACGAAGAGGCGCGAGCCCGCCGTGCAGCACTGGCCCATGTTGAAGAAGATGCCCGAGCCGGTTCCCGGGATCGCGACCGAAAGATCGGCGTCCGGAAAGACGATCGCCGGCGATTTTCCGCCGAGCTCGAGCGAGACCTTCTTGAGGTTCCCCGCCGCCGCCTGAACGATGAGCCTGCCCACCTCGGTCGAGCCGGTGAAGGCGACCTTGTCCACGTCCCCGTGCGCCGCGAGCGCGGCGCCCGCGGTGCCGTCGCCGGTGACGATGTTGACGACGCCGTTCGGAAAGCCGGCCTCCATGATCAGCGCGCCGAGCCTGAGCGCCGAGAGCGGCGTCTGCTCCGCGGGCTTGAGCACGATGGTGCAGCCGGCCGCGAGCGCGGGCGCGATCTTCCACACCGCCATCAGCAGCGGGAAATTCCACGGAATAATCTGGCCGACGACGCCGACCGGCTCGCGGATGGAATAAGCGTGCCAGTCCCCGGGCGCGGAGATCGGAATCTGCTGGCCCGTGATCTTGGTCGACCAGCCGCCCATGTAGCGCAAGAGCTCGCAGCCGAACGGCAGATCGACCGCGCGCGCATCGTGGATCGGCTTGCCGTTGTCGAGCGATTCGATCTCGGCGAGCTCATCCGCGTGGGCTTCGAGCACCTCGCCGAGCTTCCAGACGAGCTTGCCCCGCTCGACCGGCGTCATCTTCGCCCATGGCCCTTCCTCGAAGGCCCGGCGGGCGGCGATCACCGCCGCATCGACATCCGCCGCACCACCCTCGGCGACTTCCGCGATCTGCTGACCATTGGAGGGATCGAAGACGGCGAAGCTTCGCCCCGAGCGCGCATCGACCCATTTCCCGTCGATGAGAAGCTTATGGCGGCGAGCGATGAAGTTCCTTGCGGCCTCACTCAGACGGCCCTGATTGGTGGCGACGTCCATCGGGATCCTCCGTCGTTTT
>JASHRV010000250.1 GCA_030037175.1 Acetobacteraceae bacterium
ATCTATTATTCGTCGGGGGCTTTGCCCCCGACACCCCCACTGGGGCCCAAGGGTTCAAGTATGGGAGGCCCCAGACCCCCAATGGTTTTTCTTAGTCTGTGGCCGGGTCCGGACTCCTCCGCTGCGCCAGCAGCATCGAGCCGAGCCAGGCGAGGATGAAGGCGCCGATGATGGCGAAGCCGATTGCGTTGAAGTTGCCCTGAAGCCAGTCGATCGCGTTCCAGAAGCCGCCGGAGGCGCCGAACTCCCCGCCGATCAGCCCGAGCGCCTCGATCCCGCCGATGCCGAGCGCGACCAGGATGGAGAGCGCGGTGATGGCGAGGTTGTAGGTGAGCTTTCGAAGGGGATTGACGAAGGCCCAGGTGTAGGCGCGGAGCATCAGCACGCCGTCGGTCGTGTCGATGAGCGTCATGCCGGCGGCGAAGAGGCTCGGGAAGAGCATGATCGACCAGATCGAGGCGCCGCGGGCGGCTTCGGTGGCCGAGATGCCGAGCAGGGCGACCTCGGTCGCCGTGTCGAAGCCGAGGCCGAAAAGGAAGCCCACCGGCAGCATGTGCCAGCTCGCGGTGACGAGGCGGAAGAGCGGGCGGAAGAGGCGGGCGAGCAGGCCGCGCCGGTCGAGCAGGGGATCGAGCGCGGGCGCGGCCTCGGCGCCGTGGGCGCGGGCGCGGCGGTAGGCGGCCCAGAGCGAGCGGAGGATGACGAGGTTCGCCGCGGCGAGGACGAAGAGGAAGAGGCTGGAGACGGCGGTGGAGATCAGCCCGCCGGCCTCGCGGAAGGCGGGGAAATGGGCGGTGGCGGCGGCGGTCGCGGCGACGGCGGCGGCTGCCAGCGCCACGACCGCGGAGTGGCCGAGCGCGAAGAAGAAGCCGACGCCGACCGGGCGCTGGCCGGACTGCATGAGCTTGCGGGTCGCGTTGTCGATGGCGGCGATGTGGTCGGCATCGACGGCGTGGCGGAGCCCGAAGCCGTAGGCGAGGAGCGCGGTGCCGAGGAGCACCGGCTGGTGGCGGAACATCACGAGCGCCCAGGCCCAGGCGGCGAGGTTGGCGAGGGCGAGGATGGCGTAGAGGGTGATGATCCGGGCGCGCGGCATCTTCAGCCGTGGGTGGGGGTGGAGGAGACGGTCCAGTCGGCGCTGGGCAGGGCGACGCCGATCATGGTGTCGCGGGTGACGATGGTGGCGAGCTTTTCCTCGCTCCAGCCCTCGGTGCCGGCGGGGCGCATCGGCAGCACGATGTAGCGGGTCTTCTGGTTCGAATCGTGGACGCGGACCTCGACATCCGGGGGGATGATGGTGCCGAACTCGGCGAGCACCTGGCGCGGCCAGCGGACGACGCGGCGGCGGTAGGTCGGGCGCTCGTACCAGGCGGGCGAGAGGCCGAGCAGCGGGCGCGGATAGCAGGAGCAGAGGGTGCAGACGATGACGTTGTGCACCTTGGGCGTGTTCTCGCAGGTGATGAGGTAGGTGTAGTCGCTCGGCGTGCCGCTGCCGGTCGGCTGCAGCCAGTCCACGCCGATCTCCTTGCAGGCGGTGACGCCGTCGGCGAGCAGGCGCTGCTTGAAGGCGGGATCGACCCAGGCGCGGGCGACCATGCGCGCGCCGCCGGTGGGGCCGACCTTGTCGTACCATTCCATGAAGCGGCGATGGTCCTCGGCCGAGAAGAGCCCTTTCGCGATGGAGAGCTCGCGGATGGCGGCCTCGAGGATGGCGAACTCGGCGGCCTCGCCCTTTTCCTCGATCGGCGCGTGGGGGTGGGGGTGGGGGTGGGCGTGGTCGTCGTGGGTCGTGCTGCTCATGGCGGGGATTCCGTTTTGAATACGTTACGAAGCGGGTTCGAGCCAGCGCTCGGAGAACTCGGTCTCGAGCGTGTCGAGGGCCGCGCCGCCATAGTCGGGCCAGAGGTCGCGCTGGTTGAAGCGGACGATGTAGAAGGGCTCGCGGCGGCCTTCGTAGCGGCCCCAGGCCTCGTCCTCCGGGATCACCCATTCCGGGCGGAGCGCGACGACGGTGCCGGTGCGCCCGCGCGTGTAGCCCTGGGTGCGGGTGTGGAAGAGGGGCGGGATGTCGCGGACCGTGACCCGGTCTCCGATCTTGAAGCGGCTCATGCCGCGATCTCCTCGCGGGCGCGGATTTCCTCCATCTTGGCGAGCAGCTCGTCGGGCGTGACGAGGCCCTTGTCGAGCAGCATCTTCGTCGCGGCGAGAAGCCAGCGCGCGTAGTAGGGCGTGCCGAAATAGAGGGTCTCGCCGAGATCGTTCTCGCGCCGGCGGCGCTCCTCGCTCACCCAGTGGCCGCGCCAGGCGAGGCATTCCGCCGTGCAGTGCGTGCTTTTTTCCCAGTGCGCGGGCTTGTGCAGGGTCTTGTCGATGGGGCCGTCGGGCTGGCCGCCGACATCGTGGACGACGTGCAGGAGCGCCTCGGCGCGGGTTTGCGAGATGGTGAGCGGCAGGTTCGCGACGGCGTGCGAGGCGGGCGCGTGGGATCGGACGCATTCCATCAGCGCCGCGTAGGTGCTCGACGAGCTTGTTGCCCTCGTTGCCATGAAATTTCCCCCGGTGGCGGTCGGTGCCCGGGGTTTCTACCAGATGGTTCGGGGGCGGAATGTGCCGGTTGTCTCAAAAGTGACCGATGCGCGGACTCCCAGAAGCGTGATGACCGCAGGCAGGATGCCGGAGGTCTGAATCACGCGACAAGACAACTGGCGTGATGACCGCAGGCAGGATGCCGGAGGTCTGAATCACGCGGGGAAACAACAAGCGTGATGACCGGGGGCGGGGTTCAGGCGGCTGCCTGAACCTGCCATTTGGCCTGGCCCTGGGCTTCGAGCTGGGCCTTGAAATCAGCGAAGCCGAGGGTCACGACGGGCTGCATGTTCTCGTCGAGGAACTCGTAGAGGGCGTCCTCCACGTTGCGGTTGCTGAAGAAGACGATCGCGTCCTCGTCGCCGCCGCCCTCGAGGTGAGGCTCGGCGTTGGCGACCCCGGAGACGTAGCTGCCGGTCGGGCGGATCTCCTTGAGCACGCCGTTCGGGCGGTAGAAGCGGAGCTCGCCCTGGACGACGAAGGTGATGTAGGGCGCCTTGTGGCGGTGGAGCATCGCCCGCGTGTTGGCGGCGAACTTGAAGAGGACGTCGACGATGCGGTTCTCCTCGTCCGCCTTGTAGACGTAGAACTCGACGTGATCGAGCCAGTCGAGCCGGTACCAGGTGATGTTCCGGTCGTCGAATGCGGGCGTTGGCATCGTTTTCCCCCCATTTGGTTGGCCCAATTGGTCGGCCCATTCGGTTCGCAGCGAGAATGGGCCGGTGACGGGGCCGGGGAAAACGGACCAGCGCCCGCGGAGGGGCGGGAAATTTTCCCGTCAGAGGCCGTTCGAGAATGCGGCTTCCGGTGAGTCGGAGGCGCCGCAGGCGCCGGCCGGCGCGGCTTTCGAGAACCGGAGCGGAGCGGCCTTACAAGATCAATATGGCTTCTGGCGGAAGAGCGAAGCGTTCCGCCAAAGCCCAAGGGGAAGCCATGAAATTGATCGCCCAAACAACTCCCGTGAGCACCGGAAGCGC
>JASHRV010000251.1 GCA_030037175.1 Acetobacteraceae bacterium
CCCGTTCCCGCGGTCGATCACACGCTGATCGACGCTCAGGACATAAGTGACCTCAAGGCCAAGATCGTCGCCTCCGGACTTTCGATCCCCGCGCTGGTCTCGACCGCCTGGGCCTCGGCCGCGACCTTCCGCGGCTCCGACAAGCGCGGCGGGGCGAACGGGGCGCGCATCCGCCTCGCACCGCAAAAAGACTGGGAGGCGAACCAGCCCGCCCAACTTGCCGAGGTGCTCGGCATTCTCGAGGGGATCCGCAATGTGTTCAACGCCGCGCAATCGACCGGGAAGAAGGTGTCGCTCGCCGATCTGATCGTCCTTGGCGGTTCGGCCGCGGTCGAGCTGGCGGCGAAGAAGGCCGGGCACGATGTGGAGGTTCCCTTCGCGCCGGGCCGGACGGACGCGACGCAGGAGCAGACCGATATCGATTCCTTCGCCGTGCTCGAACCGGTCGCGGACGGCTTCCGTAACTACCTCAAGCCCGGGCTCCCGGTGTCGGCGGAGGAGTTCCTGGTCGATCGGGCGCAGCTGATGACGCTGACGGCGCCGGAGATGGCGGTTCTTGTCGGAGGCATGCGCGTACTCAATGCGAATGTCGGGCAGGCCCGGCACGGGGTCTTCACGAAGCGGCCGGAGACGCTCACCAATGACTTCTTCGTGAACCTGCTCGACATGAGCACGGAGTGGAAAGCGGTCTCGGAAGACGAAGAACTGTTCGAGGGCCGTGATCGCGCGACGGACGCGCTGAAATGGACCGGCACCCGCGTGGATCTCGTCTTCGGTTCGAACTCCCAACTCCGCGCGCTTGCGGAAGTGTATGCCAGCGAGGACGCGCCCAAGAAGTTCGTGGATGACTTCGTGGCGGCGTGGAGCAAGGTGATGAACCTCGATCGCTTCGACCTCGTCTGATCCGAAATAAAGAGACGGCCGGCCGCCGCTGGGCTTCAGCGGCGGCCGGCGCGAAGGGCGGGTCAAAGATCTGTACCATCTGGCCCGTTGGGGGCGTTTGTTTTTGATTCAGCGATTGAAAGTAAAATATTATATTCGTGAGGCCAACCTCGTTGCGAGGTCCAATTCGGCCACACGCGAGAGGAGAAGGTTGTTCTTTTTTGAGAAAAAGAACCAAAAAACTTTATCCGCTTTTCGTCTGTCGATCGGCGGCCCGAGCTGGCGGAGGGTCCCGAAAACGGGGAAAAGTCTTTTTGCTTCTTTTTCTTCAGAAAAAGAAGACATCCTTGTCTCTTTTTTTGTTCTCTGTCGTCCCTACCATCTCGTGCGGGCGCGCAGGGTGAACCCGCTGAGAGCGACGCCCACAAGCAGTACCGCAACGATAAGAAATGCAACGGAGAGGCTCGCGGCGTGGGCGAGGAAGCCGATTGCCGCCGGGCCGGCGAGAATGCCCGCGTATCCAAGCGTGCTGACCGCAGGCACCGCAACATGCTCGGGCATGGCTTTCTGGTGCCCGATCGCCGTGTAGAGAACCGGCACGAGGTTGGCACAGCCGGCGCCAACCAGCGCATATCCCAGGATCCCGATCTTCCAGCTTGGCACCAGGGCGATCAGCGCCAGCCCGCCCGCCGCGGCAAGTCCGCCCATGACGACGATTTTGCCGCGCCCGAGCCGCTTCACGATGGTATCTCCGGTCAGGCGGCCGATCGTCATCATCGATGCGAATGCGACGTAGCCGAGGCCGGCATAAGCAGGCTTCACATCGCGCACGGATGTCAGGAAAACGGCGCTCCAGTCCAGCGCCGACCCCTCGGTCAGAAAGACGACGAAGCACAGAATGCCCAAGAGCAGCACGATCCCCCGAGGAATCGCGAAGACCGGCCCGCTTCCCGCCGCGCCATAGCGAAGGAAATAAGCCTCTGCCCTCCACAGAGCGAGGAGGATGCCGACAACGACGATGGCGGCCGACGAGAGGGGAGAGGTCCCGAGGGCGAGCAAGAAGCTGACCAGTGCCGCGCCAATGATGCCGCCGATGCTGAACAGGCCATGGAAGCCCGACATCATGGGCCGGCCGGAGGCCCGCTCGACAATGATGGCCTGGATGTTCATCGCGCAATCGAGAGAGCCGGCGCCGGCGCCGAACAGGAGCAGTGAGGCCGCCAGGCCGGGGATGCTGCCGACCGTCGTCAGCAGGGGCAGGGTGAGGCAGATCAAACCTATCCCCGCGAGGAGAACGGCGCGGCATCCGAAGCGCGTGGTGAACGCGCCGGCGAGCGGCATGGCAATGATCGAGCCCGCCCCGAGGCAGAGAAGCACGAGCCCCAATGTTCCGTTCGCGAGGCCGACACGCGCCTTCGCAAAGGGCACGAGCGGGGCCCAGGCGGCCGTGCCGAACCCGGAAATGAAGAAGGCGATGCGGGTGGAAAGCCGCGTGCCGACCGCGGGATGTGCCGACGGGCTTTCAGGCAACGTCGAATTTCTGCTTGTCCACAGCCTGGGACAGGCGAAGCCCCTGAGGAGGCGGGGCGCCGGGCTCGAGGGCGGAGCGTGCCGCGAGCGCGATGTCGTGGATGAGATCTGCGATTTCCTGCTCCGTGTGGCGCGGGTGCATCGGGATCATGACAGTCCGCTTCAGGATGTCGAGGGAAGCGGCGCACATGTCCCGCGCGTAGGTGCGGCGGCAGCCGGCATTGGCCGGCATGTTGAAAGGGTTCATCGCCGGATGGGCAGCACCCTGGCCGTGCAAGACCTGGTCCCACTCGGTGTAGTTGTGCCGCCCCGTGTCGGAGGCGACGACGCCCGGGACGTACGCGGCGAATTGATGCGCCACAGCGCTGCCCGGCAGGGTGTACATGAGATGGGTCGCGCAATCATGCTCCGGACTGTTCATCGGTGTCGGGCGCAGGCCGAGATTGCCGAGATGCTGCGTTCCCTCGAGAACCCGCTGCCGCTCGCGGCGCATGCGGCCGATCATGTCGTCGATGCGGTCGAGCTGCACGTTCAAAAGCGCGCCCATGATCTCCGAGGCGCGCCCGCCATTGCCGGCGAAGGGCTGAAGAGCATCCTGCCGGCCCTGCCAGTAGAAATGGCAGGGATCGATGGCGCAGCGGACGCGCTCCGCCACCTTGTCGTCCGAGGTGGCGACGCCCCCGCCTTCGCCGCAGGTCATATTCTTGAAGTAGTTGAAGCTGAAGGCGCCCGCATCGCCGATCGCCCCGAGCTTGCGCCCCTCATAGCCGCCGCCGACACCCTGGCAGGCATCCTCTATGACCAGCAGGTTGTGGCGGCGGGCGATTCTCATGATCGCGTCCATGTTGCAGGCCGCGCCCCACATATGCACCGGGACGACCGCCTTCGTGCGCGGGCCGATCGCGGACTCCACCGCATCCGGGCTGATCGTGAGCGTTGCGTCGATATCGACGATCACGGGGATCGCGCCGACGGTGAGCACGCTGGTCGCGGTCGCCATGTAGGTATGGGCGGGGACGAGAACCTCATCGCCGGGTCCGAGCCCGAGCCCGATCATGGCGGCGGTCAGCGCGTAGGTGCCGCTTACCGTCAGGGCGAAGTGGGCGCTGCCGAGCCATTCGGCGTTGCGGCGCTCGAAGCGTTCGCATTCGCTGCGATCGTTGTAGCGGAACAGGGCGCCGGAGCGGAGAACCTTCGTGACCGCTTCGATCTCCTCGTCGCCGATGATGTACATGGTCGATCTTCCTGCAACAAAAGCCGTTCTCTTTTGAAAAAGAGAACCAGAAGACTTTTATCCACCATTGTCCGCTCGTTCGGAGACCCGAGATGCGGCGAGGTCCGGGATAACGGAGAAAAGTCTTTTTCTGAAGAAAAAGAATGCTCTTCCTTTATCCGTAGGGCGGCCGGCCGGTTCCGGCTCAGCCCAGGCCGCGGCTGCGGGCAGTCTCCTCGACGGCCTGGGCGGTGACGGCGACGGCGCGGTCGAGCTCGCTGCGCGTCACGATGAGCGGCGGCGCCATCTCCATGGCGGTGCCCATCGCGCCCGCGAGGACTCCGAGCTCGCGCATCCGCCGCACCACTGCCCTCACCGTGTCGTCGGTGAAGGGTGCGCGTGTCTTCTTGTCTGCCGTGAAGTCCACCGCGTGCCAATGGCCGAGGCCACGCACGTCGCCCACGATCGGGTGGTTGCCGACGGCATCCTTGAGCGCGGCCAGGAAATACTCGCCGTTCTCCCGCGCACGGAGGATCAGCCCTTCGCGCTCCTTGATGGCGATCACCGCATTGGCCGCGGCACAGGCGACGGCGTGGCCGCTGAAGGTGTGGACGTGGCGGAACAGCGGAATCGCATCCGCGATCTCGCTCCGCGTGATCACCGCGCCCATCGGGGCATAACCCGCCGTGATCGCCTTCGCCATCGTCATGATGTCCGGCTCGATGCCGAAATATTCCGACACGAACCAGTAGCCGGCGCGACCGAAGCCGCAGATGACCTCGTCGACGATCATCATGACGCCATACTTGGTGCAGATCTCCCGCACTTTCTGCCAGTAGCTCTTGGGCGGGATCTGCACGCCGTTCGCCTGCATGATCGGCTCGCCGATGAAGGCCGCGACGAGATCCGGTCCCTCGAACTGGATCTGCCGCTCGAGGTGCTTGGCGCAGAGATCGGCGTAGGCCTCGTCGTCCTCGATTCCGTACGGGTTGCGGTAGCGCGAGGGATTGGCGACAAAGCTATGGCCCGGCACGCGCGGATCGAAGACCTCGCGCACGCCCAGCCAGTCCGTCACCGAAAGAGCGCCCATGGTCGCGCCGTGATAGGCGTTCCAGCGCGAGATCGTCTTGTACGCGCGCGGCTTGCGGCCGCTCGACTGCTGATATTGCTTGGCAATCTTGAGCGCGGTCTCCACCGCCTCCGAGCCGCCGCTCACGAACATCATCTTCGCGAGCTGCCCGGGCGCGAGCGAGGCGACCTTGGCGGCGAGCTTGATCATCGGCTCCGAGAGCGCGCTGCCGGTGCCGACATAATGCGCCCGCCGCGCCTGCTCGTACATGGCGCGCGCGATCTCCTCGTTGCCGTAGCCGAGGGAGTTGGCGCGCGAGATCGAGCCCATCATGTCGAGATAGAGGTTGCCGTTCACGTCGCTCAGCGTCGCGCCGGATCCCTCCGCGAAGATGGTCGGCCCGTCCTGGGCGAGCTCTGCCATGTTCGTGAGCGGAAAGATGCAATGGGCGAACGCCTCGCTCATCAGCGCCGGCGCATTTGGGCGGGCAATCGGGTCAACCAGGTTCATGGAGCGGTTCTCGCGATGTGAATGCGTACGAGCCGAGGACCTCGTCCCCGCAGTCAGGCGGTTGGCGACGCCTGGTCGTGCCAGCCGGACCGGACGGCACATTGCGGAGCGGTGAACGAACGCGGTTCGTTCTCGGGCGCATCCGTTGGACGGATCGTAAAACTAGTTGAGCAACCTTAACGACCTGGAGAATACTCGATCCAGGTCCAGTTGGGCCGAAAGCGAAGGGACCACTTCCCGGATGGGCGATCTCCCGTTCGACGGCAACGTGCTCGATCGTTCGGCAACGACGCCGCTGCACCGGCAGCTCTATGATTATATCAGGGATCTGATCGCGAACCGTATATTGGCGCCGGAAACCCGCCTGCCCGCGACGCGACAGCTGGCTGAAAATCTCGGCGTCTCCCGCAACACGGTGGTTGCCGCCTATGCTCAGCTCGAAAGCGACGGGCTGGTGCTCGCGCGGCACGGAAGCCGGTGCCAGATTCTGGCCTCGCTCAGCCCGCCGCAGGATATCGCCGTGGTGGCCTCTCCTGCCGCTTGCGATGCGCCGCTCTTGTCGCGGCGCGGGGCGCTGATGGCGGGCCAGATCGTTCGCACGGCGATTCCGGGCCACGGCGCCTTCCACCCCGGCACGCCGGATCTCCGCCAGTTTCCCTTCAAGACCTGGCGGAAGCTTCTCGCGCGCCAGCTTCAGACGACGACGCAGCAGGTCTTCGGGTATCATTCGATCTCCGGCCATCCAAGGCTGCGCGCGGCGATCGCCCGCAACCTGGCGACCACCCGCGGCATACGGTGCGATCCGGAGCAGGTGATCGTGACCGCGGGAGCGCAGGCGGCCCTCGACCTGCTCGCGCGGCTGCTGCTCGATCCGGGCGACGCGGTGTGGATGGAAGAGCCTGGTTATCCCGGAGCGCACAGCGCCTTCGCCGCCGCCGGCGCCGCGATCGTTGCGCTGCCGGTGGATGAGCAGGGATGGCATGCGGATCGTGTCACCGGGGATCTGCCGCGCCTTATTTATCTGACCCCCTCCTGCCACGCGCCCCTTGGCATCACCATGGTCGTCGAGCACCGGCGGCGGTTGGCGGAGATCGCGCGGCAGAGCGGCGCATGGATCATCGAGGATGACTTCGATGCCGAGTATCGTTTTACCGGTCCCGCGCTGCCTGCCATCCAGGGCCTGGATGGGGCCGGCCGCACGATCTATCTCGGGACTTTCGCGAAGGCCGTGTTTCCGGCCCTGCGGATCGGCTTCGTCGTGCTGCCGCGCGGTCTGGCCGAGCGTGTGGAAAGCGCCGTCTTCTATGCCGGCGCCTATGCGCCTCTGGTGCTGCAGGGGACGCTGGCCGCATTCATGGATGAAGGGCATTTCGCCCGCCATCTGCGGCGCATGCGGCTTCTCTACGCCGAGCGGCGGCGCCTCTTTTTCGGGCTCTGTCAGGACTATCTCGCCCGCTGGCTGGAACCGATCGACGGCTATGCCGGGATGCAGACGAGCTGGTGGCTGCGCCCGCCGCTCGATGACCGCCACCTCGCGGAGGAGGCGCGGCAAAGGTCGATCCTTTTGACACCGCTTTCCGAGTTCTACCATCACGGCCAGCCGCGCCAGGGTCTCATCCTCGGTTTTGCGCCCTTGCGCGAGGCCGAAATGCACCTCGGGCTCAAGAGTTTGCGCGATCTCCTGGAAGATATGGATAACGGATAAAAGCTTTTTCGGTTGTCTTTTTCAAAAGGGAACGCTCTTCGTCGCTCATCGCGCGAGGAGTGCGAGAGGGTTCATAACACGCTTTCGCTGCGCGGAGGCCCTGCACGCAAGGGACGGCTCTTGTTCGTAAGAATCTTGCGCGCCGGAACGGCGGCGGCGCCAACTGGTCCCTTCACTTTGGCAACAACTGGACCTGTATCCGGTGATCCCGCGTGTTTAGCGTACCCTAGGGGAGGGAACGTCTTTTCAGAACGCGCGCAAACAATGCACGCGGCTTGAATTGGGGCCGTTGGCAAAGCCGCCCGCCTTTGGGTGCGCGGAAAGGAGTGTGATCATGCTCCTTCGCCGGAGCCGCAATCTCGAGTTGCAGCGCGTTCCAAACCGGGGGCGTTGATGAAATCTGCCGCGCACGGCAACCGGATTGGATCTCACGGGTGCCCCGGGCATGTCCCTATCGATGCCCTGACTTTCCGTTCACCTCTCGTGTGACGGGCAGGCGATGGGAGCCGTCTCCATCGAGCAGGTCTGGAAGCGCTTTGGTCCGCACGTTGCGGTTTCGGATCTGAACCTTTCCATCACGGACGGAGAATTTCTCGTCCTCCTCGGACCGTCCGGCTGCGGCAAGACAACCTCGTTGCGAATGCTCGCGGGGCTCGAGCGGCCGAGCACCGGGGTCATCAAGATAGACGATCTTGTCGTCAACGACGTGCCGGCGGGCAAGCGCGACATCGCCATGGTGTTCCAGAGCTATGCGCTCTACCCGCATATGACTGTGCGCCGAAACCTCACTTTCGGCCCGCGCATCCGCCGCGAGAACAAGGCGGCGACAGAAAGGGCGCTCAACGAGGTCGTGAATGTGCTCGGGCTTGAAGCGTTGCTGGAGCGCCGCCCAAGCCAGCTCTCCGGCGGCCAGCGCCAGCGCGTGGCACTCGGCCGCGCGCTGCTGCGCCGGCCGAAGCTGTTCCTGATGGACGAACCGCTCTCCAATCTCGACGCCGCGCTGCGCGGACAAGTGCGGGCGGAGCTGGTGCGGCTGCATCGGCAGTTTCCCATCACCACCGTATATGTCACGCACGACCAGGTGGAAGCGATGACGATGGCGGACAAGATTGCCATCATGTTCCATGGTCGGTTGCAGCAAACCGGCACTGCCCAGCAAGTCTTCGACGACCCCGACAACCTTGTGGTCGCGACCTTCGTCGGCTCGCCGCCGATGAACACAATGCCGGGGACTCTTTCCGCCGACGGCAACGGCCTCAGCGTCGCCTGTCTCGGGACCACCATTCCGCTGCCCGGATGGATGGGGCTGCGCAAGCCGGCGCCGCTGCCGCAACCGATTTCCGTAGGTATCCGCCCGACCGATATCGAGGTCGCGGCCGGTCCATCAGAGGGGTTGATCTCCGGCCGCGTCGATGTTGTCGAACCGATGGGCGCCGAGACCTTTCTCACGATCGACTGCGGCCCGCAAAGCCTGATGTGCCGTGCTCCGGGCCGCGTTCGAATGCGGGCCGGCGAAAACGTGAGCCTGACACTCGATACCAACCATCTCTACGCTTTCGATTCCAAGACGGGCGACGCGCTCATCGACAGGTCCCGCTGGAGCGATGGCGATGTTCAGCGCGCGCATAGATTGGAGGTAACACACCATGCCTAGGCATCGTCTCACATCGTTCCACTTCGCCGTGCTGGCCGCGGCAGCGGGAGCTTCGGCGCTCGGCGGCGCTTCCCGCCCGGCGCAGGCTGCCGGCAAGACGGTGATCACGTGCGCCTACAGCGAGACCTATGTCTTCGACAACGAGGATCTCACGAAGAAATGGTGGGGCGGCGTCAAGGCAGACTTCGAAAGGATGCATCCGGACGTCACGGTGCAGCTTGAGCCGATCCAGGGCGGCTATGACGACATCCTCAACAAGCTGAGCCTGCTCTACCGCTCGCCCGCCACAGCGCCGGACATCGCCCAGATGGCGACGCCCATGGTCGACCGCATCGCGTCCGCCGGCTACCTGCTGCCGCTCGACAAGTTTCTCGCGACGACGGCCTGGTGGAAGAGATTCCCGCCGGCGATCCAGCAGGAGGCGATGTGGCAGGGCAAGACCTACGGGGTGACCACCGGCGAGAACGATTTCATGCTCTATTACGACGTGACGCTGTTCAAGAAGGCGGGCCTGCCGGTGCCCTGGAAGCCGATGTCCTGGAACGACATTTTGGCAGCCGGGCGCGTGGTCAAGGCCAAGCTGCCGGGCGTCGTGCCGATCTGGATCCTCGCCGGCTCCGGCGCGGGCGACTTCTCCGTGCTGATGGGCGTCAATATGCTGCTCCCGGGGTCGTCCACGCCGACGATCTTCGATGACAAGACGCAGAAATGGGTGGTGGACAGCCCCGGCCTGCGCGAGGTCTTCGGCTTCTTTCATTCCGTCTTCAGCGAGGGCATGGGGGGCAAGCTCAGCGATCTCTTCTCGGAGTCGAGCAACAACGATCCGATATTCATGATGCCGAAGCACCAGATCGCGATCGCCTTCGGCGGCAACTGGTATGGCGGCAACTGGTCGAAGCTGGTCAGCACGCCGTATTGGCCGGAGGCGTCGAAGATCGCCGCCGTGGTGGCGGTGCCGACGGTCAACGGCAAGGCCCCGAACATCTCGACGATGGTCAGCGGCTGGGACCTGGCCGTCTCGGCCACGACCAAGACTCCCGCTCTCACCCTTCAGCTCCTCGACCTCATGGAGAGCAAGGAGAACCAGATCAACGCCGCCAACTGGGCTGGCTGGGTGCCTGGGGATTCCGACTACGTTAAGGACCCGGAATTCATCAACTTCGCCCCGCCCTACAACGAGCTTTCGGCCGTGATCCTTCCCTTCGGCATCACCGAGCCTGCGACCGGGGACTACCTCGTCTGGTCGCGCGGCGTGCAGGAGGCGACAGCCGCACTTGCCCAGCATCCCAACACAAGCGTGGACCAAGCCATCAAGATACTGAGCGACTATGTCAGCAATCAGCTCGACCCGTCCCAGACGGAGGTGCTGAAGTGAACGGAGCGCGTGACGACTTTCCACGCGCTGCCACGGGTTGCGGTTGAGGAGAGGCGGGAGATGAAAGGAGACGTTGCGGAAAGGCCCGACGGCGTCGCCTTTCTTCTCCTGTTGCCGACCGCGATCCTTCTCCTCGGCCTTTTCGTGGGACCGGTTCTTTACGCCTTCTATCTCGGGCTCACCAACATCGCCCTGATGGGTCCGACGGCACGGCATTTCCACTTCACCGGCATGGCGAATCTGCACCGGCTTGCCCGCGACAGCCTGTTCTGGGAATCGCTGAAGCTGACGGCGATCTTCGTCGCCGCATCGGCGATCGTCGGGGTGACGGTGGTCGGCATGGCGCTGGCCGTGCTGATTCAGCACGCCGTGGCATGGCTTCGGGCTGCGGTCGGCGCCATTGTGGTCGTTGCCTGGATGCTGCCGCCGCTCACGGCCGCGCTCATCTGGTACGCTTTCAGCACGTCCGGCGGCACGTTGAGCCTGCTCGGCGGATCATCGCGCCTCGACGTGCTCGACAGCTTTCCGATGACCGTCGTCTGCCTCGCCAATATCTGGGCGACGGCGGGCTTCTCGATGCTTGTGCTGTCGGCCGGGCTGCGCAGCGTACCGACGGAAGTTCTGGAGGCAGGGCGGATGGAAGGTGCTTCGCGGTGGCGGGTGTTCTGCTTCCTGACGCTGCCGATCATGAAGCCGACCATCGTGACCAACATCCTCCTGGTCACGCTTCTCAGTCTCGGAAACTTCTCCCTGATCTACATCATGACCGGGGGAGGCCCCGGCAACGCAACGGATATCCTGCCGATCTACTCATATCAGCAGGCCCTCGTGTTTGGTAAACTCGGCTACGGCGCGCTGCTTGGCGACGTCGTCGTCATCATCGCCACCATCTTCGCCTATCTCTATGTCCGGATGTCCCGCACCACGAGGATGGCCGCCGCATGACGGAGAGCATTGCCGCCTACCCGCCCCCGGCCGCCGTGCAACCGGTTGCGGAACTTGTGCCGGAGGAGACGCGCTCAGCCGCCGAGCGCCGGGAAATGCTGATCGTCAACGGTCTGCTCGGTCTGCTCGGCATCCTGTTTCTGGCGCCGATGCTGTGGATATTCTTCGCATCGGTTGACTCCGATGCGAGCTATGCCCTTTCCTGGCCGCACTTCACCCTTTCCCACTTCCGCGAGGTGACGCGCGGGGACTTCCTTCTCTCGCTCGTCAACACGCTGCTGCTGTCCGTCATCGCCTCGGCGGTGTCGACCATCGCTGCCATTCTCGGCGGCTATGCGCTGTCTCGCCGCCGCGTCCCGCTCTCGGACGAGCTGATGGTCGCGATCCTCTTCCTGACCGGGATTCCGCTCGCCATCATGATCGTGCCGGTCTTCCAGATCTACGCCCAATACAATCTCCTGAACCTCTGGGCCACGGGCGTCTTCCTCGGCGTGTGCAGCCTTCCCTTCGCGCTCTGGCTCATCAAGACCGGGATGGACGCCGTACCGAAAGAGCTCGAGGAGGCGGCGAGGATCGAGCAGGCGAACATCCTGCAGATCATTCTTCATGTCACCGTTCCGGTCGCGCTTCCAAGCATCTTCGCCGCGATCATCTACAGCTTCATCAACGCCTGGGGCGCGTTTTTGCCGCCGCTCGTGCTGATCAGCGACCAGGCCCAGATCACGGGGCCGATCAAGATCTACGGGCTGATCGGCAACTCCGACATCCGCTACGGCGACATTGCAGCGTTCTCTCTCATCTACTCGCTGCCGGTGGTGGTGCTCTATATTTTGATGTCGCGCCCCTTCAGCGGCGGCTTCTCGATGGGTGGCGCCGTAAAAGGATAAGGGCGGTGGTCCCCTGATGACCCGCGATATTGCGACGGCCCGGCCGCTCGCTACGGTGGCCATCTGTTCGATCGCGTCTGCCTCGGCAACGGCGTTACTTGCACGCTGACAAAACGCGCCACGCCGGGACCAATAGCCCGATCAATGGGATGAGCCGCACGCTCAAGGATGCCACCCTCAAGGCATGCCACTGCGAGACGCTTGGCAACGCGACCCCTCGACCTTCAAAATCAACCTGCTCTTCCGCGCTCTCGGGAGGCAGCCTAATCTTCGTCCGCAGACGTCGTTCCGGAAGGAAACGAAAAAGATATGCGCGCGACGGGAATTCTGATCGGAACTGTGATTCTGGCCGCACTCTCCGCCACAGCGGCTGCGGCCGATTTCTGGGGACGAATGTTGCCCGGCCAGCCGACCAACTTCATCTTCGGTTATGGGTCATTGATCAATACCCAATCGCGCAATGCGACTGCGGTCCGGCCGATCCACGCGATTCCGGTGCGTGTCTCCTCCGCATTCGGTTACGTGCGCACGTGGGACGATCGCTCCTCATCCGGATTCACAGCTCTCGGCCTCGCGCGGCCCGCGCCCGGAGAGCAGGCAATGACGATCAACGGTGTGCTTTTCCCGGTCGAGGGGGAAGACATGACCGCCTTCGACGCACGCGAGAAAGGCTATGCGCGCGTCGAGGTGCCGCGCCCCGATATCGAAGCGATATCCTGGGAGCGCCTACCCGCTCAGGGAAAGATCTGGGTTTATATTCCGGACCTTCCCGGCAAGCCGCCGGGGGTGGACCTACCTGAGCCGGGCCCGTCCTACCCCCTGCTGGAGTCCTATATCGACGTCGTCATTGAAGGCGGCTTGGAGTATGGCCCGGAGTTTGCCCGCGAGATCATCGAGACCACAACAGGCTGGAGCCAATATTGGCTCAACGACCGGCAGCTCGGGCGCCGACCGTGGGTCTTCGACAAGAGCTACGATGCAGTGGACGGGCTTCTCGCTGCGCTCGCCCCGGATTTTTCGGACCGTCTGTTTCCCGAGCAGTACGCAGCAAAGGAACTTGTCGCGAAATAAAGCGTATTGTGAACCTTGCTGGCCCCCTCGTGCGATGCGCGACGAAAATTGTTCTTTCTTGAAAGAAAGAACCAAAGAACTTCTATCCGCTTTTCGTCCGGAGTTCCCCGGACGGTGAAGAGTTCCGGATAACGGGGAAAAGTCTTTTTGCTTCTTTTTCTTCAGAAAAAGAAGACTCTTCCTTTTCTTTTCAATGCTTCATCAGGGCGCATAACACCTTCCTGCCACCGCCCCTCGCCGGCGTCATGCGAATCGGTCAGCCGCCCACGTGATAACGTGCTTTGAGCCGATGCCGATGAGCCGCCTGCTTCACGCGGTTCCCGCATATCGCCATGCTGCACCATCGTCGCGTATGGCCGCGTGTGTGATCGGCGAAGAGGAGCGTGCATGCCGAACCCTCGCAGGCCTTGACGTTCGAGAAATCTTCCGTGCACACGAACCGCGCCAGCGCCTCCCCGATCGGGAGAAGAAGCGCCGCCGGCGAACGCCACCTGCGCACTGACTGAAGAACAAAGGGCGTCGATCCGCCGGTGTTCTGCGGCACGACCCGGCTGAACATCTCATCGCGGTCCAACAGGCGATTGAGCGGCGTCAGCTCCCCCAGATCCTCCGCCACCAGAGGGTGGCCTTTGTTCTTTTGCACGAAGCTTCTGAACCATTCACGCAAGCTCTTTGCCTGGTCTGCGACCTTGTCGAGCTCACCCGGAAGCGCATGGGCGCGAATTTGCCCGAGCACATCGGGGGGCACGAGTTCTGCCTGCTCCAGCCAGGCCAGCAGCCCGCCTCCGTCGTCGATCCAATCGATGGTGGTGTCGACCGGCGTTGCGATCGAATTGAGAAAATCCAGGCCAAGCGCGTCACCGACGAAGATCGCCGGAGGGCGGTTTTTCATTGCGACTCCTATATGGGCCGCCGGGCGATTCCGGCCCGCCGGCCAGCCGAGAACGGCCGGAAAGGTAACCTCTCAAAACTTACTTGACAAGTTATACTCGCCATAGTAACCACATTAATTATTCTATAGAGGTTACTTGGACCCGAGCGAAGGAGAACGGATATGCCCTCGAATGAAGTCAGCGTCGTGCTCGTCCATGGCGCCTGGGCCGATGGATCGAGCTGGACAAAGGTGATTCGGCCGCTGGCGGCCGACGGCGTCGCTGTGGTCGCGGCCCCCCTGCCGCTAACCTCGTTCCAGGACGACGTGGCAGCGCTTGATCGCGCCCTGGAGCGGGTGAAGGAGCCAGTCGTCCTTGCCGCTCACGCCTATGCCGGCGCGGTGATCGGGGCAAGCCGCAGCGATAAAGTGAAAGCGCTCGTCTACGTTGCGGCGCTGGCCCCTGATGAGGGCGAGACGGTCGCGGACGTGTTCTACCGTGGCGAGCCGCATCCGCAGGCGCCCAAGCTCGCGCCCGACGATCACGGGCTGATTTACCTGCCCGACGCGGCCTTCCCCGCCGCCTTTGCGCAGAACGCCGCTGCGGAAGAGCTGACGGTGCTCGCAGCGGTTCAGCGGCCGATCTCACCGGCCTGCATCAGCGTCCCGGTGCCGCGGCCACTGTGGAAAGATCGTCCAACCTGGTTCCTGGTGGCCGAGCAGGACCGCATGATCGTCGAGGACAATCAGCGTTTCATGGCCGCGCGCATGCAGGCCCGGGTGCGCGCACACGCCGTCGATCACGCGCCGATCGTCAGCGCTCCCGCCGTTGTCGTGGGTGTGCTCCGGGAGGCGATCGAGGCGCTCCGCGCCGAGCGCCGATAGTAACCTCAGTATGTTTCATCAATAGGTTACAACCCTTCAAAGGAGATGGGCCATGACCACCGTCACATACCGAACCGCCGACGTGGACGGCTTGAAAATCTTCTATCGCGAGGCCGGTGCGGCGGGTGCGCCGAAGCTGCTGCTGCTTCACGGTTTCCCGAGCGCCGGCCACATGTTCCGCGACCTCATCCCGCTCCTGGCCGATCGCTTCCATATCGTGGCACCCGATCTGCCGGGTTTCGGCAACTCCGACATGCCGGGCCGCTCCCATAGCTTCGATCGGGTGGCCGACGTGATCGACCGCTTCACCGAAATCGTCGGCTTCAATCGCTACGCCGTCTATGTCTTCGACTATGGCGCCCCGACCGGCTTCCGGCTTGCGGTGAAGCATCCGGACCGGATCACCGCGATCATCTCGCAGAACGGCAACGCCTATGAGGAAGGGCTGAGCGAGGGCTGGAACCCGATCCGGGCCTATTGGCAGGACTCTTCCGAGGCCAATCGCGAAGCGCTGCGCGGGTTCCTGACGCCCGAGACCACGATCTGGCAGTACACGCACGGCGTGCCTGACCCGAGGGCGGTCTCGCCGGACGGATATTCGCTCGACAATTTCTATCTGACCCGGCCCGGCATGACGGAGTTTCAGCTCGACCTGTTCGGCGACTACAAGAGCAACGTCGCGCTCTACCCGACCTTCCAGGCGTATTTCCGGACGCGCAAGCCGCCGCTCCTCGCGGTGTGGGGCAGGAACGATCCGTTCTTCCTGCCGCCAGGCGCCGAGGCGTTCAAGCGCGACATCCCGGATGCGGTCGTGCGTTTCCTCGATACCGGGCACTTCGCGCTGGAAACGCATGCTGCCGAGATCGCGGCAGCCATCCGCGACTTCCTTCCCCGCTGAATCCGCAACCCGGCGACCGTCCCGCGGTGCAGGCGGGGCGGGCGCCGATCGAACCCATGGAACGAAGGAGAATTGAGATGTCGCAGTCGGTTGCCATCGTCACGGGCGCGAGCCAGGGAATCGGCCGGGCCACCGCCATCCGCCTTGCCCGCGATTTCTCAGGCCTGGTTCTGGTGGCGCGGAATCGCGCCCATCTGGAGGAGACGGCGAAGGCGGTCGGGGCTGCCGGCGCGGAAGCGCTCGTGCACGATGCCGATCTCAGCCAGGCTGAGGCCGCCCAGGCCGTGGTCGACAAAGCCCTGGCGCGTTTCGGGCGGATAGACGCCCTGCTCAATATCGCGGGCGCGGTGCCGCAGATCGACCTGTTTGAGATGACCGACGCGCAGTGGGAGGGCGGGCTGGCGCTGAAGCTGCACGGCGCGCGGCGCCTCACCATCGCCGCATGGCCGGCGCTGAAGGCAGCGAAAGGCTCAGTGGTCCTGATGTCAGGCAATTCGGCCTTGTTTCCGAAGGCGCCTTACGCAGCCGTCGGCACGATCAATGCCGCGATCGTCGCCCTGGCGAAGGCCTTCTCCGATCGCGGCATCACCGATGGCGTGCAGGTGAACAGTGTCCTGCCCGGCCCGGTGATGACCGGCCGTCGCCGCTCGTATCTCCAGCACTGGGCGCCGTTGCACGACATGACGGTGGAGGAGGCGACGGCGAAGTTCCCGAAGGAAGCCGGGATCGCGCGATATGGCGAGCCGGAGGAAATCGCCGAGTTGATGGCCTTCCTGGTGTCGCCCGGCGCGCGTTGGATGACCGGCTCGACTCTCCGCATGGACGGCGGCGAAGTGAAGTCGGTCTGAGAAGATCAAAAGCGGGACAGCTGCCGGCAGAGTCACGCCGGCAGCTGCGAGATGCCCCTACATGCCGCCGCCATTCCCTCCCCCACCTCCACCACCGCCACTCAGGTTGGCAGGCCCGACACGCCCCGTGCCTGTTGGCGCGCTTGCCGGCATTCCACAGCCCCCCAGGCCAACGAGCAAAAACAGCATCATCCCGATCACGCCGATCCGCATCATGGCCGTCCCTCCCACCGAGGTTGCCCGGGGAAAACACGGAGCGGCTGCCGGTTATTCCCGGTCCTCGCGCAACTCATTGAAAAGGAAACGCCTCCTTTTTCTGAAGAAAAAGACTTTCTCCCGTTATCCCGTCCCTGCCACCCTCGGGGAACTCCAAACGAAAAACGGATAAAAGGCCGTCGGTTCTTTCTTTCAAGAAAGAACAAAAGAGCAGCCTCTTCGCTCATCGCACGAGAAGCCCTGGAAGGTTCATAACACGCCGATGCTGTCCGATCTCGTCCCGCCATACCTCTCAGGATGCGTCTTCCCGGAGTTGGGGCTTGCGGCGTGAGAGCGATCGCCGCTGCGATGCTCATGGCGCTCGCTCTAAGCAGCGGTTTCGTCGCAGCAGCCGCGGCCGAAGTGCGCACACTCGCATCGGCCCCGCTTGGTGACGGATTGACGCTGCCCTATTTCGATTCCGCTCCGCCCGGCCAAGCCGGCATCACGCACATTCTGATCGCACTGCACGGCTACACCCGGGACGCAACCCGTACCTACGACGCGGCGGCGCGCGCGGCGGCGGAGGCCGGCCAAGGCGCAGACACGCTGATCGTCTCACCGATCTTCCAGGTGGCGGAGGATGATGTCGCGCGCTGCCACTTCCATGGCACGCCGCCGGCCTCACCCGCCGACGCCTTGTGGCACTGCGGCACCTGGGCCGAAGGCAAGCCGGCGTTGAACGGCAGCATCAGCAGCTACGCTGCGATGGACGCGTTGGTGAACACACTGCTTCACGACTACCCGGCGGCGAGCACCTTGACGATCGCCGGTTTCTCCGCCGGCGCACAATTCGTCCAGCGCTACGCGGCCTTCTCCGCTATGCCGTCACGGCCGGTGAAGCTCCGCTACGTGGTCGCCGATCCAAGCGGGTTCCTCTATTTTGACCCCACGCGCCCATTGCCTGGTGCCGCCGCTTGTCCCGGATACGACAACTGGAAATTCGGGACCGAAAATCTTCCCACCTGGCTTGGCCGCAGCGCTGCCGCGGCCCGCGCTGCTTACGCAAGCTCCGATCTCCACTATCTCGAGGGCGCGCTCGACACCGGCAGCGGCCCGGGCACGGCCCCCCAGCTCCTCGAATCCAACTGCGCCGCCGAACTGCAAGGCAAATATCGGCTCGATCGAGGCGAGCACTACGCGACCTACGACGACGATTTCCTCGCTCACGGCAAGCATACGCTCAACATCGTCCCTGGCTGCGCACACAGCGTGAGCTGCGTCTTTCCGTCCCCGGCCGCACGCGCGGCCCTGTTCGGCGCGCAATAGGCAGCGCGCTCCTCAGTGCGCCGGTCCATCCTGCTGGGTCGGCGCTCCCAACCCCGGATCGTCCATCTTATCCTCGAAGCCGTGGGCGCAGGCGGCCGCGCCATCCTGTGGGTAGGTCGCGAGCCCGAGATCCGCCCAGAGTTCATCCGGCCGAGAGGCGAGACCGAGGCCCGGGGATTGCTTGTCATAGCGCTCCGAGAGGGTGTGGATGCAGGCCGCCACGGCGCTCTGGGTGGGCGCCACATTCCCGATCTCCGCCCTGGCGGATGCCGTGAATCCGACCATCAGGCAGCCCGCCATCACGATCGCCCATCCCTTCATCGCGGTCTCCCGGTCTCAAGCTTGCTCCGCCCCTCATAACCTCCTTCTTCCAGCCTGTCTCCCGGGATCGGCGACATGCGAAGACAATCGACGGAGCGCCGGGCCACGTACTCTTCCGTTCACCCAAACGCGAAAGCGAAAAATCCCGCCGAGCAATCGGCTGCTCGGCGGGCTAAGGGGGTTAGTATCCAAATGGAGTAATCTCTGGCTACGGTTTATATCAGTCTCCGTCAATCATCCTACTTTGCAGTGCATCGCAGTTTTTCACTGAGCTCGGCCGTAGAATTTGCATAGTCCACGGCACTGTCTCCGAGCGGAGGATGGACAAATTGAACGGCGACAGGGCGCGGGGAGTCTCAGCAGCAACCGCGCTCGCCGTGATCATCGGCTTGGCAGGGCAGGCCGTGGAGGGTGTCATGCACCATGATAAAGTATTGAAAAGTACAGGTGCTCTCTTCTTTCTCTGAAGGAAAAGAAGCCAAAAGGGACCTTTATCCGTTATTCCGGACCCTGCACCATCGGAGGGACTCCGGACGAAAAACGGATGGAAGTTTTTTGGTTCTTTTTTTCAAAAAAGAACAGCCTTCCTCGCTTGCCGCACAAGGCGCCATGGAAGGGTCATGACACGGTCTCAGCCGTCATTGCTCCCGCGCGCGGATGAAGGCCTGCGCGGCATTGATGATCGGCGCGCTGCGATTCGCCGCGCAGTATTGGTCCATCCATGTCCATGCACCCGCCGCATCCGTGCCTGCAAGCGGGTCGCCCACACCGCCATAAGCAGCCCCTGAGATGAAGCCGGCCACCCATTGCTCGTCCTGGCGGGCTGCTGCCGCCGCCGCCGGGCTTTCGCCCCGCCGATCGTTGAGCCAGACGCGGCAGGTGGCGGCCCCGATCCCCGAATAGGTGAAGGCGCCCGCCGCGGGAGCGAGGAGGGTGGAAACGGCAAGAGCAAGGCAGAGCGCGGTCTTCATCAGAAAGTTCCCCGATTTGGCCGAGCGCGTCGGACGCTCACAGACTCGCGAGCAGTTTATTCGCGAGCGGCGATCGAGGGAGGCCGGGAGGTCTGCACAAGCCCGTGTATCCCACGGCGGTCGCCGGACGGCGCGGCCACGGGCGCTGGCTCAATTCGCCCGCTCGCCTTCCTGACGATCCCGCCGCAGCTCGTTCATCGCCGCGAGCACGGCGCTCCAATCCCGCAAGGCTGAGAGGTCATTCCCGAGGCATAGTTCTCGAAGCTTGGCAAGGGCATGGTCATCCGCAGATGAACCATGGTCGTCGAGCATGCGGACAGCGGCGCGCCACGCTTCCAAACTGATTGCTCTCGCCATCGCCCCGAGTCTCCCCACCGGAGCGGTAACCTATTACTACGGTGAATACTGTCAATTCGCCCGACAGGACTCCCTGGTATAAATTGGCATGGCCGGTGACCCTTGGTAGACGCCCGATGATGATCCTACCAGCCCAGGGAAAGGCTTTATGTCACGTGGGAAATTCGCGGCTTGGCGTGGCCACGATTCGACGCCGAAAAGGGGGCAAACTGCCAAGGCAGATCCATTGATGTCGGCTATGTGCTCTCGGCCGGTCGGATGGATCCCGATGCGGTGCGCGGTATCAGGTTCTAATCTCTGTTCAATCGCGTGATTTGGACCTACCGGCGACTCCATCCCCGGTCGTCATGCTCTAATTCGATGCTGGCGCCAGCGTGCCGATTGAGATCGCCGGGAAGACCGCGACCGAAGGAACATAGCCGTTGGTGAGAAACGTTCCGATGGGCACGACATCCAGAGCGGCGCCGACCACCCGGATGCCATCTTTTGCGAGCAGCAGCAGATGAGCTATCACATTGCTACAGAGACGAGCTTCGGATGAGCTCTGCTACATGTTGGTAACAGTTTATCTATGGTACCGAGCGGAGAAAAAGCGCTCTCAAATCGCTTTTAGGAGACCATAGTGCGAGCCGTACGAAGGAAACTGTCGGCTATCGGCACAATGCCAGTCAACGCTGCTCTCTGCGGACGAAGAAAAGACATGGAACGGACAGACTCTCATGCAGCCAGGATGATAGCGCGACGAATGGCCGCTGTGCCTCTGGCTGTAGCTTTTCCCGCCGGCTGTGGGTGTCCGCCGTCTCGGTATCAGCTCTTCTCCGCGCTCCGAGCTGAGCGCTTTGGTTACGGATCGAACTCTGTACGTGCCTTCTTGCTGCGAGAGACCCGATGGGACGCTGCTCTACCTTGCGAATGGGCGCACTGGCTGGGTAGCCGACTAATACCCGATGATCCGCCGCAACCGAGTGGAATATTCATGGTCTTCGACTGGCGCATAATGGGCGGGTCCCGAGTTTGCCTATGGGCTAAGCCGCTGATTGGCGACATGCCGAGTATTTCACCGGCCTTTTACGAATGCCTGCGGGTGCTACGTGCGCAAGCAGCTCCCTACCGCCTTGAGGCCATAGTCGCGCGGCAAACCAAATTTCGCAAAATTCCACTCAAGCTATATCCGCTCGGGGTATTTCCCGCACCCGTGATTGAGCGGTATTTAGGCCAATCGCGAGTCCTGTGTCGCGGTCGTATCCCTGAGTGGGCGATACCCGAGCCGATGCGTGTTTTGGAGCGACGTCAGTGGCAGGAATGACGTCCTCGACGAGCAATGTCCCATAACTCCCGATGGTGCGGAGTGATGCCTGAAGAGATGATCTCTCCCCAGAAAGGATTTATCTTGAAATAGGGTTGGTTTGGAGGTGGATGATGTCGCGGAGGAATTGCAAGCCTGCCGAAATCATCGCGAAGCTCCGCCAATTTGGGGTTTTGAGGTCGCTGGGCTGGGCCATGGTTGACGCGATACGCTCGATCGGAACCGATAATGACTGCGTCGGCCGTTTTCTGCCCCATGACTTGGCTCCGCTCCGACCGACGCTGGCACTTGACACCCCTTGAAAGGGTAAGCTTAGCTTGTTGTCCGGTCGAGAGGGCGGCAATGTCCGGGCTATTGGCGGGGAAGGTTTGCCTGATCGTCGGCGGCGGATCCGGGATCGGTGCAGCAGCGGCTCGGCTTGCGGTGCGCGATGGGGCAAAGGCGATCGTCGCTGATATTGCGGAGGACGCCGCTGGCCGCGTTGCCGCCGACTGTGGTGCCGATGCAATGACTGTAGATGTGCGCAGCAGCGCTTCCGTCAAGGCGCTCGTTGAACAAGCCGTCGCCCGTTATGAACGAATCGATGGCGTCTTCCACACGGCGATGTCGGTTCCGCTGGTCAACAAAAACGATCGTCGTGTCACGGAACTCCCAGAGGCAATCTGGGAGTCCATTCTTTCGCTCGTTCTTACGGGTACCTATCATGTCTGCAAGTATTTCGGCCAGCAAATGCTGCGCCAGCGCGTGGGTAGCATCGTGCTTACGGCCACGTCCGACGCCCTGATCGGACAGGCCGGCATCGATGCCTATACTGCAGCGAAGGGTGGTGTGATCGCGATGACCCGTTCAATTGCTGCGGGATTGTCGCCCGAAGGCGTGCGGGTCAATGCCGTATGCCCGAGCTTCGTTGAGACACCGCATCAACGCAGCTTCCTCGACGATCCGGCCATGCGCTCTCGAATCGAGGCGATGCATTTGATGCCAATCATGACGGCAGAGGATCCCGCCGAACTTGCGCTGTTTCTGCTTTCGGACCGTGCCCGCTACCTGACCGGTGGCATCTATGTCTGTGACGCCGGCTACACGTCATTCAAGGGACGGATGGATGTCCTTGAGATCTTCGATCGTACCGCGGACTGACTGTAGGGGAGGCAGCAGGTGCACGCCGAGCGGGGATTCCGAAGGCTTTGCGGCTTCGCTGTGCGGGACGGGACGGATCGGCTGACAACAATCACACATCGCCTGCGGGGGGCCAGGATGCGAACATTCTCCAACAGAACAACACGCCCGAGATTTCGGGCGGGCGGACTTTTGGCGCTGGTTGCCGTGCTATTTGCGGGCAGCCTCATCACCGCATGTCCTGACAGCGCCAGGGCGCAGAATGCAGCAACGGCAAGCGGGCAGGCATATGCCGGGAAGATCACCTACTGGTTCTGGGGCGAAAGCGACATTCCCGGTATCGACAAATGGATGTCGTCCATGGTGTCGGCTTACGAGAAGCTGCATCCAAAGGTGACGATTAACCTCGTCCCTCAGGCTTCCGATACGTTAATCGGCGCCTTTCGGCTCGCCGCACAAAGCCGCTCCGGCCCTGATATCGACACCCAATGGGCGACGCTCCCCACCTTGACGCCCTATTGGGACAAAGCCGCCGTTGCGATTTCAGACTATGTACCCGCGAGTGAGACGTCGCAGTGGCTCGAGACGAGCGAGAACGCAGAGGGCGGCAAGATCGTCGCCATGCCGATCTACCTGATCGGCGTTCCGCTGGTTTGGAACAAGCAGCTGTTCAAGGAGGCGGGACTCGATCCCAATACCCCACCGAAGACCTGGGACGCGTTCCTCGCTGATTGTGCAGTGCTCAAGGCCCACGGAATCACGCCCTTCGGCATGGGTAACAAGGACGGATATTTCGGGGCGTGGATGTTCGCGATCTATCTCACCCAAGAGCTCAATTCCCTTGACGAGATCAAGGGTGCAATCGGCAACACTGGCAGCTTCAGTATGACGCAGTTCGATGGCTTGCTGCGCAACCTCTATACAATGATGCAGACCTTAGTGCAGAAGGGCTACCTCAATTCCGACGTGGCGTCGCTGGATCTGAACCAGGGATGGCAGCTGTTTCCGCAGAAGAAAGCGGCGATGGCCTTCACCACCGACGGCAATGTTCTGAGCTGGGGAAAGGCACTCGGGGAGGAGAATATTGGAGTCGCCGAGCCGCCCAAATGGGGGCACGGGAAACTCGCCGATTCCTATGACGTGACGCAATCGTCAGACGAATTCATCACCAGCTGGGCGCCCAACAAGGCGGCCGCCGCGGCCTTTCTGGTCTGGCTTCATGATCCCGCAAACATGAAGGCACTGTACGCCGAGACCGGCGCGTTCCCCGCCGACGAGCGGTTCCCCGTCGCCTCGATCACGGATCCGCTGGCTCAGCAGCTTTATCAGCTCGATACCGCAAAAACCTCGATCTGGCTTGAGAACTACCTGCCGCCGCAGGTCGACAACGATGCCGATCTGCCCGCGGGCCAGCTCATCACATCGAAGTCGGGCTCTCCCGATCAGGCGGTAGAGATCTGGAATCGGGTCATCCAGAAATGGCGCGTCCAGCAGATTCCCGAGTACCGGCAGTACCGCAAGTGGGCCGGTGGCAACGGCTGAGCGCGGGGAAACCAGGACGTCGCCCGGGGCCCTCGATCGCGATCGCGGCCGGCAGACTCGCTGAGCGGTCTGCCAGTCCGAACGGTGATCCCCCGAGCCGAGTCACGAACGTGAAGACCGGAACGCGCGCCGGCAGACGCCGGGAGCGCCTCGCGGTGCCGGCGCGCGAACCCAAGCAGTGCTGGGCCGAGAGGCGATGCGACTGAGCCTTTTGCGTCTGCGCCGCCACAAAGACTTCGTCGGCCCGGAGAGGCGGCTCCAACGCCGCCGAACGATAGGCCGTCGTCTCTGGCCCTACCTCTTCGTCACTCCGGCGGCTCTGGCGATCGCCGCCGGGTTTCTCTATCCGCTCGCCAAGGTTGTTTGGTTCAGCTTCTACTCGGGCTCGCTCGGTGCACTGACCTATGTAGGAACCGCCAACTACACGGGCCTTTGGCAGGACCCGGTCTTTTTCCAGTCGGTCCTGAACAATCTGAAGCTGCTGACGACCGTTCCTATCATGACGATCCTGGCTTTGTTGATCGCGCTGATCTTGAACGCTCAGATCCGCGGTTGGCGGCAGTACAGGGCGATTGTGTTTTTTCCTTATATCCTTCCCGCGACGGCGATCGGTCTGGTGTTCGGCTATCTGCTCGAGCGCAATGGCGTGCTCAATACCCAGCTTCGCCATTGGCAGCTGGGCTGGATGGCGAAGGACTGGCTGGGCTCTGCCGCCGATGTCGTCCCGGCGATCGGCGGCGTGATCATCTGGCAACAGCTTGGATTCGGGGTGGTGGTTTTTGCCGCCGCATTGCTTGCGGTCCCGCAGGAGCTGGTGGAGGCAGCGAAGCTCGACGGCGCCAATGGCTGGCAAATCCAGCGAGCGATCCTGATTCCCTATATCCGGCGCACGATCGAGTTCTTCGTTGTCGTCGAAGCGATCACTGTGCTGTCGTCGATCTTCACCTATGTCTACGTCCTCACCAAGGGCGGGCCGGCGGAAGCATCGAGTGTCATGGAGTACTACATTTTCGAAAACGGATTCGAGAATGGGGCCATCGGTGTTGCCTCTGCGGCGGTTGTCGTCCTGCTGGTCTTGGCCTGCGTGTTGATAGGTTTTTATCTGCGTTTGCGCGCAAGTGGGGCGGACACTGGACGATGAAGCGCGTCTCGGTCTCGCTTGTCCAACAAGCTCTGTTGATTTTATTGAGCCTCGTGTCGCTCTATCCGCTTTGGTTCGCCGTGCAAACGGCTTTGAAGACACCCCAGGCATACGCCCTCGATCCAAGCGGGCTCCCGCGGGCGCCGACACTTGACAATTTTCTCTCTCTGTTCGATGTCATGCCGTTCGCCCGCTGGACACTCAACAGCATTGTTGTTTCCTTCGTTTCCGTTGCCGCGGCCACGCTGATTGCCGTCCTAGCCGCATACGCGATCGTCTTCGGACGATTCTTGGGACAGCGCGTGTTCTTCAACCTGAACATCGCGCTCATGGCATTGCCGCCCGTGGCGCTGCTCGTCCCGCTTTTCACGCTCATGGTCCAGGTCGGCCTGATCAACACTTTGCCCTCCGTCACGCTGGTCTATGCAGTTCTTTTGATCCCCTTCTCGGTGTTCTTCCTTGTCAATTTTTTTCGCGAGCTGCCGCTTGAGCTGATCGAGGCAGCGACCATCGATGGCGCGTCGCATATGCGCATTCTCTTTCGGATCGTGATGCCACTCTCGGTTGCGACCACAGCGACCCTGGTCATCGTCAATGCGATCTGGGTTTGGAACGAGCTGCTTTTTGCTCTCGTTTTTCTACAGAACAACAGCCAACGAACCCTCATGGCGGGGCTCACATTGTTCCAGGGGCGGTACTCGACCAATGAGCCGTTGGTGATGGCAGGGGCGTTTTTGTCGATTCTTCCTTTGGTGATTCTCTATCTGGCGAGCCAGTCGTTCTTCGTTCGTGGGATGACCGCCGGCATCGGCAAGTAGCACGCCGTTGCCAATCGTCGGCCGTCGGTTATCGACCGGGCGCCATGGGGATTCGGGACCACGGGGATTTGCGCCTGGCCGATGGCGCCACGCGTGCCTTGGCAGACTGGGCATGGGGAAGGCTGATCCTGTGCTTTTGTTGCGAGTGCCCGGCCTACGCCGTGGCGCTAGGAAAAGGCGTCTTCACCGCGGCCGGCGCACGGCGCCGGTCGTGACGATGGGGCAGAAGCGCCTCTTGCGCGCGAGATGGCTGCTACGCTTCGCCACCCCGCGTGGGCCAGCGAGCGCGTTGCATCCGTCGCTCGGCGCGGCCGTCTCCGCCGTCAGTGATGCGGGGCGATGACATCGGTGGGCGTGGGCTGTGCCCGGCCGCGACTAGAGATGCGGGGCAGGAACGGTCGCACAAAAGGAATCATCGCGTCTGGAACTCCATATCGACAATCGCCAGGATCGGACCCGCATCTGAATCACGCGTTTAGCAAGGGAATTCCCTGCACAGCCGAAAGGGGATTTCTATTGCGCTATCAGGGACCAGAATCTGCCAAACAAGGAATTAAAACCTGCCGGGCAGGGAATGATACCGATTCGGGATGTCCAGAGTTCGGCCTATCGAGCGTAGCCGCTCGGCCCGCCTCCAAGCCCTTCGCCCAACGTTGCGTACCGCCTCGCCAATATTCGCGGCGGAACCGCGCCCATTTCATCCGAAGAATTTGGGCCTAAGATTCCCATCGCACCTTCGGGAGAAATCTTGATGACGCGAAGCCGCCCGAGTCGAGCACTTCGCTGCTTCTTTCGAGCACCGGTCCATCTGTACCGTTGCAACTGCGGCTGGATGCTGGGACATCGGTTCCTGATGCTGGTCCATATCGGACGGCGAACTGGTCTGCGCCGGTACACTGTCCTGGAAATCATGGAGTATAGGAGGGAGGGCCCGGAGCTAATCGTCATGAGTGCCTTTGGCCGTAAGGCGGATTGGCTTCGCAATATTGAAGCAGTACCGAATTTCGAGGTGGTGGTGGGGGCGTACCGGTTTGCGGCAGCTTATCGCGTCCTCGATACGGACGAGGCCATCAAAGTCATCGCTGGCTACGAACGTCGCAACCAGCTAGCAGGGCCCATCATCCGCGCGGTCTTGAGCCGCCTCCTCGGGTGGCGCTACGATGGCTCCGAGAGTGCTCGTCACCGACTCGCTGAGCAACGGCCGCTGGTCGCGTTCCGTCCTTTATGTGCCCAGCCCTTCATCCGATAGCAGCGCAGGGGGTCGCATAAGCCCGCGATTCTGTTCTTCGCACATAACGAAG
>JASHRV010000252.1 GCA_030037175.1 Acetobacteraceae bacterium
GGCAAGTCCTGCAGTCGCGCCTGGATTGCCGCGAGATTGGTAGAGGCAATGCCCTCGATGTTCGCAATTCCCTGGGCATTGGTTATGAGTTGAGTGGCATATGGTGACGTGCCGGTTGGGGTATATACGCGGTTCTGATTGTAATATGTCGCTCCGTCGCCGGTTGGCGCCGTTGCACCGTCCAGCAAACCAGAAAGAGCCTTCACCGCCGGCATCGGATTTTCAACAGTCTGGTTTTCGAGGTTCGTAGCCATCCCCAGAATGTTCGTCGGGTTCGTGAACATTTGGTACGTCTGTTCGAGTTGGGAAAGCTGGTTCTTGAGCTGCTCGACCTCTATGACCGCCTGAGTGGCGGTCTGAATATTCTGGGCCAGATTCGCGGCGTCGATCACCGGTATCTGAGCGTGGACCCCCGGACCAAGCAGCAGGGCGGCGGTCGCTATAACGAAGGCTAAAAGAAGTTTTCTCATCGTTCCTCTCATCTCCATCGGTGGCTTCGTGAAAGCGCCGCATGAATTCGGGGAGCCAGCGCGACGGCTCCTCACCGAGCTCGCGGCGCAGCTTCTCGGCGAAGTTGACAGTGTTTTTGCGACCGGAGAGGACCGCGAGGAATTCCCGCATCCCAGCGAGATCGAACTCGCAAATGACGCTCGCCTTGACGCGCTTGAGGAGGAAGCGCCGCGGACCGACGAGCATATCCTCGCGAACTGCCTTATATTCTCCTTCGGTGCATTTCAGGCCGTTGATGTAGGTATCCCGGTCTGCGGTCGGAGACGGGAACATGATCTGCGTCTGGCACTGCGCTACGATCGAGGGGCCAAGCGGGCTTTCCAGCACGTGCTCGGGCATTTGCAGTGCCAGGAACACCGCGCCGTTGCTCTTTCGTACGGTGAGAAGAAGGTCGTCGACGACTTTGGCGAATTGCGGGTTTTGAAGGTAGAACCGGAACTCGTCGACCGAGAGGACTACTCGGCGGCCATCGAGGATCTGCGTTACCCGATAGAGAAGATAGGCTCCGGCCGGCGGACAGACATCTGCGTGATCGAGGAGCTGGGTCATGTCGAAGCCGGTCAGGTTGCCGTCGATGCGCACATGGTCGTGGTCGCCATCGAAGGCCCAGCCCAGCGCGTTCCCCCGGCACCATTTTTCCAAACGCGGGCCGCACCCCATCGGATCGGAATGGCCGAGATATTCGCGCAGGCCGGCAAGCGACCGAAGCTCGAGAGGCATACGGAGCTGGCGCGCAATAGCCCGCTCTAGCCGCTTATCCTCATCGGGCCTGAGCGCGCCCTTTTCGTCGCTCAGGATCAGCGCGATGATCCACCCGCGAAGGAAATCAGCGTCGGCCTTGGTGTTCTGCAGGCCCCGGAGCGGCGCCATGCCGGATGCCTCGCCGCGCTTCAATTCGAGGTAGGTGCCGCCGCTCGCCCTTACCAGCAGCTCGCCGCCCCGGTCCTTGTCAAAGAAGATGATTGACCCGCGTGCCCCGGATACCGCGTTCTCCGCCCGGATGGATTGCTCGAACATCGCGAGCGTGAACATCAGGAACGCCGTCTTGCCCGAGCCGATCGGCCCGAACACGATCGTCATTGCCACGTCGTCGACATGCGGGACGTAGTCATACGGGGTCCCGCCATTGGTCCGGAAACGGGCGATGGCGCGACCCCAATGACCGCTCGGCCGACCGGTCGGGAAGTTGTCGAAGCCGGCGAGACCGGCGAAATTCCGCGACGTGATCGCGGCTGGCCGGGTCCGCCAAGCGACGTTCCCGGGCAGCTGGGACCAGAAGGCGGCCTCGAGGCCCAGGCGTTCCTCGACCACCACGGCGCCGCTATCGGCGAGTCGGCCGCGCGCTCGGCCGGCACGTTCCTCGACTTCGGCAATCGTGTTGCCGTAGACCGCGAGCGACAGGTGATGCTTGCCCATGACAAAGCGGTTGGACATGACTGAGTCCGCCGCCTCATACAGGTCCTCGATCTGCGAGTGTGCCTTATCCTGCGCGGCGACCATCTGGGCCGACTTGAGGGAGAGCTTGTCCTGCGTCTCGGCCCGGGTCAGGAAGTCGAAGGACTGCGAGAGGGTGAGGGGAAACGGGGCGGAGAGGAGGGCATTGAGCATCCCCGGCCTCGTCTTCGCCGGATACTCGCGGAACGAGAAGATGGTGCCGAAAAGGCTTTTGTCGGGCGCACGGATTTCAATGCCGCGGCGGCCGCAAATGACCCGGTCCGTATAGATCGAGTCGCCCAGATGTCCAGAGACGATCGGCACGCGAAGCGGCCGGCCCGAGATGATGAGACGCAGCGCCTCGGCGATCTCGGTGAAGGCAAGTCCTGAGTGCTCGTAAATGCCGAGACGCCGGAGGCCAAACTGTTCAAGCCCGCCCTGCAGGATCAGCCATTGGTCTTCCAAGTCGCGAAGCAGTCTCTCTTGAATATCGTGGAACGTCTTTTGAAAGCTCGCGAGCTTCCTTCCAAACCACGGACCCAGCACGCTTCTGGGGGAGACAACCAGGGTGAGGAAGTACTCGTTCCGATACAGAGTCTCGTTCAAGACGACATCACGATACCGCGCGTCCAAAGACGCAGCAAAGTCGGAGCGGAACCCGCGCGGCTCTTCCGGCCGGTCATCGAGATACCGCACGAGATGCGTGTAGATCGAGATGTTGTTATCAGCGATGTTGCGGTAAATCGTGTTGAGCAGACGCAGACGGGCGTTGCGTTCGGCGTTATCCGCCAGCTCGAAGGGTTGGCCTTCGATGCGTGCCATCGCCAACACGGCGCCGGTATCAAGGAGCACAGCCGACGGCGTGATGTGGCCGACGTATGGCAGATAGCTGTTGGTTAGGGCGGATCTCTCGCTTATGCCGCTGTCACCCAACATCGGCCATGCCCCTTCCGCGCTTTCGGACGCGGATGGGGAACGGCGTCACGGATGCGCCACCCCATCGTTTGTTGTCGACCGATCGGCCGGCCGTGCGGAAATACAGGAACAACACACCCACCGCCTTGTAGTCTCGCGAGACGACCGCGCGCGCTGCCAGCCAGAGCGGACCCATGACTGCGAGATACAGTGGGTTTTTCATCAGGACGACGATGAATCCGGCGAGCATGAGCAGCAGCACGAACAGTGTCAAAGGCACGCCGAACAGCACCGGTGGACGTGTTGCCGCCAGGTAGAGGGTGTCGGTTTCCAGGTCCTCCATCCTCAGCCTCCGGTGAGCGTCTGGCCGAGATAAGAAGCCCCGAACATGATGATGATGCCGCCGATGATCCCCGCGATGACGCCGAGGGAGGCACGCCCAAAGGAGAACAGAACACCGATCCCGATAATCGCGAGAACGGCGAGCGACTCTCCGAAAGGACCCAGGATGAACGTGCAGATGTTGTTGATCATCGTCTGCGGGCTCGCCCCACCGCTGACGACCTGGGCATAGGCAGCGATCGGAAGCGTCGTCAGAAAGACAAGAAGGCTGATGCGCTGCGTCAGGACAGGAGCGGCAAGTGTCGCGCGCCGCACGAGCTGCACTAAGGCGCGCCCCCAGGTGCGTCGCGCGCGGCGAAATATCGTCGTCATGGAATCCTCTGAATTGGCTGAGTCGATGAATTGGCCTGGATCGTCGCAACCATGGTTGCTTGCGGATGCAGGGTGGCCAGCTGGCGCGCCGGCGACTTCTTCGCCTTTGGCGGAGACGCCGGCGCAGGGGACGCCTCGA
>JASHRV010000253.1 GCA_030037175.1 Acetobacteraceae bacterium
GCCCGACACTGAATGATCCGCCGCCAGTGGCTCGTCCGGGCCCGGGCTTCCGGCGGTCGGTCGGGTTTGGTCCCGTGGCGGCACTCCCCTTTTCGCCGCGATGGACGCATTGTCCACGCAGGTTCGGCTGCAGTCGATCCGATCCGCATCGCGGAGCCATCGTAGCAGTTCCCGGTGCAGGCGGTCCCGTACACCCACTCGCTGCCAGTCGCGCAATCGCCGCCAGCAGGTCACGCCCGAGGCGCACCCCGTCCCAAGTGGTAGCATCTCCCACGGAATGCCCGTGCACAGCACAGACAGAATGCCGATCCGCGCCGCTCCATCTGGAACCAGCGGCCTGCCACCCTTCGGCTTCGCAACTGCCACCGGCAGCAGTGGTTCGATGAGTTGCCAAAGTTCATCGAAAACCGGAGGGGATGGCATCCCTCGTCATGAATCAACCCTAATCAAAGTACAAGTTGTACAATTTGAGTTGCTGCAAAGCGTTACCGATCCGGAGTTTGCAAGGATTTGTCACGACTTCTACGCGAACGTCGCGATTCCGGCCGATAGCTTCGCGCGCGGTTGCATTCGCATCGGTCAGCCCGAGGACGTGGACATCAATGAAATCCTTTTCCCTCCTACAGCACAGGAATTCTGAGATTTCCTTGATTTCGATTGCCTGCTCGCTGCCGGACTGGCAGCGAGCGCCAAGCGAGAACCTGCTGCAGCCAGAAACGCTAGCCGAAGTCCTTGACGACAGTGAGAGCCATGGTCAAGAAGCTTCTGATCAAACGGGAAGGCCGGCTCGACTTGTATGCGATCGCGAGCCGCACATGCGGAACCGGCGACACGATCGACCGGTAGACAACGCCGTTCACCTGAAGCTGGCGCATGCATTCAGGCACCAGCGAAAAGCCCATCTCGGCCGACACCAGAGACAGAATGGACACAATCTGCGGAGCGGGCTGACCTAGCTTTGGTTCAAAGCCCGCCTTCCGGCAGGCGCTCAGCACCGCACTGTACAGACTGGGGCCAATATCCCGGGGCGCCAGAATGACGGACTCCTCCCGCAACGCTCGGAGATCAACGTCCCCCCGCTCATGCGCTTTGGCATGGGTGCTCGGCAAAGCCACGACGAGGCGCTCGTCCACCAGTGGTTGCAGCTGTAGTTCGCCAGGCTCGAATTGAGCGGGGCGCAAGATCGCTGCGTCCAAGCGGCCATCAATCACACCTGCTGAGAGCGTCTTCGAATCGGCCTCTTCGAGCCGTAGCTCGACCTCAGGAAAGCCTCGCCTGAAGGCGCGGATGGTTGCCGGCACGATTGGATTGAGGGCCGCCGACGCAGGGAAGCCAAGAGCGAGACGCCCAACTTCCCCTCTCGCCGCCCGCCGCGCTGCCTCAATGGCATCCGTCGCGCAGCCCGGAATGGACTTCACTCTCTCAAGGAAGGCCTGCCCTGCCTCCGTCAGCTCGGCCCCGTGCGGCACGCGGTGGAAGAGTTGGGCGCCCACCTCGGCCTCTAGGTCCTTGATCTGCAGGCTGAGCGGCGGCTGACCGATGCCGACGCGCGCGGCCGCGCGGGTGAAGTTTCCCTCCTCGGCGACGGCGAGGAAGTACCGGATGTGGCGCAGTTCCATAGCTATCTAAATAATAAATGAAGTTCGCTAGCGCCATATATTGGACGCATGGTGGCGACGATGTCATCTCGAGCCTCGAAAGGGAGCATCGAGACCATGACTGCGCAACGTCACCGCCTGCGACCTGGCACCTCCATGGATGTGAAGCTCAATTCACCCGCAATGATCGCTGATCGGGCAAGGCATTCCGGCGCCCGGCTCGGCTATGCCTTCGCGGTCCTGCTGTTCGTCGTCGGCTGCGACCTCTACGTCGTCGCGCCGCTCTTGCCGGGAATCCGGACGACCTTCGGTGTCACGCTCACCGCAGCCGGCCTGCTCGTCACCGTCTTCACTGCAGGCTACACGCTGGCATCGCCGCTCATCGGCGGTCTGACGGACCGGGTGGGTCGGCGGGCCGTGCTCTATGCAGGTCTCCTGTCCTTCATCGTGTTTGAGGCGGTCTCCGCCTGGGCACCGGATTTTACCGTTCTCCTTGTGGGACGCGCGATGACCGGCATCGCCGCTGCGGCCATTACGCCCACTTCCTACACGATCATCGGTGATGCCGTACCCTATCGCGAGCGCGGACACGTCATGTCGATCGCCTCGGTTGGGTTCTCTGTATCCGCTATCGCAGGCGTCCCGCTCGGGCTTTGGCTCTCCGACTTTTGGAGCTGGCGAGGCGTGCTCTGGGCGCTCACCGCGGCCACGGTCGCGGCCGCCAGCGCGCTCGCATTCGGGCTTGCGGCGCGGCCCGCCGCGGAGCAAGCGGCATCGCCGCAGCGGCAAAGGCCCGGCGGCTCATTCGCAGAGACACGCTCGATCCTCGCCGCGACGGGACCGGTGCTGATAGTGAGCTGTCTCGCATTTGCTGCTCTCGGGCTTGTCTACACTTATCTCGTGGTCGATCTCGGAAGCGTTTGGCGCTGGTCGAACGAGGCCATCGTCGGCTTCCTGTTCGTCTACGGAATCGCAAATGTCGCCGGAAATCTTGTGCTCGGCCGCCTCGGTGACTTGTGGAGCAAGGAGCGTGCGGTACGGGTCGGCCAGGCCGTCGAATTCATCGCTCTCCTCGGCATCGCCGGTGCGTCGCTCTGGCACAGGACCTGGGCACTGGTGCCGGCCCTCTTAATCTTCGCCGTCGGCCAGGCTTATATCCCCGATCTCAAAGCGATGGCCTCGGCGGTTGCACCCGACCTGCGTGGGCGCAGCCAAGCCTGGAACAATGCCTCCATGTATGGCGGCATGATGGTCGGGTCGTGGGCTGCCTCCTACGGGTATCGGGCATTTGGGCTCAGCGGTCTTTCGATCGCGGCTGCCGTTGTTGTGGCTTTCGGTTGGCTCGTCGCGGGGGCGACTGGCCGACACAACCCGAAGCCTGCCCGAATCCGGGAGGCCCACCGCTAAAGCGCATTTGTCGTCATCGCGAGGAACGGAGCGGCGAAGCAATCTCGGTCCAGCGGCGCACATACTGTCGGATCGCACTGATGTCCGGGATTGCGACGGCGCTGCACTCCTCGCAGTGACGGACTTGCACCCATCCTCGCCGTTCCCGGGCAAAGTGAGTCGTCCCGAAAGCGGCCATCTATTCCAGATACGGCGTCAGCACATCTTCGATCCATTTCATGAATGCGCGGACTCGGCGCGACAGATTGCTCCGATGTGCCACGACAAGGGACACGGCGATCGCCCGGCGACGAAACTCGGGCATGATCTCCACAAGCGCCCCACTCTCTAAGTATTGGCCAATCCCCAAGAGCGGCGCCTGAATCAGGCCAAAGCCCGCGAGGGCAGCGGCGTCGTAGGTCTGCGCGCTGTTGACATGTAGCGAACCTGGCAAATGAAGCGTCGCGTAGCTATCGCCGTCCGGATATTCCCATCCATGGGGTCTTCCGCCGAGCGTCGTCGAAAAATGAATTGTCCGATGTTCCTGACGCTGGAGATCTTCTAACGATCGAGGGACGCCATAGCGCGCCAGATAGACGGGACTGGCAGCGTTGACCATGCGCAACCGACCCAGTGGGCGAGCAATCAGCGTCTCGTCCCCGACAGGTCCTAGCCGCAATACACAGTCGAACCCCTCTTGAACCAGATCGACTTGCCGATCCGTACTCGACAGCTCCAACTCCAACTCGGGGTAAGTCGCCATGAAATCCGGCAAGGCCGGCACGATCGTTGTGCGCGCCACCTCGCTCGGAAGATCGACCCGTAAACGCCCGCGCAGTGCCACGCGATCGCCTGCGAACATCGAGTGTAGGTCATCGACTTCAGCAAGCAGATCGCGGGCACGGGCATGAAATACGCGTCCGTCCTCGGTCAACCGCACGCTGCGCGTCGTCCGGTGCAGAAGCCTGACACCGACATCTTCTTCCAGCTTCCGGACCGCCGTTGAGGCCCTCCCCTTTTGGATGCCCAGACTATCGGCCGCGTGGGTGAAGCTCCCCATTTCCGCGACCGTTATGAAGATGAGGATGGGTTCGAGGTTCTGCATTTTGGTGCCTCGGTATTGTTTATTGCAGAGAGAACAGTGAGTTCATTTTCTCTGTATTTATCACACCTAAAAGGCACAGTAAGCCTCTGAATATGAGGACCCCCCCATCGGAGAATGACAAGTGTCCGAAACCATGAACCTGGATCTGGCGCCTGAAACTGTGACCGTGCATCGCGCCTTGTGGGCCGGTCGGATAATGAGCGCGTTTGTCGTGATCGCTCTGGCGGCAGACGGCACTATTCAGCTTTTCGCGCCGGCACAGATCGCGAGCATGTTGCAGGAAACCGGGTTCGCGATGGACCTGACCCGTGTCGTGGGTCCGATCGTACTCGCCTGCGCCATCCTCTACGCCATTCCAGCCACCGCCGTCCTCGGCGCGATCCTGGTGACAGGCTTTCTCGGGGGTGCCATCTGCGCCCATGTCCGCATCGGTGAATTGGGGTCGCCCCCGGAAATCATTTCCCTGCTTCTGGGCGCGATGACATGGGGCGGCCTCTACGCGCGCGATCTCCGTATCCGGGCCATTCTGCCTCTCATCCGTTGAACCAACCGGGGCAGTGCTCTGTCCCTCAAGATCAGGAGAAAACACATGTTTCTAGTAATGGGAATCACGGGAAAAGTGGGCGGCGCAACGGCAGAACATCTGTTGGCGCACGGCAAGGAAGTGCGCGCGCTGGTCCGCAATCGCGAGAAAGCGTCAAGCTGGGTGAACCAGGGCGTGGAACTGGTTGACGGCGATTTGAATGATTCGGCAGCCATCGAGTGGGCGCTCAAAGGGGTCGAAGGCGCGTTTGTCATGTTGCCTTCTGTCTGGGCACCCTCGCCCGATTACAAAGAAGCAAAGGGGGTGATTGCAAACTATGTCGAGGCGCTCACCAAGGCAGCGCCGCCGCGAGTGGTTGCGCTTTCGTCGATGGGTGCGAACAGAACCAGCGGGCTCGGGATGATCACGGCCTTGTCGCTTCTGGAGCAAGGTTTTCGCGACCTGATATCGCCAATCGCATTTGTGCGCGCAGGTGGATTCTTCGAGAACTTCCTTTACGGCTTGCAGATCGCCCAGGGCGGAACGCTGCCGGTCTACTACAATCCGACAAGCCGGAAATCGACCATGGTCGCGACGAACGACGTCGGCGCGGAGGTCGCAACCCTTTTGACCGGGCCAGCATGGTCAGGGCAGCGTATCATCGAGCTTGGTTCGATGGTGACCGCGGATGAAGTCGCGGAGCAATTGGGTGAAGTCCTGAATCTCGACGTGAAAGCCTTTGCAGTCCCGCGTGCAGCGTGGGTGGAAGCGTTCGAGCAATTCGGCATCCCGAAGGGCCACACCGGACCTGCCGAAGAAATGTTTGAGGCCGTGAATGCAGGATGGATGGACCTCGGAGTCGAGGGTACGGAGCACGTAGCGGGTACAAGGTCCGCGCGCGATGTATTCGAGGCTGCACAGAACGCCGCCAAGGCGTAAGTCCGGGACGGATCAGGCATGGGGCGGAGACTGCCCGCTTATGCCTCGGACGCGTCGCGGGAAGCTCCAT
>JASHRV010000254.1 GCA_030037175.1 Acetobacteraceae bacterium
CGGGCCTTGCTCCGCGCGACCTTCTTGCCATGGCCCGCCGCGTCGCCGGCCGCACCTGACCCGCCCGGCAATGGATCACCGTCCGGCCGCGTGGTAGAGGTGCCCGGACGCAGGAGGAAAACGTCACCGAGGGCCAGATCGACTACGCAACCTCACTCGTCGTGCTGTCGGTGTTGCTCGCCATCCAGGGCGCCTTCGTCGCCCTCGTGCTCGCGACGCGCATGCGCGAAGCCGCGAGACAAAGCCGCCTCGTCCTCCTCGCCGCATCGGCGGTCACGCTTGGCGTCTCCATCTGGGCGATGCATTTCGTCGGCATGCTGGCGCTCCATATGCCGGCCCCTGCCCACTATCTCCTCGGTCCGACGCTGCTCTCGTTCATGGTCGCGATCGTCGCGGTCGCGGGCGCCATCGCCGTCGTCGCCAACCGCCCTCTCTCGTCCATCTCCTTCCTGCTCGGCACGCTGCTCATGGGCGCCGGCATCGTCGGCATGCACTTCATCGGCATGTCCGCCCTGAGCGCCGGCTTCCTGCTGACCTACGACCCCGTCTATGTCATCGCCAGCACGATCATCGGCATCTCAGCCTCCGGGCTCGGCCTGCATCTCGCCTTCCGCACCGGCGGCTCCGGCCGGCCCCCGGTGGTCGCCGCGATCCTGATCGGCCTCGCCATCTCGGGCATGCACTATACGGCGATGGAAGGAACGACGATCCTCTGCGTTCCTTCCGTTCCTCCCGCCACCGGGCTTTCGCCGCGCCTTTTCGCCGCAACGGTCTCGGTCGTGGCACTCGGCATCTCGCTCGGCTTCCTGCTCATCCTGAAACCGGCCCGCGCCGCCGAGGAACCCGCCTTGGCGCCCGCCGCCGCTCTTTCCCGGGCTGCCCCACCTCCAGGCCCGGCGCCGATGAGCAGGGCGCTCGGCTCCGAGCCGGAGACCGATCCCGAGTCGCAGCCCCCGCCGCGTCGCCTTGCCCAATCGCTGCCGGCGGAGCGCCAGGGCCGCACGGTCTATGTCGCGGTCGAGCGACTGCGCGCGGTCCACGCCAACGGCCATTACACGACCCTGGCGGACGCCGAGGGCGAGGCGCTCTGCCTTCTCTCCATCGGCAGCGTGGAGGCGAAGCTCGACCCGCAGCGTTTCATCCGCGTCCATCGCAGCCACCTCGTGGCACTCGACGCCGTCGCCGCGATCGAGCGCGCGGGCGATGGCGCGCTCGCCTGGCTTGCCGGCGCCGCCACGCCCGTGCCGGTCAGCCGCAGCCGCCTCGCCGCGCTCCGCGCCGGACTTGCCGCCCGCGCGGAAGGGCAGCCTGGCTGACGCTTTTCGTGCATCCCGGCCGCATTTCGTGCGGTGCGACCGGCATCCCGAGCCTGCTCCCCGCCCCTTGCGCCTTTGCCCCTGGTCCACCCGGCCGCGCCTTCGCATACTCGCGGCTCATAAGAACGAAGGAAGAAGGAGGAAACCGCCGTGATCCCGGGCCCCTTCACCTATCATCGCCCGCGCAGCCTCGCCGAGGCCGTCACCCTCTGCGCCGCCCATCCGGATGACGGCCGCGCGCTCGCCGGCGGCCACAGCCTCGTGCCCATGATGAAGCTCCGGCTTGCGACGCCCGATCACCTCATCGATCTCGGGGCGATCGCCGAATTGCGCGGCGTGCGCCGCGAGGGCGGCGCTTGGCTGATCGGCGCCACCACCACCCAGGCCGCCCTGATCGCCGATGCCGGCCTCGCCGCCGCGATCCCCATCCTGCGCGAGACCGCACTGCAGGTCGCCGATCCCCAGGTCCGTTCCTGCGGCACGCTCGGCGGCAACCTCGCCAACGGCGATCCCGGCAACGACATGCCGGCGCTGATGATGTGCCTCGGGGCAAGCTACCTGCTCGCGGGAACGAACGGCGAGCGCGAGGTCAGGGCGGAAAACTTCTACCAGGGCGCCTATGTCACGGCGCTCGCCCCCGGAGAAATCCTCACCGCCGTCCGTATCCCCGAACCCCCGCCCGGCCACGGCCACGCGTACGAAAAACTCAAGCGCAAGATCGGCGATTACGCGACCGCCGCCGCTGCCGTCGTGCTGACCCTTGCCGGCGGGCGCATCGCCACCTGCGCGATCGGCCTCACCAATGTCGCGCCGACCCCGCTTTTGGCCGAGGACGCCGCTCTCGCGCTGATCGGCCAGCGACCCGAACCCGCCGTCTTCGCCGAGGCCGCCCGCCGCGCCGAGGCGATCGCCGAGCCCACGGCAGACGGCCGCGGCCCGGCCGACTACCGGCGCAGAATGGCGGGCGTGATGGTCCGCCGCGCGCTCGCCCGCGCCGCCGCCCGCGCCGCCTGAAGGAGGGAAATGCCATGCCCAAAACCCCGATCGCGCTCACCGTGAACGGCGCCCAGGTCGAGGCGCTGGTCGAGCCGCGCACGCTGCTGATCCATTTCCTCCGCGAGCAGCTCGACCTCACCGGCGCCCATATCGGCTGCGACACCAGCCATTGCGGCGCCTGCACCGTCGATCTCGACGGGCGCTCGGTGAAATCCTGCACCCTCTTCGCGGTCCAGGCGGACGGGGCCGAGATCCGCACCATCGAGGGCATGGCCGCCGCCGACGGCACGCTGCATCCGCTGCAGGAGGGGTTTCGCGAAATGCACGGGTTGCAATGCGGCTTCTGCACGCCCGGAATGATCATGCGCGCGTACCGGCTGCTGCAGGAGAGTCCCCGCCCCACCGAGGACGAGATCCGCGCCGGCATCGCCGGCAATCTCTGCCGCTGCACCGGCTATCAGAACATCGTCCGCGCGATCCAATACGCGAGCGCGAAGCTCGCGGGCGAATCCCTCCAGGAGGCCGCGGAATGAACGAGATCAGCGAAACCAGGGAAGCCCGCGAAACCCGGCTCCAGGGGCTCGGCTGCAAGCGCAAGCGGGTCGAGGATATCCGCTTCACCCAGGGCAAGGGCAGCTATGTGGACGACCTCAAGCTGCCCAACATGGTCTTCGGCGATTTCCACCGCTCGCCCTACGGCCATGCGCGCATCAAATCCATCGACACGTCCAGGGCGAAAGCCGTGCCCGGCGTGCTCGCCGTGCTCACCGCCGCGGACCTCAAGCCGCTCAAGCTCGACTGGATGCCGACGCTGGCCGGCGATGTGCAGGCGGTGCTGGCTGCCGAAAAAGTGCTGTTCCAGGGCCAGGAGATCGCCTT
>JASHRV010000255.1 GCA_030037175.1 Acetobacteraceae bacterium
GGCTGCGCAGCCCAGGCCCGCCTGACCAGCCGCTCGGGATCGGCGGCGGGCAGCGTCGATGGGCTGGTCGGCGCCACGCCCGCAGCGCTTGAGGCCGAGCTCGGCCAGCCGTTGCTGCTGCGCCAGGATGGGCCCGCGCAGGTGTGGCTCTATCGCTCCTCGCGCTGCGCGATCGATCTCATCCTCTATCGCGACCCGGCAACCGGCGCGCCCCGCGTGGCGACCGCGGACGCGCGTCCGCTCGGCGCGCCGCTCTCCGACGCCGATTGTCTCGCCAGCATGAGCAGCCTCGCTACCCCGGCAGCCGGACGGGTCGCGAGCGGGGACTAATTGTTCTCTTTCGAAAAAGAGAACCAGAAAACTTCTGTCCGTTTTTCGTCGGTCCTTCCGAGCCCCAAGCCGGCACCGGCTCCGGGAAGCGGAAAAAAAGCCTTTTTGCTTCTTTTTCTTCAGAGAAAGAAGGGGTGCATAACATCCCTGAGAAGGAGTCCCCATGCAGAATGCAGCCGTCGCCGCGGCGGACCATACCGCCCGCACCTGGACGTTCCCGACCGGTGGCGCGCTGCCGCCGGGCGAGGATGCGCACAAGGCAATGTTCTGTCGCATGTTCCTGGAGACCTTCAATCCGTACAAGCCGGCCGTGATCGACTGGCCGACGCTCGATGACGAGACGAGGGCGCGGCTCGTCAATCTGCCGATCTGGGATATCGCCGTGCAGACCGAAGGGCGCGCCCGGCTCCGGATGCTGAGCTATGCCCGCATCGTCGCCGACCCGCTGGTTCGCCAGGCGCTCGAGCTGAACGGCTGGGAGGAGGGGCGGCACAAGGAGGTGCTGCACCGCCTGGTCGAATTCTACGGCATCAAGCTCGAGCCGGAGCCGGACTATGTCGAGCCCAAGGACCCGGAATGGTCCTATCTCGTCACCGCCTATGGCGAGTGCATCGACAGCTTCTTCGCCTTCGGCCTTTTCGAGACGGCGCGGCGCTCCGGCTTCTTCCCTCCGGAGCTCGTGGAGACGTTCGAGCCGGTGATCCAGGAGGAAACCAGGCACATCCTCCTCTTCGCCAACTGGCTCGCCTGGCACAAGCGGACCATGCCGCTCTGGCGCCGCCCCTATTTCTTCTTCCGCACCCTCGCCGTGTGGGGGCTTCTTTTCGGTGAGCGGATGAACCTCGCAAAGGACATGAGCTCGGGTGACACCGGCTCCAGCCAGGACGCCAATTTCACCCTGACCGGGGCCAACAAGGTCGGCAACGAGATCGACGCCGCCGAGCTCCTCGATATTTGCCTCGCCGAGAACGACCGCCGCATGGCCGGTTATGACGAGCGGCTCCTGCGCCCGACCACCATGCCGCGGCTGGTGCGCTTCGCCCGCCGCTTCATGCGCCGCCGGCGGCGCTAGAGCGGGATGGGCAACGCTGATGGTTCTCTTTTGAAAAAGAGAACCAGAAAACTTTTTTCCGTTTTCCGGACCAGGCGCCATCCCGGGACTCCGAACGACGGTCGGTAGCCCGAGGTGGCGCCTGGTCCGGAAAACGGAAAAAAGTCTTTTTGCTTCTTTTTCTTCAGAAAAAGAAGACTCTTCCTTTTCAATACTTCTTCAATACTTCATCAAAGTGCATAACACGCTCCAAGCCCATGAGGGTTGCGGGGGCGGCGCCTCTGTGGCATCCGCCCGCGGCTTCCCCCACATGATCAAGGGCATGGACGCAACCTCGCTCGGCCTTGGCTTCCGGCTTTCCGACCTCACGGAGCGTGACGGCCTCATCCGTCTCGACCGGGGCTTCCTCGCCGCGCTCGCGGCCGAGGCGCCGGAGCTGCACGCTTCCTTGCTGGCGGCACGGGCGGAGCCGGGGACGCTTGCGGCCGCGGACGAGAGCGCGCTGCTGATCGGGCTCGGCCCGCACCTGCAATCCTTCCTCGGCAAGCTTTTCGACATCGAGACGGAGCTCGCCGCGATCGTCGCGGCAACCTCCGCGCTCGACCCGGTCCATGCCTGCCGCCGGCTCTTCGTGCAGCGCCGGGCGGTCAAGACCTATCCCGATCCCAGAAACTTCGATGGCATGGCGCTGCGGCGGCAGCTCGAAGCTCTGATGGGCGAAGCGCTGACGGAGCGCGGCTTCGCAGATCACGTGGCCCGATGGGAAGCGAACCGGGAGGCGGCAGGCGCCGCCGAGGCGCTCGATCTCGCGCTCCGCTACGCCGCCTGGGCGAGCCTCACCGAGGAAGGCCAGGCGCAGCATCGCGGCGGCATTCTTTTCCACGTTCCGCACAAGATCGAGCCCGCGCATCTTCTTCCGCTCGAAACGATGGAGCGTGACGGGGTCACCATGCTCCGGCTGCCGGAGGCGATGCAGCGCCCGCGCGACGGCTTCGCGCTCACGGATGCGGGCATGACGACCGGGCAGGCGCTCGCAGAGATGCATTACTGCATCTGGTGCCATCATCAGGGGAAGGACAGCTGCAGCAAGGGACTGAAAGACCGAAAGAGCGGCAGGTTCCAGCAATCCGCCCTCGGCGTCACGCTCACCGGCTGCCCGCTCGAGGAGCGGATCAGCGAGATGCACGAGCTCCGCGCCGGCGGCTCCCTGCTCGGCGCCTTCGCTGCCATCATCGTCGACAACCCGATGCTCGCCGCGACCGGGCACCGGATCTGCAACGACTGCATGAAGGCGTGCATCTATCAGAAGCAGCAGCCGGTCGATATTCCGCAGGCCGAGACTTCGATCCTGCGCGATGTGCTCGCGCTGCCCTGGGGCTTCGAAATCTACGCGCTGCTGACCCGATGGAACCCGCTCGATATCCGCAGGCCGTTGCCGCGTCCGCCCAGCGGGCGAAGCGTGCTCGTGGTCGGCCTCGGGCCGGCCGGGTTCACGCTCGCGCATCATCTGCTCAATGACGGGCACGCGGTGGTGGCGGTCGACGGGCTCAAGATCGAGCCGCTCGGCTTCGATCCGCGTCAGCCGGTGCGCGCGGCGGAAAAGCTCTTCGAAGACCTCGATGACCGCGTCATGGCGGGCTTCGGCGGGGTCGCCGAGTACGGCATCACCGTCCGCTGGAACAAGAATTATCTCAAGCTCATCCGCCTCTTGCTCGAGCGCCGCGAGTCCTTCTCCGCCTTCGGCGGCGTGCGGTTCGGCGGCGGGGGCACCCTCGGCATCGACGCGGCCTTCACGATGGGGTTCGATCATATCGCGCTCTGCCTCGGGGCCGGGCGGCCGACCGTGCTCGATATCCCGAACGGGCTCGCACGCGGCGTGCGGGAGGCCTCGGATTTCCTGATGGCGCTCCAGCTCACCGGCGCCGCGAAGAAATCCTCGATCGCCAATCTCCAGCTCCGCCTGCCGGTGGTCATCATCGGCGGGGGGCTCACCGCGATCGACACGGCAACGGAAAGCCTCGCCTACTATGTGCGGCAGGTGGAAAAATTCGCCGCACGCTGGCGGAGGCTTGCCCGCGAGCAGGGCGAGGCCAGCCTGCGCGCCGGCCTCGGCGAGGAAGAGGCGGCGATCGCCGACGAGTTCCTCGCCCACGAAGCGGCGATCGCGGCGGAGCGCGAGGCCGCGCGCGGCGAAGGCCGCGCGCCGCGCTTCGGAGCGCTGCTCGCAAGCTGGGGCGGGGCAACCATCGCCTATCGCCGCCGGTTGATCGATTCGCCCTCCTACACGCTGAACCATGAGGAGGTCGGCAAGGCACTCGAGGAAGGGGTGCTCTTCGCCGAGGGGCTGACGCCGCGCGCGGTCGAGGTCGATCGCTTCGGCCATGCGAGCGCGGTGCGTTTCCGCGGCAGTGAGGGCGCCGAGGCGACGCTGCCCGCGCGCGCCGTGCTCGTCGCGGCCGGCACCTCCCCGAACACCGTGCTCGCCCGCGAGGATTCTCGCATCGCACTCGACGGACGATTCTTCCAGGCGATCGACGAGGATGGGAAACCGATCCCTGTTGCGCGCGGGGACGTCAAGCCGGAAGAGCCCAGGGTCCTCATGCACCGCGTCGCGGATGGGCGATATGTGAGCTTCTTCGGCGATCTGCATCCGGGCTTCGCGGGCAATGTCGTCAAAGCGATGGCGAGCGCCAAGCGCGGCTATCCGCTGATCTCGCGGCTGCTCGCCGCTCGCGCGCCGTCACGCGCGGCCGATGCGATCATATCGAATTCGGAACGAATCTTTACGGCAACGGTCCACGCGGTGCACCGGCTCACGCCGCGCATCGTCGAGGTGGTGGTGCACGCGCCGGCGGCCGCCCGTGCCTTCCGCCCCGGCCAGTTCTTCCGGTTGCAGAACTATGAACGCCATGCCGCGCGGATCGGCGAGCCCGGAATCGGTTCGACCGTGCTGGCGATGGAAGGGCTCGCGATGACCGGTGCGAGCACGGATCCGGAGGCCGGCCTCGTCTCGGTGATCGTGCTCGAGATGGGCGGAAGCTCCGATCTCTGCGCGCTGCTCAGGCCCGGCGAGCCGGTCGTGCTGATGGGACCCACCGGCAGCCCGACACGCATTCCCGAGAAGCGGACGCTGCTGCTCGCCGGCGGCGGGCTCGGCAATGCCGTGCTCTTCTCGATCGGTCGTGCGGCGCGCGAAGCCGGCTCGCGCGTGCTTTACTTCGCCGGCTACCGCACACGCGCCGATCGTTACAAAACGGAAGAGATCGAGCGAGCGGCGGATGTCGTCGTCTGGTGCTGCGACGAGGCGCCGGGCTTCGCGCCCGATCCCGCGCGGCCCGATGACCGCGCATTCGTCGGCAACATCGTTGCGGCGATGACGGCGTACGCGCAAGGTCGGCTCGGGACGCAGGCGATTCCGCTGACGGAGACCGATCATCTCATCGCCATCGGATCGGATCGAATGATGCACGCGGTGGCGGCGGCCCGGCATGGCGCGCTCGCCCCGTTCCTCAAGCCCGATCATATCGCCATCGGCTCGATCAACAGCCCGATGCAGTGCATGATGAAGGAAGTCTGCGCGCAGTGCCTGCAGCCGCATATCGACCCTGTCAGCGGTGAACGGACAGTCGTGTTCAGTTGCTTCGATCAGGATCAATGCCTGGACCGCGTTGATTTTCCCGCGCTCGCCGAGCGTCTGGCGCAGAACAGCCTTCAGGAAAAAACAACGGCGCGCTGGATCGACCGCGCACTGCGCCGCCTCCACGTTCGTCCCACGCAAGCGGCCGCAGATTAACGCAGGGGCTCCGCCCCTGCACCCCGCCAGGGCCCGAGGGTTCAAGCATGGAAGCCCTGGACCCGCCCAAAGTTTTAAACAAATGGATTGCAAAGGCTCCGCCTTTGCCGGGGGCGTCGGGGGCAGAGCCCCCGACCGGGTCCAGGGCAGAGCCCCTGGCCTTTCCTGCTACCCTTGGCCGCTATCGAAGCGGATGCGATAAGGCACGCGATGCGTGTGCTTCACCATCTTCCGCTTTCTCCGTACTCCCGCAAGGTGCGGCTCGTGCTCGCCGAGAAGCGCCTGCCGTTCGAGCTCAAGCTCGAACGTGTGTGGGAACGTCGTCCGGAATATCTCGACCTCAATCCGGCCGGCACGGTGCCAACGCTGATCGAGGAGAACGGGCTCGTCATTCCCGATTCCCGTGTCATCTGTGAATATCTCGAGGAAGCATATCCGGATACGCCGCTGATGGGCCGCACGCTCGTGGAGCGGATCGAGGTGCGGCGTCTCGTTGCCTGGTTCGACGAGAAGTTCGCGGCCGAGGTGACGGAGAATCTTCTTGGCGAGAAGTTCATGAAGCGCCTTGCCGGCCGCGGTGAGCCCGATGCCGGCGCGCTGCGCACGGGGTATGCGCAGCTTCGCGAGCATCTCAAATATCTCGCCTGGCTTGCGGAGAACCGCAAATGGCTTGCCGGGCCCTCGCTCTCGCTCGCCGACTTCGCCGCTGCCGGGCATCTTTCGGCGCTCGATTTCGTTTCCGATGTCGATTGGTCGGTGGCGCCGGGTGCCAGGGAATGGTACGCGCGGATGAAATCGCGGCCGAGCTTTCGTGGCGTGCTCGCGGACCGCGTGCCGGGCGTGATGCCGCCGGCGCACTACGCTGATCTCGATTTTTGACGAAGCTGCGTCTTCTTGTCTTCGGGCCGGGCTATTGCGGATCGGCGGTGGCGCAGAAGGCCGCCGACGCGGGATATGCCGTCGCAAGCATCGGCCGCGATACGCCGGCCGAGGCAGCGCTTGCCGCGGCAACGCATCTCCTCGCCACCGTTCCGCCGGACGCGGCAGGCGATCCGGTGCTCGCGCGCTACGGTGCGGCAATCGCGTCGGCCCCGATGCTCCGCTGGATCGGCTATCTCTCCGCGACCAGCGTTTATGGCGATCGTGGGGGCGGCACGGTGGACGAAGATACGCCGCCCGCGCCGACATCAGAGCGCGGCCGCCGCCGCCTGGCGGCGGAGCGTGCCTGGGAACGGGTGGCAGAGGGCCGGCCGCTCGACCTCTTCCGCCTCGCCGGCATTTATGGGCCGGGTCGCTCGGTGTTCGCAGCGTTGCGCCGGGGCGAAGCACGGCGCATCGAGAGGCCGGGCCATGAATTCGGCCGCATCCACCGCGATGACATCGTGGCCGCGGTGCTGGCGGCGATGCGAAACCCGCCCCTGGGAACATCCATGGGGACGCGGATACTTAACCTGACGGACGACGAGCCGGCCGAGAGTGCGGCCGTGATCGGGGAGGCCGCCCGGCTGCTCGGCATGCCGGCCCCGCCCGCCCTCCCCTTTGCCGAGGCCTATGCGGCGATGAGCCCGATGGCGCGGAGCTTCTGGGACGAGAGCCGCCGCGTGCTGAGCCGCAAGACCCGCGCAGCGCTCGGGCTCGCGTGGCGCTATCCGAGCTACCGCGAGGGGCTAGAAGCCATTCTCGCCGAGGAGGCCGGCAAGGGTTGAGGACAGAAGGGCCAGGTCCTGGGGACGGGAGAGCCGATGCTCGCCGTCCTTGATCAGGGTGACGCGCACGTCCCCGCCGGCGATGCGCTCTGCCGTCCGGAGCGCCGTTTCCCAGGGCACATCCGGATCGCGCTGCCCATGCAGGAGCCGCACCGGGCAGGAGATCGGGATCGGACCGTCGAGCAGAAGATGCCGCCGCCCGTCCTCGATCAGGCGGCGGGTGATGAGGAGCGGCTCGCCATAGGCGCTCGGCGCCGTCAGCGAGCCCTCGGCAAGAAGCCGCGCCTGCTCCTCCCCCGTCATGGCCTGCCACATCAGGGTTTCCGTGAAGTCTGGGGCGGCGGCGATGCCGAGCAGGCCGGCGACCCGCTCCGGCCGCCTGCGGGCGACGAGCAACGCGATCCAGCCGCCCATCGAGGAGCCGACCAGCACGAGCCGCCTGCCCGCCTCGCGATCGATCACCGCGAGCGCGTCCTCGGCCCATTGCCCGATCGAGCCTTCGGCGAAGAGGCCGCCGCTCGCGCCGTGCCCGGAATAGTCGAGCCGGAGCATGGCGAACCCGCTCTGCGCGCAGAACGCGGCGAGATGCGTCCCCTTCTCGCCCTGCATCTCGCTCATGAAGCCCGGCAGGAAAACGACCATCGGCTCGCGCCCGGCCTGGCGGATCCATGCCAGCTCCACCCCGTCCCCGCGATCCAGCCGGCCGCGCTCTTCCATCCAAGCCTCCCGCATCCCAAGCCTCGTGCTATAGCCCGGCTTCTCCCGCAGGTCCCCTGGCTTTGATCCTCCGGCCTTGAAGCGCATCCTGATCATCAAGCTTGGCGCGCTCGGCGATTTCTGCCTTGCTTTCGGCGCCTTCTCAGCCATCCGGGCCGCCCACTCGCGGGCCGAGATCACGCTGCTGACCACCCCGCCCTTCGCCCCGCTTGCCGAACGCGCACCCTGGTTCGACCGGATCGCGATCGATCGCCGCGCCCCCTGGTGGGATCTTGCCCAGCTCTGGCTTCTCACGCGGCGCTTGCGCGGCTTCGATTTCGTCTACGACCTGCAAACCTCGGCACGCTCGGCGAGCTATTTCCGCCTCGCCGGAAGGCCGCCCTGGTCGGGCATCGCGCGCGGCGCCTCGCATCCGCACGCCAATCCCGCGCGCAACCGGATGCACACGCTCGAGCGCCAGCGCGAGCAGCTCGAGATGGCGGGACTGCGCGACTTTCCCCCGCCCGATCTCGCCTGGCTCGCGGCGGGAGGGCGGAGGTTCGATCTCCCCTCCCCCTATGCGCTGCTGGTTCCGGGCGCGGCTGCCCACCGCCCCGCCAAGCGCTGGCCGGCCGAACGGTTCGGCGCCCTCGCCCGCCACCTTGCAGCCCTCGGGCTCGTGCCGGTCGTGGTCGGGGCGGGCGAGGAGGCGGCGCTCGGCGCGATGATCCGCGCCGCCGCGCCCGGAGCGATCGACCTCGTCGGCAAGACCAAACTTCCCGATCTCGGCCCGCTCGCCGCGGGTGCGGCGCTCGCCGTCGGCAACGACACCGGCCCCATGCATCTCATCGCCGCCCTCGGCCGGCCGACGCTCGTGCTCTTCTCGGCCGAGAGCGAACCGGCGCTGACGGCCCCGCGCGGCCCCGGGGGGAGCCTGGTTGACGTCCTGGCGGAGCGGAATCTCGCCGATCTGACGCTCGAACGGGTTGTCGCCGCCCTTCCAAGTCCCCATAGACGGCAGCCCGATCCGGAGAACCCGAGCCCATGCCCGCCATCCGCCTCCCCGACGGATCCACCCGCCGCTTCGAAGAGCCCGTGACCGGCGCCGCGCTCGCGGCGGCGATCGGCCCCGGGCTCGCGCGTGCCGCGGTGGCGATGACGGTTTCGGGCAAGCTCGTCGATCTCTCGAGCGTGATCGATGCGGACTCCGATGTCCGCTTCGTCACCCGCGACGACCCCGAGGCGCTGGCGCTGATCCGCCACGACGCCGCGCACGTGCTCGCGGAGGCCGTGCAGAGCCTCTACCCCGGCACCCAGGTCACGATCGGCCCCGCGATCGAGAACGGGTTCTATTACGACTTCGCCCGCGAGCCGCCCTTCAGCCCCGAGGATTTTCCCCCGATCGAGGAGAAGATGCGGGCGATCGTCGCCGCGAAGGAACCGTTCGACCGCGAGGTCTGGGAGCGGGAGAAGGCGATCCGGTTCTTCGAGGAGAAGGGAGAGAAATACAAGGCCGAGATCATCCGCGATCTTCCCGAGTCCGAAACGATCACGCTCTACCGCCAGGGCGGGTGGGTCGATCTCTGCCGCGGCCCGCACATGCGCACCACGGGCGATGTCGGCACCGCCTTCAAGCTGATGCGCACGGCCGGCGCCTATTGGCGCGGCGATCACCGCAACCCGATGCTCTCGCGCATCTACGGCACGGCCTGGCGCAACCAGAAGGAGCTCGAGGCCTATCTCGTCATGCTCGCCGAAGCCGAGCGGCGCGACCACCGCCGCCTCGGCCGCGAGATGGACCTCTTCCACCTTCAGGACGAGGCGGTGGGCAGCGTCTTCTGGCACCCGCTCGGCTGGCGGCTCTACCGCACCGTCGAGTCCTACATGCGCAGGCGGCTCGACGCGGCCGGCTATCAAGAGGTCCGCACCCCGCAGCTGGTGGACCGCAGCCTCTGGGAAAAATCCGGGCACTGGGAAAAATTCGGCGCCCACATGTTCACCGCCCAGGTGGAGGACGAGGACCGCACGCTTGCGCTGAAGCCGATGAACTGCCCCTGCCACGTGCAGATCTTCACTCAGCGCGTCCGCAGCTACCGCGAGCTCCCGCTCAGGCTTGCCGAATTCGGCTCCTGCCACCGCTACGAGCCCTCGGGCGCGCTGCACGGGATCATGCGCGTGCGCGCCTTCACCCAGGACGACGCGCATATCTTCTGCACCGAGGAGCAGATCGGAGCGGAAACGATCCGTTTCATGGCGCTGCTCTCCACCATCTACCGCGATCTCGGCTTTCCCGAATTCGCGGTGAAATTCGCCGATCGACCGCCGGTGCGGGCGGGCGCCGACGAAACCTGGGACCGCGCCGAGGCGGCCCTTCGGGAGGCCTGCGCCGAAGCCGGCGTGACTTACGTGCTCAATCCGGGCGAAGGCGCGTTCTACGGCCCGAAGCTCGAGTTCGTCCTCAAGGACGCGATCGGACGGGAATGGCAGTGCGGGACGCTGCAGGTGGATTTCGTCCTGCCGGAGCGGCTGGATGCCGAATATGTGGCGGAGGACGGCAGGTGGCGGCGCCCGGTGATGCTGCACCGGGCGATTCTCGGCAGCTTCGAGCGCTTCCTCGGCATCCTCATCGAGCAATATGCCGGCCGCCTGCCCCTCTGGCTCGCGCCGCTGCAGGCCGCGGTCGCAACGATCGTCTCGGATGCCGATGCTTACGCCGCGGAGGTCGGGCGGGCCTGCGCGGAAGCCGGGCTCAACGTCGAGGTCGATTCGAGAAACGAAAAAATCAACGCCAAGGTCCGGGACTGGAGCCTCCGCCACGTGCCGGCAATGCTGGTGGTCGGGCGGCGGGAAGCCGAGGCCGGCACCGTGGCGCTGCGCCGGCTGGGTGCTGCCGAGCAGGAAGTGCTTCCGATGGCCGAAGCGATCGCCCGCCTTGCAGCGGAGGCCACGCCGCCCGATCTTCGTCGAAGCGGCCCGCAGACCAGCGCATGCGCTTGATCGCCACCGCCCGCTGCGGCAAGAATCGCCCGGTCGCGTTTCGTTCCCGCGTTTCGTTCCGTGGCGTGCCGAACCCAGCTCAAAGCCCAGCCCTAAAGCCCAGCCCTAAAGCCTAGTCACTGTAACAGGAGAGCATCATCCCCAGACCCCCTTTGCCCGCCCCGCCCACGCGCGAGGGCCCGCGTGTCAATGACGAGATCCGTGCCGAGAAGGTGCGGCTGATCGACGAAGCCGGCGAGATGCAGGGCATCGTCAGCCTCCGCGAGGCGCTCAACCGGGCCTTTGCCACCGGCCTCGACCTCCTCGAGATCAGCCCGAACGCCGATCCGCCGGTGGTGAAGATCCTCGATTTCGGCAAGTTCAAATATGACCAGCAGAAGAAGCGCAACGAGGCGCGCAAGAAACAAAAGGTCATCGAGATCAAGGAAATCAAGGTCCGCCCGAACATCGACGAGAACGACTACCAGGTGAAGCTCCGGGCGATGAAGTCGTTCATCGGCGAGGGCGACAAGGTGAAGGTGACGCTGCGTTTCCGCGGCCGCGAGATGGCCCACCAGGAGCTCGGCGTGAAGGTTCTCGAACGCATCCGCACCGACATGGACGCCGACAGCAAGGTCGAGCAGATGCCGCGGATGGAGAACCGCCAGATGGTGATGGTTCTCACCCCGCGCTGAGGGGGGAGAACCAAGCCGCTTCGGAGCGTGCCCAGCCAGGCCGAGCACGCTCGAAAACTATCATGCAAACTGGTGAAGTATTGGCAGGAAGTATTGAAAAGAAATAAAGGAGAAACCTTCTTTTTCTGAAGAAAAAGAAGCAAAAAGACTTTTTTCCGTTTTCGGGACCCCGCGCCAGCTCGGGACTCCGCACGAAGGGGCCCCGCCGAGGTGTCGGCGGGGCGCTGCCTCTCGGCCACGGCAGCAACTAAGCGGTAACCCTCTGTCTCCATATTGGCGCCGATACGGATTTCACCGGAACGGTACCGCGCCATGCTCGTGCCCGCCCATACCAGCGTTCTCGTTGTCGACGACAGCAAGACGATGATTCGCATCGTCTGCAACCTTCTGCGCCAGATCGGCTTCTCGATGATCGACGAAGCGACGGACGGCAACGGCGCGCTCGATCTGATGCAGAACAAATCCTACGGCGTCGTGATCAGCGACTGGAACATGGAGCCGATGACCGGGCTCAAGCTGCTCCAGAACGTGCGCGCCGACGAGAAGCTCAAAAAGACGCCCTTCATCATGGTCACCGCGGAATCGGCGGTGGACAACGTGATCGCCGCCAAGAAGGCCGGCGTGAACGACTACATCGTCAAGCCTTTCAACGCCGAAACGCTGAAGTCCAAGCTCGTGAACGTGCTCGGGCACTTCTAGGGAGCACGCCCCGATGGCCGTCACAGGGCCAACCAATGGGCCAACCAATGGGCCGACCAACGGGCAGGCGACGCCGCCAGGCACGGCGGATGTTCTGCCGAGCATCGCCGAGATCACGCGGCTGCTCGACCATCTTCAGCAGGTGCAGGACGAGGTCCGGAATATCCGCCCGCAGGAGATCGGCGCGACCCATATCCCGAACGCCAACGACCAGCTCGGCACGGTGCTGAAGACCAACGAGACGGCCGCGGGCAACATCCTCGACAGCTGCGAGCAATTGCAGGCGATCGCGAACGACGCCACCGGCCCGGTGCGCAACGAGCTGCTCGCCGTCATCGCTCAGCTCTTCGAGGCCTGCGATTTCCAGGACCTGACCGGCCAGCGCATCCGCCTGGTGCGTCTCTCCTTCGACACCATCGAACGCAAGATCGCCGGCATCATGTCCGCGCTCGGCCTGGGCGCCGCCTCCCCGCGCAAGCCCGCGCCCGTCGTGCGCCAGCCGCTCGCGCCGAGCGCCGGCAGCCTGCTCGCGGCGGAGCTCGAGCGGCTCGCGGCCTGCATGCACCGCATCCGTGCGGACGTCGTCTCGATCGGCCCCAGCGGCGAGCGCCGCGCATCCTTGCGCGAGATGAACGATCAGCTTCTCGCCGTGATCGACAACGCAACCTCCTCGGCCAACCGCATCCTCAATGCCTGCGAGAAGCTCGACGGTGTCGCGAAGCAGATGCCGGGATTGCGCGGCCGGCGCATCTCCGCGGTGATCGCGCGCATCTACGAATCGTGCAGCTTTCAGGATCTCACCAGCCAGAAGGTCGCCAAGACGGTCTCTCTGCTGGGCGAGATCGAGACCAAGATCGACCATCTCGCGCTGGCGCTCGGCGTCCATCCGGCACAGGACGCCCCGCCCGCCGACGCCACCGCCGCCGAGCTGATGGAAAAGGCGAACGACGTCTCTCTGCTCAAGGGCCCGCCGGTTCCCGGCCAGGGCATGGACCAGAGCGAGATCGACCGATTGCTGGCGCAAGGATAGCACGGATTTCCCATGGGGATCGCCCGATGATCGCGCAGAACGGGTGCCCATCGCTCAAGACGCCGTGGACGCAGACCGCGAGAAACACAGGCGAAGGACCGCGGAATGGATGAGCTCTTTTCCGACTTCCTGACCGAGACGTTCGAGCATATCGCACGCCTGGACCTCGAGCTGGTGCGGCTCGAATCGGAGCCCGACGACCCGGCTCTGCTCTCGAGCATCTTCCGGCTCATGCACACGATCAAGGGCACGAGCGGGTTCCTCGGCCTCGCCCGGCTGGAAAGCCTGGCGCACGCGAGCGAAACGGTGCTCGGGCAGCTGCGCGAACGCACGCGCACCGTCGATGCGACGCTGGTCACGCTGATCCTGCGTTCGCTCGATCGCATCAAGGTGCTTCTGGCCGTGCTCGAGGAAACGGGTGCCGAGCCCGGCGGGGACGACCGCGAGCTGATCGCCGCGCTCGAAGCGTGTGCCGCCGGAACGGTGCCTCCGTCTCCCGGCTCATCTGCCGAGCCCATGCCGCCCGACCCCATGCCGCCGGACCCCGTACCGCCCGAGCCCGCGCCGAAGCTGGTGGTCGCCCCGTCTCTTGCCGCCGAGCCTGCACAAGCAGCTCCCGCCGCTTCCTCCGCCGCAACCGCTTCCTCGGCCGCGCCCGCGCCCGGCCTCGAGGCCGCCGCGAAGCCGGGCGGGGTCGCCGCGCAAAGCGTGCGCGTGCATGTCGATCTCCTCGAAAAGCTGATGACCGGCGTTTCGGAGCTCGTTCTCACCCGCAACCAGCTTCTGCAAACCCTGCGGGCGCAGAAGGACTCCGCCTTCGCCGCCCCCCTGCAGCGGCTGAACCAGGTCGTCTCCGAGCTGCAGGAAGACGTGATGCGCACGCGCATGCAGCCGATCGGCAATGCCTGGCAGGCGCTGCCGCGCGTGATCCGCGATCTTGCCGCCGATCTCGGCAAGAAGATCGCGCTCGAGATGCACGGCGCCGAGACGGAGCTCGACAAGCAGGTCTTCGAGCTGATCAAGGACCCGCTGACCCACATGGTCCGCAACAGCGCCGATCACGGCATCGAATCGCCCGCGGAACGGATCGCTCTCGGCAAGCCGGAGACCGGGCGGATCGTCCTCGAGGCGTATCATGAAGGCGGCTATGTCGTCGTCGTCATTCGCGACGATGGGCGCGGCCTCGATATCGAGCGGATCCGCGCCAAGGCGATCGCGCAGGGGCTGACGACCGAGGCCGAGACGGCGGGCCTCGGCGATGCGCAGCTCCTCCAGTTCATCTTCCGCCCCGGCTTCTCGACGGCCGAGAAGATCACCGCGGTTTCCGGCCGCGGCGTCGGCATGGACGTGGTGCGCACCAACATCGAACGCATCGGCGGCACCATCGATGTGCGCTCGAAGCGCGGCGAAGGCACCAGCTTCGTCGTCCGCATCCCCCTCACGCTCGCGATCATCTCGGCCTTGATCGTCGGCGCCGAGGGCGAGCGCTTCGCAATTCCCCAGCTCGCCGTCACCGAGCTCGTCCAGGTCGGCACCGATCAGACGGCCGAGCACCGCATCGAGATCATCAACGGCGCGCCGCTGCTCCGGCTGCGCCAACGCTTGCTGCCCGTCGTCGTGCTCAGGGATCTGCTGCGCCTCGGCGGCGAGGAGAAGAAGGCGGAAAGCGCCCGGCATTTCGTCGTCGTCGCCCGCGTGGGCGCGCAGGATTTCGGGATCATGGTCGACCGGGTCTTCGATACCGAGGAGATCGTGGTCAAGCCCGTCGCCCCCGTCCTGCGCAGCCTGCCGATGTTCTCCGGCAACACCATCCTCGGCGACGGGTCCGTCATCATGATCCTCGATCCGAACGGCATGGACATCGCCGCGACGCGCTCGGCGGAGGCAACCGGCGCCGCCGCCGGCGCCGGGGCGGAAAGTCCCGACGTCGCCGCGGCGCGTGCGACCAGCATGCTGATCTTCCGTGCCGGCGACGCCGCCCCGAAGGCCGTGCCGCTCTCGCTCGTCGCACGGATCGAGGAGATCGATATCGAAACGATCGAGCAGATCGAGAATCAGAGGGTGATCCAGTATCGCGGCCAGCTCATGCCGCTCGTCAGCTTCGACGGCACGGCCGCGCCCGCGGGCAAGACGCAGAAGGTCCTCGTCTTCGTCGATGAGGCGCGGTGCATGGGCCTCTGCGTGGACGAGATCCTCGACATCACCGAGGTCGTCATCGACATCAAGCTCGGCTCGGCCGGCGGCTGGCGTCTCGGCAGCACGGTGATCGGCGGCAAGGCGGCCGATCTCGTCGATGCCGGCTATTTCCTCACCAAGGCGCTGCCGGGCTGGTTCGGCGGGGAGGCGCATGAGACGACCGGGCGGGGGCTGTGGAACCTACTCCTGATCGATGACAGCCCGTTCTTCCGCAGCGTGATGACGCCGCTGCTCGAGGCCGCGGGCTTCAATGTCACCGCGATCGGCGATGCGCGCGAGGCGCTCGCGATGCGCGAGCGCGGAACGATGTTCGACGCCATCATCTCGGATATCGAGATGCCCGGCATGTCCGGCTTCGAGTTCGTGGCCGCGATCAAATCCGATCCGCGCTGGGCCGACATACCCGTCATGGCGCTCTCTTCGCTCAGCACGCAGCGCGACGTCGATCGCGGGCGCGGGGCAGGGTTCGACGACTACATCGTCAAGTCGGACCGCAACAGCGTCGTGCGCCGGCTCACCGATCGCCTCACCCTCGCGAGTTCCGCGGCATGAGCAGCAATCGCGCGAACAGCACTGGCATGAGCGGCACTGGCATGAGCGGCACTCGGATGAGCAGCGCTGGCATGAGCCCCTCGGCATCGACCCTCGCCGCCGATGTCGAAACCAGGGAATACATCACCGTCGTCATCCGCGATCAGCTCTTCGGCATTCCGGTGCTTCAGGTGCAGGACGTGCTCGGCAAGCAGACGATCACGCGCATTCCCCTGGCGCCCGAAGCCGTTGCCGGCGCGCTCAACCTGCGCGGGCGCATCGTCACCGCGATCGATGGCTCCGCCTGCCTCGGCATGAAAACGTCATC
>JASHRV010000256.1 GCA_030037175.1 Acetobacteraceae bacterium
GGATAGATCTCCGACACCACCAGGCCGCAGACCGGACCGAGGCTCAACGAGAAGGCGCCGATGTACAAGAACAGGCTGGCCACCACGAGCCAACGCCCGACGGGACCGAGATGGTCAAGGCCGGCGAAGCCGACCACGAAAAGTGCCAGGCAGATAGTGGTGATCGCGGTGCCCGCGAGGAGCAGCGGACGACGGCCAAGGCGGTCCACAAAGAAGGTGGCGGCGATTGTTGCCGCAAGATTCGTCATACCGATGCCCACCGTGAGCAGCGGCGCGAGCGAGGCGCTGGAGAAGCCGGTCATGCCGAAGATCGTCGTCGCGTAGTAGACGACGATGGTGATACCGCTGCACTGCTGGAAGAACGTGAGCCCAATGCCCACCAGCAACGCCGGCCGCACGGCGGGCACGAACAGCTCCCGCCATGTCGCATTCGAGGTACCGCGGATGCTGGCCTTGATATCCTCGATCGCCGCGCTCACGTCGCGCACGCCGAGGCGGCGCAACATGCGCCGGGCGCTGCTCTCGCGGTTCTTGGCCAGCAGCCAGCGCGGTGAGGAGGGCAGGAACAGCATCGCATAGCCGAGCACGACTGCGGGCGCGGCACCCGTCATCAGCATGTAGCGCCAGCCATCCGGGTTCGGTGAGAAATAGGCGCTGACCGTGTAGGAGCAGAGAACGCCTCCGACGAGGGCAAGCTGGTTGAGCGTGACGACGGCGCCGCGGATGGGCGCTGGCGCGATTTCCGACAGGTAGAGCGGCACCGCGACCGAGACGCCACCCACGGCGAGCCCGATGGCGATACGCCCCAGGCCAAGCGAGGCCGGCGAAGTGGCGAGCCCGGTCCAGAACGCGGCCACGACGAAGACCACGGCCGTGGCGCTGATCACAGGGCCGCGTCCGAACATATCCGCTGCCTTGCCGCTGATCGCCGCGCCGATCAGCCCCCCCACCAGCACGCCGCTGACGATCATGCCTTCGGTCAGCGGGCTCAGCTGCCAGAGCTTCTTTATCTGCACGATGGCACCGGCGACGATCCCGGTGTCGAAGCCGAACAGCAGGCCGCCGATGGCGACAATGCTGGCCATCATCAGCACGCGGACATAGCTCTCCGTCCTTGCGTCGGAGGCGTGGATGGCGCCGCTGCCGCTCATCGGCGCGCTCCGTCCGCACTCGCCGCCGGATACGCGGCGAAATCCTCCTGGATCTCCTCCAGCGTGCGGCCCCTGGTTTCCGGCACGAACCGGCGGCAGAACAACCAGCCCGCAGCGCCCACGGCGGCGAACAGGCAGAACGCTTGTCCGGCGCCCACGCTGCCGACCAGCGGCAGGAAGGCGACCGAAACCGCGCTGTTGAGCAGCCAATGCACAGCACTCGGGATGCTCATGGCTCGGCCACGCAGCACGGTCGGGTAAAGCTCGGAAATCGCGAGCCATCCGATAGGACCGATGCTGACGGCGAAGAAGGCGATGAAGGACAGGATCGCCAGCAGTTCCAGCCATTTCTGCATGCCGCCTAATCCGGCGCCGATCAGTACGACGAGGCCGGCGGCGAGCAGGCTTGCGCTCATGCCGAGGAAACCCACCGACAGCAGCTTCTTGCGGCCTACCGTGTCGAGCAGCGCCATCGCGACCAAGGTGAACGCTACGTTCAGCAGGCCCACCACGACGGCGGCGATTTGCGCGGCCTTGCCGACATCAAAGCCGGCATTGGACAGGATCGAGTCCGCGAAATAGAGGATCGCGTTGATGCCGACGCATTGCTGAAAGACGAAGAGTCCAACGCCCGCCAACATTGCGGGGCCGAGCCGCGCGCCAAACAGGTTGCGCCATGACAACCCCGCCTCCTGCGCGAGGTCGCGGCTGACCCTTGCGATGGCGTCGTCGGCCTCGGCCGGAGTGCGGCCGAGCGCGTTGAGGATGCGCCGCGCCTCCTCGGCGTCGTCCTGCAGCACGAGCCAGCGTGGCGATTCGACGAGCAGGATGCAGGATAAACCGAGCAGAACGGCAAGCCCCGAAGCGGCCATGAACATTCGCCGCCAGGAATCCGGATGATCACCGACAACGAAGGCGGTGACATACGCGAGCAGAATGCCGATGGTGATGGCGAGCTGGTTGAACGACACGAGGAACCCGCGCTCCGCGGCGGGCGCCATCTCCGCTATGTAGAGCGGTACGGTGACCGAGACCGCGCCGATGGCGAGCCCGATGCCGAAGCGGCTTGCGATCAGCCATTCCACTGTGGGCGCGAGCCCGCTGCCGAACGCGCCGAGCGCAAAGGTGGCGGCGGTGGCGGCGATCACTTCGCGCCGCCCGAACGCATCGGCGATGAGGCCGGCGATCAGTGACCCGAACACGGCACCCGCGAGCAATGCGGCGACCAGTGCCCGCGACATGTCGGTACCGAGGTCCATCCTCTGCTGCACGATCGGCAGCGCGCCCGAAATGATGGCGGTGTTGAAGCCGAACAGAAGGCCACCGGTCGAAGCGATGGCTGCGACCAGATAGGGCACCCGCGCAGGCGCGCGTCCGAGCACATGGCCGGAGGTTCCGCGCGGCACGGTGGCCGCCTCAGTCACGGCGCTGTGACGCATGGAAAGCGAGCAGAGCGATGATCGTGAAGCTGTCGCAAATGCGGCCTGCGAAGATCATGTCGAGGCACTCGGCAAGGGCGAACCAGCGCCAGCCCACGGTTTCGCCGCCCGGACCGCTCGCTCGCGCGTCCGCCTCTGCCACACGATCGAAATCGGTGCAGACGAACAGATGCGTAGGATTGTCGCGCACGTCGAGTGCGAGCTCGTAGCGCAACAGCGACGCGAGATGACGGCAGCGTATGCCGGCCTCCTCGAGGCACTCGCGCGCCGCAGCATTTTCGGGGCTCTCGCCCTCGCCAACGGAGCCACCCGGAATCTCATCGGAGAAATCGTCGATCAGCAGACGGTACTGGCGCACCAGCAGGACGCGCGCGCCGTCGTACACGACTGTGCCCGCACGCGGACCGTCGATGCTGACGTAATAATCCCTATGTTCGGCAGGGAAATCCGCTGGCACGCGGTGGACGGTGTAGAACGGGTTGCGATGCGCCAGCTCCGGCGCGCCGATAACCGGCTTCTGTGCCAGTGTCGCCGCATCCTCTGCACTGCTAGGCGCGAACACGTCACGCCGCCGCCCGATAAGCGGTCCTTGCAGGATGCTCGCACGCCCGGTCATTCGAAGGTGATGAACTCATGATCGCCGGTGTAGCCGGCTTGAGTGAAAATCCACTGCCACTCGACCGGCGTGTGGATGGCGCGGCAGGTGAGCTGCCAGTACATCAAGTTCACTTTCTCGCGCTCGTTCCGGTACGCCTCGACGCAAAGATACTTTGCGCCACGACCAACGCGTTCGATCTCCCGCAGCGCGGAGTGCAGGTCGTAGTTGTAGAGGTTGTGCAATGTATTGATCGACACGACAAGATCGAAGCTGTCATCAAGAAAGTCCAGATTTGCAGCACTGCCGGTACGGACGAAGGGGCGGACACTTTCCATCGTGTGCTCGATTGCGTAAGATGAGATGTCGATGCCCGCAACCTCTACGCCGGGGCAAGCTTCTGTGAAGTCGTGCAGCAGAAAACCCTTGCCCGAGCCCACATCCAGGATGCGCATGCCGGGCCGAATGCCGTAGGCTGCGACCATCGCATCGGCCACTTTCCGCCAGCGCCCGTCGTAGCGATAGCCGCCATAGCCGGTCTCACGGCTGCCGTCCCAGTAGTCGTGACCCCATTGCAGAGCGAGCTCGGCAACCTCTGCCTTGTCGCGCTCGGTGACCCGTGCGAGGTAATCGCGCTTGGTGGATTTGTGGATCAGACTGACAAAGTCTCGGTACATCGTTAGGCCGCCTTCAGCCCATCGATCGCGTGCCGCGCCTTTTCGAGCTGCAACAGACAGGCAGCGGCACGGGCGCCGTAGGTCGCGAAAGCTCGGCGGGCAGCTCCCTGAGGCAGAAACTCGTTCATCACGATGCAGGTCCATTTGACGCGATACGCGTCAAGCAGCAGCAGCGCGCGCGCGCGCCCTGCCTCATCCAGGCCGAGGCCGTCGGCCAGGCGGGAGAGAAAGCGCGCGCGGAAGGTTTCCGGCACCGGCACTTCTGGCTGGCAGAGAAAGTCGCAGCCAAGCTTCGCCACGTCGTCGTGCCCGGCATATTCGAAATCGACGAAGAACAGCACGTCGTTGTCCTCGAGCGCATTGTGGAAGCCGAAATCCGAGGGGGAGACGCAGAGTGCGGCGGAACTGGGCGACGCGTCGGGCGCGATGCCGAGTGTCCGCGCCACGGCTTCTGTGCGGACACGGACCACCTCCCAGGCGGGCAGCAGAAGCTCGCGCACGAAGTGCGCAGCGGCGACGGCGTGCGGCGCATCGCAGTCGAGCGCGAACAACCGCTCCACGCGCCGGCCGATCAGCAAGAGATGCTCGCGGAGCGTGAAGCAGGCTTCGGAAGCCGGTGGCAGCGCGCGCGGATCGCGCGGTGGTGCGTTCAGCGCGACGACGAAATCGGCTGCCGCATCGATATGCCGGGCCGCGATCTCCTCGGCGCGCAGGCGGCGACCCGGCAGCGCGGCATAGATTCCGATGCGTGCGGCGCGGTCCTGCGCGATCGGGCGCGGGATCGCGCGTACGCCCCGCTCCCAAGCATACGCGAGGAACCGCCATTCGTGGTCCAGCCGGTCGCGCCGATCCTCAGCGCTCCAGTGGTAGTGCTTGAGCACCACCGGCTCCCGCCCCCTCACCGCGACACGATAGACGCGGTTGTTGCGCCCGCCTGGCAGCGGTGCCAGCGCCATACATGCCGGATCGGCCTGAAGCAGGCGCGCCGCCGCGGCGAGAAGCGCGGGCTCAGGCAGCATGGCGGCTGGCTGGCCCGAGCAGGGTCGCTTCGATGGTGGACCAATCCGCGAAAGCCTTGAACCGGCGGTCGCGCCAGACCCCGCCGGGATGGTGGCCCTGCGGGTCAAACAGGATCGGGCGCGCAACAACGGCCGGCGGGCAGCCGGCAAGGAATTCCGGCAGGTCGTCGATGAACACGTCGCAGCCCTGCGCGGTGATGCGGGCGCGCTTGTCGTCCTGCGTCGGCTCAAAGAAGGCACCTTCGGTCGGAATGGCATGACGCGCGAGAAAGCCCCGTGCCGCAGCGTGCAGGTCGTGGTACGGGCCGCGATAGGGGTGTCGCGTCTTGTGACTGATAACGAACACCTGATGTCCGTCCTGCGCCGCGTGTCGCAGGAAGGCACGGCAGCCCGGGTAGCAGGATACGAGGTCCATGCGCGCCCCGTAGACATGGCCCTGCAGCCATGTCCAGGCATCCTCGCGCCCTGTCTCGCGCAAATAGTCACGCACGCTGGTCTTGTCGCGCGCCAACGCCTCCGGCACCAGACCGACTTCCAGCGCGGCGGCATGGAAGACGTTGTCGTAGCAGGCGATCGTGTTGTCGAAGTCGATCCCAATGCGCATGGCGCGGCGGCTCAGCCGAGGCTCATATCGATCAGCGGGCGGCCGACGCGCCCAGCCGCCAGGTCCTGCAATGCCTGCCCGGCTTCGGCGAGGCTGTAGGGCGCGGACAGCAGGCGGCGCACCGGAAAGCGCTCCGCGGCGAGCAG
>JASHRV010000257.1 GCA_030037175.1 Acetobacteraceae bacterium
ATCACGGATCGACCTGCTGTTCGGAAAGGGCCATCTGCCGGTCGGCCTGCCGCCCGGCGCCCGCCCGACGGTCATCCGCAAGGGCGCGATGCCGAAGCTGCCCGACCCCCACGCCGCCATCGCCGCGGCGCTCGCCGGGCCGATCGGCTCGGCCCCGCTTGCCGCGCTCGCGCGCGGCAAAAAGAGCGCCTGCATCCTCATCTGCGACATCACGCGCCCGGTGCCCAACCGGCTGTTCCTGCGCCCGATGATCGAGACGATGGTTGCGGAAGGCATCCCGCCCGGCGCTATCACCGTCCTCGTCGCCACCGGCCTGCACCGCCCGAACGAGGGCGCGGAGCTCGCGGAGCTGGTGGGCGACCCCTGGGTGATGGCGAATGTGCGGGTCGAGAACCATCTCGCGCGCGACGACGCGATGCATGTCGATCTCGGGCGCACCGCCGCGCGCGGCACGCCGATCCGGCTCGACCGCCGCTTCGTCACGGCGGAGCTCAGAATCGCGACCGGGCTGGTCGAGCCGCATTTCATGGCCGGCTGGTCGGGCGGGCGGAAGGTCATCGCCCCCGGCGTGGCGCATCACGAGACGATCCGCACCTTCCACTCCGCCCGCTTCATGGAGGACCCGCTCGCGGTGCAGTGCAACCTCGCCGGCAACCCGCTGCACGAGGAGCAGCTCGAGATCGTGCGCCGCCTCGGGGACTGCTATGCGCTCAACACCGTCATCGACGAGGACCGGGATCTGGTCCACGTCACCTTCGGCGAGGTCATCGCAAGCCACATGGCCGCCGTCGATTTCGTCACGGCTTCCACCAGGATCGGCATGGACCGCCGCTACAGGACGATCGTCACCTCGTCGGCCGGCTACCCGCTGGACAAGACCTACTACCAGACGGTCAAGGGCATGGTGACCCCGCTCGACATCCTGGAGCCCGGCGGGACGCTCATCATCGCCTCCTCCTGCTCGGAGGGATTCGGCTCGCCCGAGTTCCGGGAGGCGCAGACCCGGCTGGTCGCCATGGGGCCCGAACGCTTCCTCGCGACGCTGACCGCGAAGTCGCTCGCCGAGATCGACGAGTGGCAGACCGAGATGCAGATGAAAGCGATGCGCCTCGGCCGTGTCGAGCTCTACACGACCGGGCTTGACGAGGAGGAGCGGCGCATCACCGGGGTCACCATCACCGCGAACGTCGATGACGCGCTCCGCGCGGCGATCGCGCGCCACGACGATCCGGACGTCGCCTTCATCCCCGAAGGCCCCTATGTCGTGCCGGTTTACGCCGGCGGATGAGCCTCGCCATCCGGCTCGACGCGGTGGGCGGCATGGCGGGGGACATGTTCGCCGCCGCCATGGTGGACGCCCTGCCGGCGCTCCGCGGCCGCGTGCTGGCGGATGCCGCCGCCGTGCTGCCGCCCGGAACCGGAACGCCCGCCTTCGAGCCGGGCACGAGCGCCGGGCTGCATTGCCTGCGCTTCCGGCTCACGGCGCGCGCCGAGGACCGGAACCATCACGCCCATGCCGGTTTCCGGGACATGCTGGCGCGCATCGAGGCCGCGCCCCTGAGCCCCGGCACCGCCGCGCACGCCGCGTCCATCCTGCGCCTCCTGGCCGAGGCCGAGGCCGCGATCCACCGCGTGCCGGTGGACGAGGTTCAGTTCCACGAGATCGGGGACTGGGATTCGCTGATGGACGTCACCGCCGCCGGCAGCATTGCCGCCGCCCTCGCGGGCGCGCGCTGGAGCGTCTCCGCCCTGCCGCGCGGGGACGGGCTCGTGCGCACCCGCCACGGAATGCTGCCCGTGCCCGCCCCGGCCACCGTCCGGCTGCTGGAAGGCTTTGCCTGGCGGGACGACGGCATCGGCGGCGAGCGCGTGACGCCGACGGGTGCGGCCATCCTCCGCCATCTCGTGCCGGCGCCGGAGGCCCGGGCGGAGGGCCGCCTGCAGGCGAGCGGCACCGGCGCCGGCACGCGCGAGCTGCCCAGCGGGCCCGATACCCAGCCCAACATCCAGCCCAACATCCTGCGCGCCCTCCTGTTCGGGGATCTGGCCGAGGGGCCGGCCGAGGAGGACATCCTCGTCTGCTGCTTCGAGATCGACGACATGACGGCCGAGGAGCTCGCCGTCGCGGCGGACCGGCTCCGCGCCGCGCCCGGCGTCCGGGACCTCGTGCTCGTCCCCGCCATCGGCAAGAAAGCCCGGCCGGTCCATTCGTTCCGCCTGCTCGTCGCCCCGCCCCAGCGGAATCTCGTGGCCGAGGCCTGCTTCACGGAGACCTCCACCATCGGCCTGCGCTGGCAGGAGGCACGCCGCGCCGTGCTGCCCCGCGCGCTCGCGGATGCCGGCCCGCTGCGCGTCAAGACGGCGGCCCGGCCCTCCGGCCCGAGCCGCAAGGCGGAGAGCGACGATCTGGTCCAAATCGCGGGGCTCGAGGCGCGGCGCGCGGCCAAGCGCGCGGCGGAGGAGCCGTGAGCCGGCTCGCTTCCATCCTCGCGGAGCTGCCCGGCCTCGCGATCGCGGTCAGCGGCGGGGTGGACAGCATGACGCTCGCCCATGCCGCGCACCGCGCCGGCGTGCCGGGGCTCCGCGTCGTCCATGCGCTCTCCCCCGCCGTGCCGGAAGCCGCGACGGCACGCGTGCGCGACCACGCCGCCCGCTTCGGATGGCGGCTCACGGAGCTGGATGCCGGCGAGTTCGCGGACCCGGGCTACCGCGCCAACCCGGTCAACCGCTGCTATT
>JASHRV010000258.1 GCA_030037175.1 Acetobacteraceae bacterium
GGGAACGGAGTTACGATGGGGACATGCCGGCGCGCAGGGGCCCAGCAGGATACCGGAGCTCATGGCCGAGTCCCAAGCTTGTCGCTCAGCGCGCTTCGATCTGGACCCATGCCATGACGGCGATAAGAGTGCGCTCGAAATTCTCGCCCATGACTTTGGTCATGAACTCCATAATCTCGCGATGGGGCACATGCGCACGCCGTAGTGCGGTCATGGTGCGAGCAATCAGTGCATCGGTATCCCCGTCGAGATCGGCGAGGGAGACCACAATATGCGGGTATCGGGGTCGCACGACTGCCTCCGGTGAGCCCCTGCCAGGAGGCTGAGGGCTCCCGGCAGGGGCGACGCACCGGATTTGGGAAGCGACCCGGTCAAGCCAGAGAGTAACGCTGTTTTTCTTCTCACTTCCATATCTGAGTGCGACAGTCACGCTTTTCTAATTGCATCCTCATCATTGAAGTCATCAGCCGCATTGTCCCACTTGCAGGGTTTATGTTCAGGGTGATCCATCTCGCGAGTGGCGGGCCATTCTGGACATCGCGTTTGCAGTTCGGCTCCGGGGGCACCATCGTTGCTGTCCGCCACTTTTCGGGCTGGGTCGATCGTACCTGTTCCCGCGACACTGTCGCTTGCGGTGCCCCCCACTTCGAAAAGTGTCCCGGCTCGCATGTGGCGCGCCGCCGGTTGCACGGAGGGACGAGATGCCTCAAGGCAAGGTCAAATGGTTCAACCCGAAAAAAGGCTGCGGGTTCGCACAACCGGACGACGGCTCGAAGGATGTCTTCGTTCTTTTTTCAGCGGTCGAGCAGGTTGGACTCGGTAGCCTGTCCGAGGGTCAGAAGATCAGCTTCGAAGTCGAGCGCGGCCGGCAGGGGAAGCTCGCGGCAGCCAATCTGAAAGGTCTCTGAGATACGCAACTGATCGAGACAATGGCCCGCTCCGCGAGGGGCGGGCCCTTTTTGTTTGCATCCGCGAGAGCCAACAGCGGCATGATGGCCTGACCCCGGGTCACGGCCGTCAGGGCGAACCGGAAAAGTCCTACCCACTAGTCGTCCGCTACAGCACAGTTACATAATCATGACGCCATGCTTGCGTCGGTGCCACGGCCGTCCGAGGGGGGAACCGTCATGCTTGAACCAAAAGTTATGAAGAGGGCCGAAAAGCGGCCACATAGATCCGTCACGCTGCGAGCATTGGCCATCAGGATCAATCGCAAGTTGCTGCCGCGAGGCAAAGCCCTGTTCAAGGCACGTGGCGTCGAAACCGGGCCGGGCACATTCTTCCTGAGGACGATCGGTGGCGAATACCGGCGCGAGTTCGTCGACGGCGCGCTGCGCGTCACAGACGTCGAATATGTCGATATCCTGGATTTGGCCGACAAGCTTGGGGTGCTGGCGGACGGCGAAGACGTGCCGGAAGTTCGGCCGCGGCCCGAGTCAAGTAGCCCAGGCTGAGCCCGAAGGATAACCCCCGGCCGAACCATATCCCTGCGCTTGGCCCCCCGCCCGCGAGGGGCGCGGCCTTTCGTGCTCCAAGAGAGGAAACTTCAGTCGAGATACGGAGAGACCTCAGCCGCCGCGATCGAGATCGATCGGACATGCACAGCCGCTTCGAGGCGCGGGGCTCGTGTTGCCCGGCGAACAGCCGCGACCGAAGATCGTCGGCATCGACAACTGGGCGTTGGAAACGGGGCCACAGCTACGGGACCACCATGATCGATTTGGAACGGCGGAAAGCGGTCGAAATCCTCTCCGACCGCTCGGCTGCGGCGACGGCGTCCGGGCTTAGGGAACTGCTGGGCATTGAGATCGTGGCTCGCGCCCCGTGCGGCCTTTATGCAAAGGTGGTCAAACGTAGTGCACCGGAAGCGCGTCAGGTCGCAGACCGGTTGCACATCATCCGATATCTGCGTCAGGCCATCGAGTAGCAGCTCGATGGCCTGACGCAGCAGCTCAGCCGAGCGCCGACCTCAGCAACGCCATTCAATCCGTTGGAGCGGCTGCACCACCCCTTTGTACCGCCCAGTACCGTGCTGGCCCGCACCAACCAGGGTGGCATCGGACAACATGGTCAGCTCGTCCAAGCCGCGCGGGCTGAAACGCGCAACCAGGCATTCGCCCAGATTAAGGCGCTGCCCGCCGCAGGGCATTGCCTGACGGAGATGGCGAGGAAGACAAAGCTGAGATAGCGGACAGTGAAGACATAATCTGCCTTCGATGCGAGACTAGATCATAACGTCTCCGCCATTCGGGTTAAGCGTTGCGCCCACGTAGTATGACCCCTCATCGGAGGCAAGCAACACAGCAGTTGGAGCAATTTCGTCGACGCGCCCGGCGCGTCCAATCGGCAATTCCGCCAGCTTGCGCTCCCGCCACAGCGGGGGAATATTCCGAAATAGTTCTGTGTCGATGGGACCAGGGCAGATAGCATTGACGGTGATCCCATCACGAATGACTTCGTAGGCCAGAGACCGGGTAAACCCGATGACACCTGCCTTTGCTGCGGCATAGTGAGCCATCTCGGCAGCGCCTTTATGTGCCAGCTGCGAACTGATGTTAATAATCCGTCCCCATTTGCGCTGAATCATTCCCGGAAGCGCCGCCTTGCTGCAGAGAAAGACACCTTTGAGATTAACGGCCATCATCTCGTCCCAAAGCGAGACGGGCATGTCAACTACGAGGGAATTCGTGTCAATTCCGGCATTGTTTACCAATATGTCAATGTGACCAAAGGCCGACTGAATCTGAGCAAAAGCCGCCTCGACGGACTTAGGCTGTGACACGTCAACGGTGGCCGCAACTGTCTTCACTTCACCCGTGGCCAGAGACCTAGCCGCTCGGGTGGCATCTTCATCCCTACAATCAAGAATGGCCACATCGGAGCCCTCGCGAGCAAACGCTTCTGCAATCGCATAGCCAATCCCGCGAGCACCTCCGGTTACGACGCTCCGCTTTCCTTCCAATCTATTCATGTCGCGCTCCAACGTGGTTGTCGGAAACTGGGGAGAAAGGTGGGGCGCCGACGCTCAAGATACGCTCGGCTTGCGCCTGAAACTCATCAAACGTGTCAGCTGTGTGCTCGGCTTCCGCAACATCGTCCGAGCGGATACAATGCACAGAGTGACCAGTCGTCAACGTGCGAGCAGCCGGCATCTCGGCCCTGCACCGCTCCGTAACCAACGGACAGCGGGAGGACAAAAAGCATCCGGTCGGTAAGTCAATCGGACTCGGAATCTCGCCGGCCAGCGTCACGCTGGAAGGGCGTCGCAAGCGCGGATTGGGCAGTAGGGCGGAGGAGAGTAAGCCAACTGTATAAGGGTGGCGCGGTCGCGCAAACACCTCTGCAGCTGGACCCTGTTCCACGATCATGCCCAGATACATCACGGCTACTCTGTGGCTAAGAAACCGGACAGTACTGAGGTCGTGAGATATGAACAGATAGGAGATTCCCGATCCTGCCTGGATTCTCTGTAGAAGTTCGATGATATCTGCACGTGCCGTCGGATCTAGTGCCGAAGTCGGTTCGTCAAGTACAATGAGTTTTGGTCCGGTAATCATCGCTCGTGCGATACAGATCCGCTGCTGAATGCCCGCGCTTAGCTCAGTCGGATAGACGGCCATCAGTTGTCGTGGCAGACCGACCATTTCCAGTGCTTCTGAGGCCCGGTGCCGGCGCTCGGAGGCGTCGGCTCCGAGCGGGATAAGAGGTTCCTCGATCGCTTTGCCGACACGCATCCGCGGATCCAGTGCCTCAGAAGATTCTTGAAACACGATCTGGGCTACACCTCGCATTTTCGCGAAATCCCTCCGCCGAGCGTGCGAAAGATCAAGCCCATCGAGCTGAATTCTCCCTTCTGAAATTGTCTCCAGTCCGAGTACGCAACGGCCAACTGTTGTCTTACCTGACCCGCTTTCCCCTACCAAGCTTAACGTTTCGCTTGCCGACAGTGAGAATGAGACTCCGTTGACAGCCTTCACCACTCGGCCACCGGCGATTGGAAACCGCTTGTATAATCCCTCAACGCGAAGCAGCGGCATCATCGAGCTATGGGAAAGTGACACCGAACGAAATGACCGGGCGCGACTTCGATAAGCGCAGGTTCCTGAATCTCGCATCGCTTTTGGGTTAGTGGGCATCTCGCACTATAGGAACATCCGCCAATCCCGTTCGTGGCTAGCCCCGCCGGTCCAATGCGCGACCACATTCTCCGCAGCTTCTGATTGTAAGAAAACGCTGCCATTAACATAACGGTATAGGGATGGCGCGGACGAAAGAAAAACTCCTCCCGCTTGGCTATCTCCATAATGTTGCCCTGGTACATGACTGCGATGCGATCACAGAAATGGGCCGTGATACCGATGTCACGGGTAATGAACAGCATCGAACTACCGCGCTCACGCGCAAGGCGACGGAGCAGGTCAAGCACCTGAGCTTGAACAGTTACATCAAGGCCGCTGGTCGCATCATCGGAAACGACAAAAGATGGCGAGCACACCAATGCGATCGCGATGACAACTCTCTGTGCCATCCCGCCACTCAACTCGTGAGCAAATGCACCCATCCGTCGCTCCGGATCCGAAATTTGAACAGCACGAAGCATCCTGAGTGCCATCTCGCGCGCGGAGTCCCGATCAACATCGAGATGCACGCGCGCCATCGTCGCGATTTGCGCACCGATGGGTTGAAGCGGGTTCAGTTCCCCGCGCGGATTCGGAACGATCATCGACATTCGTCGCCCGCGAAGCCGGCGCAACTCGTCCGGGTCCAAGCGCAGGACGTTCCGTCCTTCAAACACGATTTCTCCGGACACAATTCGGCCAGGCTCAGGAGGCAGGCAAAGAAGCGAGCGCGCTAGGGTTGTTTTTCCTGCACCGGACTCCCCGACAAGTCCAAAGATTTCTCCCGGCTGGATATCGAAGTCAAGAGACTGGAGCGCCACCGCTGGCGGACGATTGATAAATGGGAACTCCACTTTGAGTCCCCTAACCGAAATCATCGCCTCGGTACCCTCTGGCGCCAATGTATACGTCAGGCGAGCTAGGGTCTCATCCATCTCAGCGGCCGATCCTGGGATCAATGAGGAAATACGCTATATCAACCAGCACATACACAACCAAAGACAGCGTAGCCGCAAAGATCACAAAACCAAGAACAGGATCGATGTCGGAGTTCAGTACGCCCTGAACCGCGTA
>JASHRV010000259.1 GCA_030037175.1 Acetobacteraceae bacterium
CGCCGCCGCGCCGCGTCGCTGTCGCCACCCGCAGCCCCCCGGTCGCCCAGGTCGCCCCGGCCGCGCTCCCACACGCCATTCCCGCCGCCATGCCGCTCGCCACTTCCGCGCTCGGCGGTGCCTATCCCAACCTGCCCCCGCCCGCCCCGCTCACCAACGGGCACTGAAGCGAAGACCGCGATGAGCGAAGAGCCGTCCAATCACGATCCCGCCTCGGAGCCGCCGCGCGCCCCTCCGCCGGATTCCCTCCCGCTGCGGCCGGCCGATCCGCGCCACACCCCCTCGCGCCCGCCGGGCACGCCGCGCGCCGGCGCCATCCCGCGTCTCGAGACCGTCCGCGTCACCGCACCGGACCTCGCGCGCCGCGCAGCGCTCGAAACCAGTCGCCGCCGGCTACTCGTTGCCGCCACCGGCTTTGCCGGCCTTTTCACCGCGCTCGGCCTCAAGCTCACGGACGCTACCGTCATCAGCCCAGTGAAGCCGCCGCCGGTCCCGGTGGACACCGCCCGTTCCGGGCCTGCCCTGCTCGCCCGCCGCTCGCGGGCCATGATCGTGGACCGCAACGGCGTCATCCTCGCGATCTCGCTGCCCACCGCCGCCGTCTATGCCGATCCGCGCCAGATCATGGACCGCGCGGACGCCGTCCGCCGCCTGAAATCCGTGCTGCCGGACATCGACGAGGCCTCGCTCCTGGAACAGTTCCAGATGCCTGGCCGCAGCTTCGTCTATGTCGCACGCGAGGTGGATCCGGATCAGGAGCTCGCGATCAATGATCTCGGCATCCCGGGCGTGAACTTCCTGCCCGCCGAGAAGCGCCACTACCCGCTCGGGCGCACCGCCTGCCACGTGCTCGGCTGGGCCGACGTCGACGACAACGGCGTGGCCGGCATCGAGAAATTTGAGAACCATCGCCTCAACACGGACCCCACGCCGCTCCGCCTCTCGATCGATGTGCGCGTGCAGGCGGTGCTGCGCGACGAGATGGCCGCCGCGTTCGACGACTTTCAGGCCAAGGGTGCGTCCGGCGTCATCATGGACGTGCACAACGGCGAAGTGCTGGCGATGGTCAGCCTGCCCGACTACGACGCCAATGATTTCTCGACCGCCGCGCCGGCGGAGCGCTTCAACCGCGTCGCCACCGGCGTCTATGAGCCGGGAAGTGCCATGAAGCTGCAGACCATGGGCATGGGGCTCGATTCCGGCCTGGTCCATGTCTGGGACCGCTTCGACACCACCCACCCGATCGCGATCGGCCGCTTCATGATCACCGATTACGAACCCGTCAATCGCTGGCTCTATCTGCCCGAGATCCTCGCCTATTCCTCGAATATCGGCGCCTCGCATGTGGCTCTGATCGTCGGTAAGGAGCGCCAGCGTGCCTGGCTCAAGAAGCTCGGCTTCTTCGACCGCGTCCCGATCGAGCTGCCCGAGGCGGCGATGCCGCTCTTCCAGACCGCGGCCGAATGGGGCATCGCCACGGTGATGACCGTTTCCTTCTGCAACGGCATCGCGATGACGCCGCTCCATCTGCTCAACGCCACCGTTCCCCTCGTCAATGGCGGCGTGATGTTCGCGCCCACGCTTCTCTACCAGGATCCGGCGACGCCGCGCCCGGGCACCCTCGTTCTCGATCATCCCGAATACACCTCGGAAACGATGCGGCGAATGATGCGCGACGTCGTCACCGACGGCACCGGCATCTTCGCCAAGGTCCCGGGCTATTTCGTCGGCGGAAAGACCGGCACCTCGCAGGTGGTGAGCAAGATGGGCGGCTACCGCCTGCACACCAACCGCGCCGGCTTCATCGCCGCCTTCCCGATCGAGGCGCCCCGCTACGCGCTCTACATCATGGCCGATTCGCCGCACGCCAACGCGCTTTCGCAGGGCTTCTCCACCGGCGGCGAGATCTCGGCCAAGCCCGTCGCCCGCACCATCGCGCGTATCGCCCCGATGCTCGGCCTTCTGCCGGTCACGGACCCCGCGCAGATCAAGGCGATCAACGACGAGCTCTTCCTCCCGCTCGAGCCATCGCCACCGCCGGGCGTGGTGGCACTCGGCCCGGGCCATCCCTACCCCGCGGACGCGGCCAACGCGCCTTCGCCCGGGCCGCGCGGCCCCCTCGCGCCCACCGAGGGCCGGCGCTACGCCGCCTCCCATGAACTCGCCCAAGCCACCGATCCGGGTCGCTGAACTGATGGAGCAGATCGCGCCCACGCGCCGCCCATCTCTTGCCGCGCCTGGCTGGCGGGCCATCGGCGGCCTTCGGCTCGCCGGCATTGCGGCCGACAGCCGCCTCGTCCGCCCTGGCTTCCTCTTCGCCGCCCTGCCCGGCGTTGGTGGCCCGGGGGCGGGTGGTTCCACCCGCCCGGACGGCAGCGCCTATATCGCGGACGCCGTCGCCAACGGCGCTGCTGCCATCCTCGCCCCCTCCGGCACCGCCTGGCCGCCCGGTGTGCCCCCGCGCCCGCTCATCGAGGACCCCGAGCCCCGCCGCCGCCTGGCCGAGCTCGCCGCCGCCTTCGCCGGCCCCGCGCCCAAAATCATCGCCGCTGTCACTGGCACCAACGGCAAGACGAGCACGGTCGAGTTCCTCCGCCAGCTCTGGGCCCTGGCCGGCGACAAGGCCGCGAGCCTCGGCACGCTCGGTCTCATCACCGAGGAAGGCCGCGAACCCGGAGCGTTGACCACCCCCGATCCCGTGGCACTCGCCGAGACCATGGCCCGCCTCGCCCGCACCCGGATCGACCGCGTTGCGATCGAGGCCTCCTCCCACGGTCTCGACCAGTTCCGGCTCGACGGGCTCAAGCTCGCCGCCGCCGGCTTCGCGAGCTTTTCGCGGGATCATCTCGACTATCACGCCGGCATGAGGGCCTATCGCGCGGCAAAGCTCCGCCTCTTCGCCGAGCTTCTCCCCGAAGGCGCTGCCGCCGCCGCTTCCGCCGCCCTCGACCGCACCACGCTCTCGGCCCTGCGCGCCATCGCTCGCCGCCGGCGTCTCCGCTTCGAGACAATAGGGGAGGGGGGCAGCCTCATCCGCCTCGAAAAGGCAACGCCCGTCCCTGAAGGCCAGATCCTCAGCCTCGCCGGCGTCGGGGACCTGCTTCTCCCGCTCCCCGGCCGCTTCCAGGCGGAGAACGCGCTCCTTTCCGCCGGCCTTGCGATGCTCCTTGGCGATATTGCCGCCCTCTCTCACCTGCCCGAGCTTCGTCCCGTTCGCGGCAGGCTCGAGCGCGCGGCCCTCCTCCCCAACGGGTCGGCAGCCTATGTCGATTACGCCCACACGCCGGATGCGCTGAAGAACCTCCTCGCGGCGCTCCGCCCCCACACGGCGGGCCGGCTCGTCATCGTCTTCGGCGCCGGCGGCGACCGCGATCCCGGCAAGCGCGCCGCCATGGGACGCGCCGCCGCCGGGGCCGACAAGGTGATCGTCACCGACGACAATCCCCGCAGCGAAGACCCCGCCCGCATCCGCCGGGCGGTCCTTGCCGGCTGCCCGGGCGCCTGCGAAATCGGCGACCGCGAACGCGCGATCGCCGCCGCCCTCTCCGACCTTGGTCCGGGTGACGTCCTCGCCGTCGCCGGCAAGGGACATGAGATGGGCCAGATCATCGCCAACCAGATACTTCCGTTCGACGACGCCGCGGTCATCCGACGCCTGGTGGAGGGAGCATGAGCATGCTCTGGCCCCCTCTCTGGCCTGCGGGCGCGCTCGCCGCCGCAACCGGCGG
>JASHRV010000260.1 GCA_030037175.1 Acetobacteraceae bacterium
GAGGTCAGCTGCGGGTCGCTCCCCGTGAAATCCAGAACGGCGCCATCCCCCTCGATCACCAGCCGCAGCGCCAGCCGGCACGGGTTGCCGTTGGCTCCGTCCTCGTCGGCATAATCGGCGAAGAAATACTCCCCGTCTGGAATCCCACGCAGAATTTCGCGCGCCTGGTGCTCGGCATAATCGAGCAGCGCCGCAAGCCCCTCCTTGACGGTCTCGGGCCCGAATTTCTCGATCATCGCCCGGGCCTTGCGCTCGCCCGTGTTCAAGGCCCCCACGAACGCCCTGAGGTCGCCCAGGTTCTGCTCGGGCTTCCTCACATTCAGCAGCATCACCCGCAGGATTTCTTCGTTCACCTCGCCCCGCCGATAGAGCTTCATCGGCGGAAAGCGCACGCCTTCCTGATGCACCTCGGTCAATTGCCGCGAAAGGCTCGCCGGCACCGCGCCGCCCATATCGGTGTTGTGGATATGCCCGCACGCAAAACAAAGAATCTCGCCCTCGTGAAAAATGGGCTTCCAGAGGTGCAGATCCGGAACATGCGTGGCCAGGAACCCACTATAGGGGTCGTTGGTCATGCCGATATCGCCCGGCTCGTAGTCCGGAATCATCGCCATGGCGCGGCCGTAGTTGATGCCGGGGTACCAGGTCGCGCCGAGATCCATCGGCACCGCAACCGCCATTCCCGCCGCATCGGTGATCTGCGTGGTGAAATCCTCCGTCTCCTTGACGAAGGTGGAATGCGCCGTGCGGTAGAGCGTATAGGCCATGTTCTCGGCCGCCGCGCGCGCATGGTTGGCAAGAATCTGCAAGCCGACCTTGTCGATCGCCATCGCCTCACGCCCCCAGCCTGAGATGCAGGTTGCCGTATTCGTCCACCCGGCCCGAAAAGCCTCCGGGCAGGCAGAGCGTCGCATCCTCCTGCACCACGATCGCGGGCCCCGCGATCGCCTGGCCGTGATGCAACGCCTCGCGCAGATAAAGCGGCATCGCCCGCGCCGCGCCGTCTTGCCACACCTCCACCCGTTTCTCGGGTTCGGGTGCGCCCTCCCGCCGCTCCTCCCTCGGAAAAAGCGGCGGCTCCGTCGTCCCGGTGATCACGAGGCGCAGATTAACGATATGCGCCGGCGCCCCCGCATCGGAGAAATCGTAGATCTCCCGGTGCTTCCGGTGAAACGCCGCGACGATCGCCGCCATGTCCCTCGCCGCGACCCACGCCTCGTCCAGCCCGACCTCGATCTCGAAGCTCTGGCCGTCATAGCGCATGTCGGCCGAAAGGCTCACGCGTGCCGGCCCGGAAAATCCCCGCCCCTGCCTCAGCCAATCCTCTGCTTCCGCCCGCAGCGCCGCAAAGCCCCCGGCCACCGCCACCATCGCGCCCGGCGCGGCGCCCACGAACAAAGTGCGGATGAAATCGTTGCGCACATCGGCAATCAGCCCGCCGAGTGCGGAGACAACGCCCGGCCGGCGCGGAATCATCACCCGCTCCATCCCGAGCTCGCGCGCGAGCAGGCAGCCCAGCATCGGCCCCGCGCCGCCGAAAGGCATCAGCGTGAAATCGCGCGGATCGACGCCATAGCGCGCGATCAGCTTGTTGACCTCCACATACATGTTGGAGATCGCAACGCGAATGATGGCCTCGGCCGTCGCTTCCACGCCAAGCCCGCACCGCACCGCCAACGCCGCAACCGCCGCCTCCGCCTGCCCGCGATCCATCGTCACGGACGAATAGGCAAGCGGCGCATGCCCGAGCCAGCCGCACATCGCCATCGCATCGGTGATCGTCGCCCGCGTCCCGCCCCGCCCGTAGCAGGCCGGCCCCGGCGTGGAGCCGGCGCTCTCCGGCCCCACCTTGAGCACGCCGAACCCGTCCACGCTCGCGATGGAACCGCCCCCGTCGCCGATCGAGGTCACGGAAACCGAAGGCACATAGAGCGGGAAATCGCCGATCGTCTCGCCCATGCCGAATTGCGGCTGCCCGTCGATCACCAGCGCCACATCCGCGCTCGTGCCCCCGATATCGAGCGTCAGCGCATTGCCGATGCCCGCCTGGCGGGCCAAAAACGCAGCCCCCATCACGCCGGAAGCGGTGCCCGAAAGCAGCATGTTCACGCACGCGGTCTTCCCGAGCGCGACGCTCATGATCCCGCCGTTGGATTTCGTCACCATCGGCGCGGCCGCAATCCCACGCGCCTCCAGCGCTTCCTCCAAGGAGCCCAGGTAACGCGCCACACGCGGATGCACGTACCCGTTCAGGATCACCGTCGTGCTCCGCTCATATTCGCGGATCACCGGCCACACATCCGCCGACGCAAACACGAAAAGATCCGGCGCCTCGCGCTCCAGAATCGCCTTCGCCGCGCGCTCGTGCGCCGGGTTGCGATAGGCGTTGATGAACGCGATCACGATCCCCGCCACGCCCTTCGCCCGCGCCGCCGCCGCCGCGCGCCGCACCGCCTCCTCATCGAGCGGCGCCTGCTCGCTCCCGTCCGCAAGAATGCGCCCGCCGATCCCGAAAATCCTGTCACGCGGAACAAGCTGCTCGGGCCGGGCGCAGAAAAGCCCGTGCATCTCCGGCATCCGAAGCCGCGCCAGCTCGATCACGTCCTCGAATCCCGCGGTCGCGAGCAGCGCAAGATCGGCGCCCTTGCGCTGGATCACGGTGTTGATCCCCACCGTCGTCCCATGCACGAAATCGCTCACCGCGCCGGGCGCAAGCCCGTGCCGCGCCTCGAGCAGCGCAATCCCGTCCATCACCTCGCGCCCCGGCTCCTCGGGCGTGGTCAGAACCTTCAGCGTGTGCAGCCGGTTCGCATCCGTGTCGAACGCGCAAAAATCGATGAAGGTGCCGCCGATATCGACACCAATCCGCCAGCTCATCCAAACTCCGTACGAAGCAGCCTGCGTCAGCTTCCCGCCCGCTCCCGGCCCCGTCCAAGAGCTTCTTCTCTTAGTCCGATAAGTAGAACTTATGTGCTTTAGGCGCATCGGGCCAGGGAAAGAGGCAAACAGAGAAACTCTTCTTTTTCTGAAGAAAAAGAAGCAAAAAGACTTTTCCCCGCTCTCCGGACCCGGCCCCACCCCGGGACTCCGAACGACCGGTCGGAGTCCCGGGCTGGAACGGCGGTCCGGAAAACGGAAAAAAGTTCTTTGGTTCTTTCTTTCAAGAAAGAACGACTTTCAAAAATAACCCATTCTCTCTTCCCCTTCCTCTCACACCGCCCGCAGCACGCCCGGGTGCTCGGGGTCCGCCACGTAGCCCCGAACCGCGTCGCGCAGGTGCTGGCGCAGCACCTCCTGGTTGCGCGAAAGCGGCCGTTCGCTCGCGGTCAGAAGGCAGAGCGGCAGGGTGATCTCCGGGCGGAAGGGCCGCGTCACCAGCCCCGCGAAGTCGCTCCACGGCAGGAGCCCGTCCACCAGCGCGATGCCGATCCCCTGGCGCACGAAGGCGATCGCGGTGATCGAGACGTCGATCTCCACATCGGCGCGCAGACGCGCCCCTTCCTCGGCGAGCCGCCGCTCGATCAGCAGCGCCGGCAGCGAATCGGCGCGGTAGGAGATCAGCGTCTCCCGTGCGAGGTCCGCGGGCCCCACCGTACCCCGCTGCGCAAGCCTGTGCCCCGCCGGCAGCAGGCACACCACCTCGCTCCGCCCCACGAGCTCGGTCTCCAGCAACGGCGTCGGCTGGTCGTTCATCGCCACCCCGATATCCGCCTCCCCGCGCACCAGCATCTCCGCAATCACAGCCACCGGCACCACGTAGGAGCGCAGCTGCACGCCCGGCCGCGCGGCGCGGAACGTGCCGAGCGCGCGCGGCACGATCGAGAGCGAAGGCGGCGTGGAAGCCGCCAGCCTCACCAGCCCCGCCTTGCCGTGGCGCAGATCGCCCGCGAAACGGCGCAGATTTTCGAGCTCGCGAAAAAGCCTGTCCGCCTCGGGGAACAGCAGCTTCGCCTCGGGCGTCGGCAGCAGCCTTCCCTTCACGCGCTGAAAGAGCGTGAAGCCGAGCTCGTCCTCGGTATGCAGCAGGCTCTGGCTCAGCGCCGGCTGGGACACATTGAGCGCCCGCGCCGCGCCGGTCAGCGTGCCGCAGCGCATGATGGTGCGGAACACTTCGAGCTGCCGCGCATTCATTCCGCAATCATATAACGCACGCTTATATACACAAGCCGAATGGCGATTGGACGCGCCCGCGGCCCGTGCCGACTTTCGCCCCGATGTCCGCCCAACACCTTCTTCATCGCCCGCTCTTTCAGCGCCCCCTCCTTCACCGCCTCGACGAGCGCGCCCGCCTGCCCGTCCGCATCACGGTGGATGGCGCGCAAGTCACCGCGTTCGCGGGCGACACGCTGCTCACCGCCATCGTCACCGCGAGCGCGCGGCTCCGTCAAAGCGAGTTCGCAGACGGGCCTCGCGCCGGCTTCTGCCTCATGGCCGCCTGCCAGGATTGCTGGGTCTGGACCGGCTCCGGCGAGCGCCTGCGCGCCTGCTCCACCGAAATCGCCGAGGGCATGTCGATCCTCACCACCAACCCTCCATGGCTCACCCCAGCATCGTGATCGTGGGCGCCGGCCCCGCCGGCGCGCGCGCCGCCGAACGCCTCGTCGCCGCCGGCCTTCGACCCACCGTCATCGACGAGGCCGCGCGATCCGGCGGCCAGATCTATCGCCGTCAGCCCCCGAACTTCCGCCGCCCGCCCCGGCGCCTCTATGGTTTCGAGGCCGCAAAGGCGACCGCATTGCACCGCATGTTCGATGCGCTCATCCCCCGCATCGATTATCGCCCCGAAACGCTCGTCTGGAACATTTACGACGGCCGCGTGCATCTTCTGCACGGCACGCGATCGGAGGCGCTTGCCTTCGATGCGCTGATCATCGCCGCCGGCGCGACCGACCGCATCATGCCGCTCCCGGGCTGGACTCTTCCCGGCGTCTATAGCCTCGGCGGGGCGCAGATCGCGCTCAAATCCCAGACCTCCGCGATCGGCGCCCGCCCGGTCTTTCTCGGCACCGGTCCCCTGCTCACCCTCGTCGCGTATCAATACGCCCATGCCGGCACCCCGCCCTTGGCCGTGCTCGACACATCGCCCCGCTCCGCCCGCGCCGCGGCCCTTTCCGCGCTCTCCTCCCGCCCCGCGATGCTCGCAAAAGGCTTTTGGTACACGACCTGGCTTGCCGCCCACGGCATCCCGACCCTCTCCGGCGTCACGCCGCTCGCCGTCACCGGCTCCGGCCGCGTCGAAGAAATCCGCTTCCGCGACGCGCGCGGCCGCGAGCAAACCATCGCCTGCGATGCGGTCGGAATCGGCTATGGCCTGCGCGCGGAAACGCAGCTCGCCGATCTCGCGCATTGCGCGTTTGCGTTCGATTTTCTCTTGCACCAATGGCTTCCTCTCACCGATACAGATGGGCAAGCTCGGTTCACGGCATCTATCTCGCCGGTGACGGGGCGCGCCTTGCGGGCGCAGACGCGGCCGAGCTCGCGGGCCGCCTCGCCGCCTGTGCGGTGCTGTCCGATCGCGGATTTTCGGTCCCCGCCGCCGAATTTTCCGCCCTGCGCCGCGGCCTCGCCCGCATGGCTCGCTTCCGCGCCAGGCTCGCACGTGCCTTCCCTTGGCCCGCCCATCTCGCCGCCGCCTTGCCCGATGAAACCCTCGTCTGCCGCTGCGAAGCGATCAGCGCCGGAGAAATCCGCCACGCCACCTCGGATCTCTGCGCCCCGGAGGTCAACCGCGCGAAAGCCTTCGTCCGCCTCGGCATGGGCCGCTGCCAGGGCCGCTTTTGCGGCCTCGCCGGCGCGGAGGTGCTTGCGGCCGCGCGCCGCGCGCCCATCGAATCAGTCGGCCGCCTTCGCGGCCAGGCCCCGGTCAAGCCGCTCCCGATCGGCACCACCGCACGACCGACAAAGCGGCGGATGTCGTCATCGTCGGCGGCGGCCTGATGGGCGCGGCCACCGCCTTCTTCCTCCTCCGCCGCAACCGCTCGGTCATTCTGCTGGAGCGTTTCCTGGTCGGCCAACAGGCAAGCGGGGTGAATTTCGGCAATGTCCGCCGCCAGGGCCGCTATTGCCCCAGCTTCCGCTCGCCAATCGCTCCCGCGAGCTTTGGGGCCGCCTCGACGAACTTCTTGGCGAGGATGCGGAATTTCTCGTCTCTGGCCATATCCGCGTCTGCTTCCGCGCCGAGGAAGTGGGAAAGCTCGAACAATATACCGCCGATGCCCGTCCCTACGGCCTTGATCTCGAGCTGATCAGCCGCAACGCGCTGCGCATCCGACACCCGTACCTTTCGCCTTCCACCCTCGCCGGCTCCTATTCGCCCAACGATGGCCATGCCAATCCGCGTCTGGCCGCGCCCGCCTTCGCCCGCGCGGCGATCAGGCACGGCGCGCGCGTTTTCGAGAATACGCAAGTCATTGAAATCGGCCGCGTTGGACAGGATTTCGCTATCGAAACGGCCACGGGCACGCGCTTCCGTGCGCCCAACCTCTTGATTTCGGCCGGCGTTTGGGGCGCCGCCCTCGCCGCCCGCTTCGAGGAACCGGTTCCGTGTGTCCCACGCGGCCCCCAGATGGCAGTAACCGAGCCGATTGCTGTCTCTATAGAGCCCGTGATCGGCGTTTTCTCCGATGTCGCGGAGGAGGGCATCTATCTTCGCCAGGTCACGCGCGGCAACATCGTCTTCGGCGGCGGAAACCGCGGCCCGGCCCTGCCGGACATGGTCCGCGCCTATGTCGATCCCGCCAACACGCTCCGTCAATTGCCCGAGTTACGCCGCCTCATTCCGGCGCTCGCCTCGCTTCGCGTCATCCGCACCTGGAGCGGCATCGAGGGCTATGTCGCAGACGACATCCCGGTGATGGGCCCGAGCGCAAAGGTCCCCGGCCTTTTCTATGCGTTCGGCTTTTGCGGCCACGGCTTCCAGCTCGGCCCCGGAGTCGGCGACGTGATGGCGGAACTGATCGACAGGGGCGACGTGATGGCGGAACTGATCGACAGGGGCGCCACCACCACGCCCATCGAACCCTTCCATATCCGCCGATTCGCTTCCGCTCAGTAGCCGCGCCCGCGATCAACCTCGCCTTCGAGCCGCTCGCCCCGCTCGAAGCGACGGATATTGGCGAGAAGTGCGGCAATGCCCGTCTCCGTCCCCGTCACCGCGCCGATATGCGGCGTGATGACGATCCGCGGGTGGTTCCAGAACGGATGCCCCGCGGGCAGCGGCTCGGTCTCGAACACGTCGAGCACCGCGGCCGAGATCTGCCCCGACTCCAGCGCCGCGAGCAGATCCGCCTCGATGAGATGCCCGCCACGGCCGAGATTGACGAGCCCGGCTCCGCGCGGCAGTTGCGCGAAGAGCGCAGCGTTCAGAATGCCGCGTGTTTCCCCTGTGAGCGGCAGCAGGCAGATCAGGATGCGGCTTTGCCCGAGCAGGGCGGCAAGCCCGTCCGGCCCCGCATGGCAATCGATGCCTGCGATTTTTCGCGGCGAACGGCTCCATCCCAGCATCGGAAAGCCGAGCGCCGTAAGCGAAGCCGCCGCCGCCTGGCCCAGCATCCCGAGCCCAAGCAGCCCGACCGGTGTCTCCGAAACCGGTGGGGCTATAAGCGCGCGCCAAGTGCCACTCCTTCCTAGCGTGAGATATTCGGGCATCCGCCGCTGCAGCATCAGTGCCGCCATCGCGACATAGCCCGCAATGTCGCAGACGAGCGCAGGCTCGATCATCCGTACCAGCGGAAGCCCAGGCGGAAGCGAGGCGAGATCGAGCTGATCGACCCCGGCACCGACCGAGAAGATCGCGCGCAGATTGGGAATCTGCCCGAAAAGCCCCGAGGGTATGGTCCATGCTGCGAGATAGGCGATTTCCTCCGCGGCACCGATCTCCGGGAAGATACGGAAATCGAGATCAGGCGCCTCCGTCCGCATGATTTTTGCCCAGGCCTCGCCGCGATCCGCCCGCCCGATATAGAGGATTGCCGCCCTCTTCGTTCCCACGCCCTCAGCCCGCCCCGTGCGGCAGCGTGTCCCGCTCTTCCGCTCGGTATGCCTCGACCATCGCGGCAAGGCTCGGGAAGCGGAAATCGTAGCGTGCATCCTCCGGCGGCGGCATGGTCGCGCCGAAGCCCGCAACGCCATGGCGGCGGTCGATCCAGGCCGTGGCGAGGCCCGAACGCTTGGCCGGAACATGGTCGTGAAAAAGGCTCTGCGCGGTGTGCAGGATCTCGCTCTTACGCACCCCGCGTTCCGCCAGATGCTCGTTCATATAGCGGAAATTGGCCGGATCGGGCTTGTAGGAGCCGATATCCTCGGCGGTGTACACGGCATCGAAAACGACGCCGAGCTTTCGGTTGCTGCCGGCAAAGCTCTCACGGTCCACGTTGGAAAGAACGACGAGCTGATAATGCTGCTTGAGGGCAGCGAGCGCGGCCGCTGAATCCGCGAAGGTCGGCCAGTCCGGAACCGAGGCGCCGAAGCGCTGCGCCGCCGCCTCGTCGGCGGTGACGCCCCATTCCGCGGCAAGCCGCCCATGCACCTTCGCCAGCAGATCGGAATAGCGCATGCGCGGTGTTTCCGCTTCTTGCGCCGATTCGTGCCGTGCGAACGCCTCGAGCACGGCATCGCGTCCAAGCGGGGCGGGAACTTTGGCAAGCAGCGAGCCGAGAGCGGTGAAGATGCCGCTCTCCCAGTCGATCAGGGTGCCGTAGCAGTCGAAGGTGAGCACACGGAAATCATGAAGACGCACGAGCTGGCTCCATCGCATGGATGTTTTCTTAGCCAGAGGTGAGGCCCCTGGACATGGAATTCCCTCTCTCAGCCTCTCCTAAAGTGCCATGCACAACCTCAGCGCATCATAGATCGCCGCATGCACGTTTCGGCTCGAGACCGCGTCGCCGATGCGGTGCAGCTCGAAGCCGCCGGCCGCGCGCGGCTGCGATCGGCCTGCAAGCAGCGCCTCGATATCGGTGATGCCTTGGTTGGCGGAAGCCGCGCGCAGCTCGTCGTAAAGCGCAGTGACCGGCTCGGTTCCGCGCTCGACCACGATCTGTGAGGCGGTACGCGTGCTCTCTTCGCCCGTCAGCTCGTGGCGGAAGATCGCGGCGAGCTGATTGCCGGCCGGGCGGACGCCGATGAGCTGGCGGTCGATTGAAACATTGATGCCGTTGTGCTCGAATCGCTGGCGATAGACCACGCGTTCCGAGTAGGCCATTTCAACTGCGAGATTGTCGTCGATCGTCACGAACTGCACCTGGTGCCCTGACTCGGCAAGATGCAGCGCGCAGGAGACCGCCTCGTGCCGACCGGTACCATCGAAGACCAGCACATCCTGCTTCGGCGCCGTGGCGCCGCTCAGCACATCCCATACACTCGTACAATATTCGCTGCCGGCGACGCCGTTGGTATCGGGCACGCCGCCCGTCGCAATGATCACGGCGTCTGGCGCTTCGGCCAGCACATCTTCCGCCTCGGCATACGTGTTGAGCCTGAGTTCGACGCCGAGCTTTTCGAGCTCGGCCATTCGCCAATCGACGATCGCAATGAGATCCCGCCGCCAGCTTGCGCGTACGGCGATCTGGAGCTGTCCGCCGAGCTGGTTCGCCGCCTCGAACAATACCACCTTGTGGCCGCGCTCGGCGGCGACACGCGCTGCCTCAAGTCCACCAGGTCCCCCGCCCACGACCACCACGCGCCGCCCGGGCTGGGCAGCGCGCGCCACGATCTGTGGCAGGATCTGCTCGCGCCCCGAGGCTGGATTGTGGATACAGGCGACCTTCTTGTACATGCAGTAGGAGGCACCGACACAGGGCCGGATGCGCTCGGCCTCGCCGCGCGCGAGCTTGTTGGCGATCTGCGGGTCGGCCATGTGTGCCCGCGTCATCCCGACCATATCCACGAGCCCTTCGCTCACGGCCCGGCGCGCGGTCGCGATATCGGGAATGCGTGCGGCATGAAACACGGGCAGGTGAATTTCGCGGCGGAAAGCGCCGACGAGATCGAGGAAGGGCGCGATCGGCTGGGACATCCCAGGCATGTTGTGCTCGGCGAGCGCGATCTCGGTGTCCATTCGCCCGAAGATCGCGTTGAAGAAATCGAGCTGCCCCTCTCGTTCAAAGATGCGGGCGATGCGCAGGCACTCCTCGAAATCGAGTCCGTCCGGCGGCCCTTCCTCAATCACGAATCGGATACCCACCAGGAAGTCGTCACCGACGCGCCTGCGGATCGCCTCATGCACCATCAGCCCGAAACGCGCGCGGTTCTCGGTCGATCCGCCGAAACCGTCGCCGCGGCGGTTGGTGCGCGGGGAGAAGAACTGGCCGATGAGGTGCCCGCCGGTGACAGTCTCGACGCCGTCGAGCCCACCCTCCTTGCAGCGCCAGGCTGCCTCCGCATAGTCGCGGACCACGCGGTCGATATCTGCTCGGTCCATCTCGCGCGGGAAGCTGCGGTGCCGCGTCTCACGCACGCGCGAAGGGCCAATCGTTGGCAGCCAGTTCCAGGCAAGTGCGTCCGCACGCCTTCCGAGATGCGAGATCTGGCACATGATCGCTGCACCATGGCCGTGGATGCGTACGGAAAACTGTTGAAGATAAGGAATGATACGGTCACTCGCGACGTCGATCTGCCCGCCGCCCCAGCTCGAGTCCGGCGCCACCATCGAGGAGCCGCCGAACATCGTGAGCGCAAGCCCGCCTTTCGCCTTCTCCTCATGGTAGCGTTGGTAGCGCTCGGTGGGCAGCCCGCCTTCATCGAGAGTCGAGGCGTGGCTCGTGCTCATGATACGGTTGCGGAAATGAAGATGGCGGGTGGCGAAGGGACGCAGCAGTGGATCGTTCGCGGGATCGAATTTAGCGATGTTCCCTGGGGTGATATCTACGGGCATTGATGGCTCTCAAGAGGTGGAAGCAGTGGCGAGCGGCAGCAGCTTGGCCGCGCCCGTATCGGGCTGCAGCGAAAGAAGCTGCTCCTCGGTGCGATGGCAAGCGATCTCGGCGCCCTTAGCGAGATGCCGCAACGGCGGCTTTTCCTGGGCACAGAGATCGGAGATTCGCGCTCCGCAACGCGGAAAGAAGGGACATCCATCCAGCATGCCGACGACTCGGCCGATCCCGGCGGGTGCCGAGGGCGCCGTCTCCAGCCAGCCGGGCCTAAGCTCCGGCACAGAAGACAGAAGCAGATCCGAATAAGGATGGAGAGGGCGACGGAGCAGAGTGTCGCGGCTCCCCCTCTCCACGCTCCGGCCGGCATAGAGAACCATCACCTCGTCGCAGAGCGCGCGGACCGTTGCCAGGTCGTGACTGATGAAAAGATAGGAAAGCCCGAGCTTCTCGCGCAGCTCGGTGAGCAGGTCGAGGATCGCCGCACCCACCACCGTATCGAGCGCCGATGTCACCTCGTCGCAGAGCACGAGGCTCGGCTCGGCGGCGAGCGCGCGCGCGAGGTTCACGCGCTGCTTCTGCCCGCCTGAAAGCTCACCAGGATAGCGGGCAACAAGGCTGGGCGGAAGATGCACTAGCTCAAGGAGTTCCGCACTCCGCTGCCGCGCGGCCGCACCCGAAAGTCCGTGGTAGAAGACGAGCGGCCTGGCGATGATGCGGGCTACGGTGCGCGCCGGGTTGAGCGCCGTGTCCGGCATCTGAAAGACGATCTGGATTCGCCGCAGCTGCTCGCGTGTGCGGGAGGCTGCCGCGCCGGCAAGCGTTTCGCCTTCGAGTCGGATCATCCCGCGCGCTGGCGGCAGCAGCCCCGCGACGACCCGCGCGAGTGTGCTCTTGCCGCACCCGGACTCGCCCACCACGCCGAAGGCGGAGCCCGGACGGATGGCGAGGTCGATCCCATGCAGAACCGGCACAGGCGGCAGGCCGGAGTTGCCGGGCCTGCCATACCCGGCCACAATTCCTGCGATTTCGAGCAGCGGGCGTGCCGTCTGAGCGGGGGCCGCGCGCAGGGCGGGCTCGGCGGCAGCGAGCAGGCTGGCCGTGTATTCATGTGCAGGCGCTGCGAGCAGCCGTGCGGTCGCTGCCTCCTCCTGCATTCGCCCGTTACGCAGAACGATGATGTGGTCGGCGATTTGCGCCACTACCGCGAGATCGTGCGAGACATAGAGCGCCGTCACGCGCCGTTCGCGCACCACGCGCTTGAACGCACGCAGGACCTCGATCTGCGTCGTCACGTCGAGCGCAGTGGTTGGTTCGTCGAGGATCAGGAGTTCGGGGTCGGTGATCAGCGCCATCGCTGCAAGCAGCCTCTGGAGCTGCCCACCCGAGACCTGATGGGGAAAGCGCGAGCCGATCCGTTCGGGCTCGGGAAGCTGGAGCGCGCGGAAGAGCGTGATCGCCTTCGCCTCCGCCGCTTCGCGCTTCATCAGCCCATGGATCAGGGCCCCTTCGATGACCTGCGCCATGATCCGCCGCGCCGGATTGAAAGCAGCGGCCGCGCTCTGAGCGATATAGCAGACGTGTCGGCCGCGGAACCGGGCGAGCGCACGCCGTGAAAGCCCGAGCACGTCTGTACCGCCGACGCGGAGCGTTGCGGCCGAGATGCGACAACCCCCGCGGGCATAGCCCATCAACGAGAGCGCGATCGTCGTCTTGCCCGAGCCTGATTCGCCGATCAGCGCGGCAACTTCGCCGCGTCCGATCGCGAAGCTCACCGCATCGACGACCATCACCTGCCCGCCGGTAAGGCCCGGCGCGGTCACGCGAAGGTCGGCAACCTGGACTGCGGCCTCAGCGTTCATCGGCGAATAGACGGCGCCGTCTGCCGCCGAAACCGTCGATCATGAGATTAACGCCGATCGTAAGCGTGGCGATCGCGACGGCAGGCATGATCACGGCTGGTGCGCCATAGCCGAGCCCCTGGATGTTCTCGCGCACAAGCGAGCCCCAATCGGCCGCTGGCGGCTGAATGCCGAGGCCAAGGAAGCTTAGGCTACTGAGGAGCAGCACGATGAAGACGAAGCGCAGCCCGAAGTCAGTGAGCACCGGGAGAACCATGTTCGGCAGGATCTCCTCGATCATGATCGTATGTGTCTTCTCCCCTCTTGCACGCGCGACCAGCACGAACTCCATCGCGTTGATATCGACGGCGACCGAGCGGGCGATGCGGAACGCGCCGGGGGTGTAGATCACCGCGGCAGTGCCGACCAGCACCGGTACCGAGGCGCCGAGCGCGGCCACCATCACCAGCGCGAACATCAGGCCGGGCAACGAGATCAGCGTGTCCATCGAGCGGCTGAGCACCCCGTCGAATGCGCCGCCGCTCGCTGCGGCCAGGGTCCCGAGCGTGATTCCGCACAACGCGGCAAGCGCGGTTGCCGCGAGTGCGAGGCCAATCGTGTAGCGCGCGCCGTAAAGGATCAGGCTCAGCACGTCGCGGCCGAGATAGTCGGTGCCGAGCGGAAAGCGCCTGCTCATCGGCCCGAAGACGGTGCCGCTTACAATTTGGGCTTCTCCATGCTGCGCGAGCGCGGGGGCAGCAAGAGCAACGAGGATCCAACCCCCGACGACAATCGTCCCGAACAGACCCGCAAGAGAGAGATGCACGCCGAGGCGAACTCGGCGATGCGTGGCAGGCGCGGCTTCGTTCATCGGAGCCGCAGCCTCGGGTTGGAGAGGATGGCGGCGATGTCGGCGAACAGCACGAGAAGCAGGTAGAAAGTGCAGAAAAGCATCGCGCAGGCCTGGATCAGCGGCATGTCCCGGGTTGAGACAGCGTCGACCATCAGCCGCGCGAGGCCCGGATAGTCGAAGATCGTCTCAACGATGATGATTCCGCCGAGCAGGAAGGAAAGGCTAAGCGCAATCGCGTTGGCGATCGGGCCGACGGCATTGGGCAGCGCGTGCCACAGCACCACCCGCGCTGGCGGCGTGCCCTTGAGCACCGCCATCTCGACATAAGAGGACTCGAGCGTGTTGACGAGTGCTGCCCGCGTCATTCGAGCCATCTGGGCCACGATCGCGAAGGAAAGCGTCGCCACCGGCAACGCGAAAACGCGGATGAGGCCGGAAAGCGAATCTGTACCGTCGAAATAGGCGAGCGCCGGCAGCCAGTGCAGCCGCACGGCGAAGATCAGAACTGCCAAAGTCGCGACCAGAAACTCCGGAACCGAAACGGAGGCGATGGTGACCACGCTGACGACGCGGTCATAGAGCGTGCCGCGCCATATCGCTGCGGTGATGCCGAGCGCGAGTGCCGCCGGCACTGAAACGAGGGCCGTGAGACCAGCGAGCAGAAGCGAGTTCGGCAGCCGACTCGCGATCAGCGCCGCAACGGAATCGCCGTTGACGAGCGATTGGCCGAGATTCCCGCTGACAAGGCCGCCAAGCCAGATCAGGTAGCGGAGCGCAGCCGGCTGGTTGAGATGCATTGCCGCGCTCAATCCGGCGACCGCTTCTAGTGTCGCGCCCTGGCCAAGCACGATTTCGGCAACGTTCCCCGGCAAAAGCTCGGTTCCGAGGAATACGAGGAGCGAAATCGCGAGCAGCAGAAGCACGTTCGCTCCAATCCGCGCCCCGATCAGGCGCATGACCACTTTGTTGCGCATGAGCCTGCCGTCTCCCGATGGCACCGCCCGCTGGGCGAGGCCGCTAATCGAGCCAGACATGTTGGGCGAAATTGTAGCCCATCAGCGCCCCGGTCGGCACCGGAACGAGCCCCTTCACCCGCGTCGAATAAGCATCGAGCAGGCTGATGAACACCGGGATGCCGATTCCGGCGTTGTCGCTGATCATCTTCTGCATTGTACAGTACATGTCCTTGCGCTTGGCAACGTCGGTCTCGGCGCGAGACTGCAAGAGTAGCGAATCGAACTTCGGATCTTTCCAGCGGCTCTCATTCCACGGCGCGTTGGAGTTGAAGAAAAGGGTGAGCAGGATGTCCGCGGTCGGCCGCGGGTTGATGTTGCCGTAGCCGATCGACGACTTGAGCCAGTAATTGGACCAGTAGCCGTTCGCCGGCACGCGCCGGACATCGAACCCGAGTCCGATTTTGCTCCCGGCCTCCTGCATCAGAACTGCCATGTCTTCAGACCCGTCGGCTGCGGGTGAGCAGACGATCGGCACCGTCGTGTTCGCCATACCGGATTTGTTCAGATGGAATTTCGCCCGATCGAGATCGAACGGCCGCTGAGCCAACTCGGCGCAATAGAAGGGGTTGGTGGGGTCGATCGGCTGATCGTTGCCGACCACGGCATAATCGAGAAAGATCGCGCTCTTGATCCGCTCGCGATCCTGCGAGTACTTCATCGCCATCACGAAATCCGGGTTGCCGGTGTGCGGGAGGTCGAGCCGCAGGATGAGATCGGTGTAGTCGCCCGCCTTGGTCTCGAATACCGCATAGCCTTTGGCCGCCTGAATCTGCTTTGCCGAGCGCGGGTTGATAGTGCTCGCGATATCGATATCGCCCGAGAGCAGGGCATCGACTCGTGCCGCCTCGTCGCCGATTCCGAAATGGGTGATCTGATCGATATAAGGCTCGGGCGCGCGGAAATAGTTCGTGTTGCGCACGCCCACCGTGCGCACACCGGGCTTGAACTCCTTGCAGCGGAACGGGCCGGTGCCGATCCCCCTGCTGAAATCGGTGGTGCCATCCTTCACGATTACGAACTGATAGACGGCGAGGATCGCCGGCAGGTCGGCATTCGGCCCCGCGAGCGTGATCGTCACCTCGTCCGGCGCGATCGCCTTGATTTCACGCATCTGGCTCGCGAGCGGGAGCACCACCGAGCCGGTCTTCGGGTCCTTGAGCCGCGAGAGCGAAAAGACCACGTCCGAGGCCGTGAACGGCGAGCCGTCGTGGAAATGGACATCCTTGCGCAGCTTGATCGTCCATACGGTCGCATCGGGGCTTTCGATCGAGCGTGCGAGGTCCGGCTGCGGTACAAGGTGCGGATCGAAGACGGTGAGCCCGTTGTAGAACAGAAAGCAGCGCGTGTAGTCGGTCGAATTGTTGGCGCGTGCCGGATCGAGCGTATCGGCGGTCGAGGAATTGTAGGCCGCGACCCGGATGGCCCCGCCGCGCTTGGGCGTCGCCGCGACTGCCGCTGCCGCTGCACGTACGGCGCCGCCGGCTGCGAGCACGCCGAGCCCAGCGGCCATCAGCCACTGCGCAAGCTCGCGCCGTGTCGCGCCGCTCGTGAGCGCCGCCCGGAGCACGCGCCGCTCGGCATCGGTAAGGGACGAGGCCTTGGCCTCGGTCGATTCCTGGGTGAATTCCTGAACCGGTGTCTCAGCGGTCATTATTCTTTGTGCCCCTTCGCTCGGCGGTGGCGTGAAAGCCCCTCAGCATCTCTGCGTGCGCCTGTGCTTATCGACCAGGCATTAAATGCATATGTTCTGTCGCGATGGCTGGCATGTCAGCTTGACAATTCTTAGAGGGGGCATACGCTCAGCGTATGGCCGGTCTCGGCAGGCTGATCCCGTCCGCCCGTTCACTCCTGGTCTTCGAGGCCGCCGCCCGCTGCGGCAGTTGCGGCGCTGCCGCGCGCGAGTTCAATGTTACCCAACCTTCCGTCAGCCGCGGCATCGCTCAGCTCGAGGCACATCTCGGGCTTGCGCTCTTCAACCGCGGTGCGCGGGGACTTGTGCTTACCGAAGAGGGCAAGACTCTTTATCGCGCGGTGAATGAGGGGTTCGAGCGTGTGGAGAGTGCGCTTGCTGCGATCGTTGCGGCCCGCACTCAAAAGCACACCGTGGAGCTATCTCTCTCCACTGGTTTCGTCGCTCACTGGCTCATTCCGCGCATGCAGCGGTTCCATCGCGATTTCCCGACCGTCGATCTACGCTTTCAGCTCATTTCCGGAACGCTGCGCGGCCCGTTCGGGAATGTCGATCTGGCGATGCGCATGCAACCCGGCGAAGATGCCGACTGCCACGCCTGGAAGTTCGCCCCGGAGCTCGTGCTGCCGGTCTGCAGCGCTGCCTACCTGCGCGAGCATGGCCCGCTCGAAGGTGGCCCCGAAGGAGCGCACACATTGCTGCTTTTCGCCGATCCGCTGCAGGATTTCGCGCACTATTGGGGACCACTCGTCAGCGCGCACGCCTTGAGCCACGCTTCGATCGCCTTCTCCGACTATGCCGTCGTTCTTCAGGCAGCGATGAACGGGCAGGGGATCGCGCTCGGCTGGGTCTCTGTTGTCTCCCATGCACTAGGCGAGGGCACGCTGGTGCCGGCTTCGAGCCGGCGCGTCGCGACAGGCCGAGCGTATCATCTGATGGCGCCGCGTGGCCGACCATTGAAAGATGTTACACTTGCGATCCGCGACTGGCTGACCACGGAGATGCAAGCGGACATCGCGCGTATCCGCCACCTCACCACTTAGTCATCGCGCTTCACCGGCTTGCGCCGTCGCATCATCGGGGAAAATGCTCACGCCGTTTCGGGCGCAGCAAGGCCGAGGGCACCCCCCAATTGCCACCATATAGGTCCTGCCTAGTTCTCGGTGCAGGGAGCCTGGACTGACGAGCCTGCTGCAGGCTCACATCAAGGGTGACGATCAGACGAAGCTCTTTGATGCCGATGGTTGGGCTCAAAGTGCTAGATGTTGAGTAGTTTGGAGGCAAGCGGGTTATCTCAGCGGTCGGTCCGGGGAGTGGCGCCTGCTCGTCCCGTGGCATCCCGTCCAGCGCGCGCCACAGCGCTTATTAGCGACGTTTGCGGGACCTGCCGGTGCAGGGTGTGCCGGTCGAGATCCGGGTTCAAGCTCCTTGCCTGCGATGCGGCAACGCCACATGTGAGCGGCGGATCCTTGCGGCACATCTGCTTGGCGTGGTCGGGCCGATACTCCGGCGCGCATGCCAGGTACTGGAACTCATTCATTTGCTCGGACACACTGCAGGCAGGAATACCGCCGAGCGCCTCCTACGCCGTCTCGGCCTCCCGGCTCAGAGACAACGCCATCCCGCAACATCTCAAACGCCGGACCCGAATCAAACCGGTCTCGTCTCCATCTCGCTTTGAGAAAATTTTTGTCACCGCGGTCCCTGACGTCTGCGTTGCTAGGCAGGTGACACCGCGGCTTAAGCTGAGCGGAGGGATCAGCACGAAGCTCAATAGCAGCCATATCATCCACGAACAGGAAGCGCCGATCCTGTCCTGCCTTGCGCGAGGCGACATCGATATCCAGGCGAGCGGTCTGCAGAGCGTTACGGGGGGGACTGCATGTCGATGGTGCATGCTTGGGGTGGCCTCGGCGCAACTCCCAGCCCTGATTTCAAATCCGAAGTGTCGATCGCGTGCGGCATGGCACGCGTAACCTTGCCAGAGAGCGGCACCGATTAGGATGCGTTCGAGGCCGATTACGATATGATCCGCGACAAGATCGAGGCGCCGTTTCCAAATCTGTTCGCTGACTTCAATGCCCGAATTCGCGTCCCTGGCGGATTTCACTCTGTGATCGCCGAAGCAGCCAAGAGTGGAACATGGCAAACAGACGTGCCGACTTTCTCATCTGTGACGGCATTGCGGAAGGTTCTAATATTGCGAACTCCGCGATGTTACATTTGGTTACGATCCTAAGCCACAACCAGTACAACGCCTGATTTATGGACTCGACAATCGCTACCGTAGCATCTTCGGAGGCGGGATGGTAGTCTTCATGAACGAGCATGACACAGCGAACCGTCAGATCGAGCCTAATTCATTTGTCGAACTGGAATCGGTAACGGAAGGTAGTGATGTGCGCTGGATTGTAGCTGGCTTCAAAGTGCCAGCCTAGGCTACTTTACGCGGATCGATCTCAGCTTATTGTGCGGAGGCAAATAATTTTTGCAGCTGAGTTACCAAGACAAGGAAAGCGTGACCCGTTCGCAAAATCGATTCCGATCCCTGTCAGCCCAGTGCTTTAGCGTTGGGTCCGGGCAGGCCGGATTCCACAACCAGGCCTGCACTCATCTATGGCATGTGGGCCGCGTTGGATCAGTGCCGGAAGTGGCGCATGCCAGTGAAGACCATGGCCAATCCGGCCCGGTCGGCGGCGGCGATTACCTCATCGTCGCGGATCGAGCCACCAGGCTGAATGACAGCAGTAGCACCAGCTTCTACAATGATATCGAGCCCATCCGCGAACGGAAAGAAAGCGTCCGAAGCAGCAACACTTCCTTGTGTCAGCGACAGATCGAGGCCGGCCGTACGCGTGGCTTCTGCTGCCTTCCATGCCCCTATGCGCGCGGCATCAACGCGGCTCATCTGGCCCGCGCCGATGCCGACTGTCACCCCATCCTTCGCGTAAACGATGGTGTTAGAGCGGACATGCTTGGCGACGCGGAATGCGAAAAGAAGGTCGGCGCGTTCGGTCGCGGTCGGAAAGCGCTTCGTCACGACCTTGAGATCGACTTCGGACGTCTGCCCGGAATCGCGCGTCTGTACGAGAAAGCCGCCAGACAGGCTGCGGAAAGTGAGACCCGGTGCCGCAGGATCGGGAAGGGAGCCGGCAAGAAGGAGCCGCAGGTTCTTCTTCCGTGCCAGAATGGCCTTTGCTTCACTGGATGCTGCGGGTGCGATGATCACTTCGGTGAAGATCGTTGCGATCTTCTGCGCCGTCGCCGCGTCGAGTTCACGATTAACGGCAACGATTCCTCCGAATGCGGAGACTGGGTCGCAGCGTAGAGCGAAGTCCCAAGCTGCAGCGAGGTTTTCTGCGCTCGCCACGCCGCAGGGATTGGCGTGCTTCACGATCACCACGCTGGGGGCCGTAAATTCCGCCACGCACTCGTACGCCGCGTCGGTATCGTTGAGATTGTTATAAGAGAGGGGCTTGCCCTGCACCTGGATCGCGCTCGCCACACCGGGACGCGTACCATTGACGTAGAAGGCCGCGTGTTGGTGCGGGTTTTCGCCGTAGCGTAGCTCCTCGCGGAGCGTGCCGGTGAGGCTGATATGAGAAGGGAAGGGCGTGCTCTCGGCTGCGGCGAACCAGGCGGTGATTGCTGCATCGTACGCCGCCGTGCGCGCGAATGCGGCGGCCGCAAGCCGGCGCCGCAGCGCGGCGGTCGTTCCACCCGTGCGCTCGAGTTCGGTGAGCACCGCCTGATATTGTGCAGGTTCGGTCAGCACAACGACGAATTCGTGGTTCTTCGCCGCGGAGCGCAGCATGGCAGGCCCACCGATATCAATGTTCTCGATACATTCGGCGAGTGGCGCGCCCCGCGCAACGGTCTCCTCGAAAGGGTAGAGATTGACTGCTACGAGGTCGATCGGCGCAATCCCATGCTTTGCCATTTCGGCTTGGTGCCGGGCGTCATCGGGCCGCCCAAGGATCCCGCCATGGATGGTGGGCACAAGCGTTTTTACCCGCCCGTCCAAAATTTCGGGGAAGCCCGTATGGGCGGCAACCTCCTTCACCGGGATGCCTGCTGCAGCGAGTGCCGCCGCGGTGCCACCTGTTGAGAGGATCTCGACGCCGCGCGCGGCGAGTGCGGCGGCGAATGGAACGAGCCCTGTCTTGTCAGAGACCGAGAGCAGGGCGCGGTGGAGCGGCAGGGAATCGGGCATTGAGCACTCGCTAATCAGGATTCAAAGCTTCGCGCGTTCAGGCCAGGCAGATCCGGCGGATAGACGGAAATATCCGTGAGGTCCAGATTGTAGGCTACGTGCGGCGCCTGGCGCTCCGCAGCCTCGCGTCAATGATACCCGGAAGAGCGTCCATCCCATGCCCGAAGGCAGCCAGACAGAAGACCGTTTTGCGAGTCTCTCCGCGCTTCTTGTGCCGCGTTCCGTTGCAGTCATTGGGGCCTCGGCGGACCCAAGGCGAATCGGCGGTCGGCCGATCGCCTATATGCGGGCCCGAGGCTTCGGTGGCGCCATCCTTCCCGTCAATCCAAAGCGGGCCGAGATCCAGGGCTTTCGTACCTACCCCGACATCGCTTCGCTACCGTTCGTTCCGGACGTCGCCATTGTTGCCCTGCCGGCGGCGCTGGTCGAGGCCGCGGTGGCCGAACTCGCGGCGCTCGGCGTGCGCGGAGTAGTCGTCTTTTCTGCCGGCTTCGCCGAGGTGGACGAGGCGGGTGCAGCGAGCCAGGCTCGCATCGCTGCCACCGCGCACGCAGCCGGGATGCGCCTCCTCGGCCCCAATGCGCTCGGCCTCTTCAACGCGCGGATCGGCTGGTTCGCGACTTTCTCTGCTTCGTTGGAGAGCTTCTGGCCCATACACGGACGCATCGCAATCGCCAGCCAGTCGGGTGCCTTCGGTACGCATCTCTTCGCCGCCGCGGCAACTCGCGGCCTCGGCACCCCCATCTGCGTGACCACCGGCAACGAGGCCGACGTCACCTTGGGTGAAGCGATCGGCTGGCTCGCTGCTGACCCCGGGACTGACGTGATCGCCGCCGCCGCGGAGGGAGTCCGCAAGCCGGAGACCTTCCTTGCCGCCCTGGCAGCAGCTCGTGCCGCGCGAAAGCCCGTTATCGTGATGAAAGCTGGTAGGAGTGCACTCGGGCAGCAGTCCGCGCGCTCGCATACCGCCGCGATCGCCGGCGACGATGCGGTATTCAACGCCGTGCTCGCCGAGTTCGGCGCAGTCCGAGCGGAATGCGCAGAGCAGCTGCTGGATTTCGCCTATGCCGCGACGCAGCGTGTCTATCCCGCGCGCAACACGCTCGGAGTCCTCACCGTGAGTGGCGGCGCTGGTGTGCTGATCGCCGATGAAGCCGCTGCGCTCGGGCTTTCCATGCCACCTCTCTCTGAGGCTTCACAATCGGCGCTAAGGGAAGCGGTGCCCTTCTCCGCCCCTCTCAATCCGATCGATTGCACCGCCCAGGTATTCAATGAGCCTGCGCTCATCAGCCGGTTTGCGGAAACTATGCTGGCAGAGGGAGGCACCGAAAGCCTCTATCGCTCGGTGCTTGCCTTCTTCAGCCAGACCGGTGGCGCGCCGGCGATCGCGCCGGGGTTGCGAAGCACGCTGGGCGCCCTCCGTGCCCACTACCCGGGCCGTCTCTACGCCCTGTCGGTGATCGCGCCGGAATCACGCGTGCGCGAATACGAAAAGGATGGGTTTCTCGTCTTCGAGGAGCCGGTGCGGGCAGTGCGCGCGATCCACGCCATGGGCCGCATCGGTGCAGCTTTTGCAGCGATGCCTCCCGAAAAGCCGTCGCTGCCGGATGTGGTGCTTCCGGCGCAAACACCTAACGAAGCGGAGGCGAAGCGCCTTCTTGGTAGTGCCGGGATCGCCATCGTGCCCGAGCAGATTGCCGCGACTGCCGAAGAAGCCATGCGCGCGGCCGAAGCGTTGGGCTACCCGGTGGTGATGAAAATCCTCTCGTCCGACATTCCGCACAAATCCGAGATCGGTGGCGTACTGCTCGACCTCGCCGACGTAGCCGCTGTGCGGGAGGGCTTTGCTGTGTTGTTCGCCCGCGCTCGGTCAGCGGTCCCGAGCGCCCGTATCGAGGGGGTGCTGGTTGCGCGTGAGATTCGTGGTGCCCGCGAGTGCATCCTCGGCGTACACCGCGACCCCTGCTTTGGTCCTATCGCGATGTTCGGCCTTGGCGGTGTGTTCGCGGAGGTGCTCGGGGATGTGGTATTCCATCGCTGTCCGTTCGATGAGAAGGCAGCGCGGCAGATGATAGGTGCAGTGCGCGGCGCTCCCCTGCTCACGGGTGTTCGGGGGCAGAGACCCGCGGACATCGCGGCGCTCGCGCAGATGCTGGCGCGCCTTTCCGCTTTCGCTACCGCCGCCGGCCCTCGCCTCGTATCGATCGACCTCAACCCTGTGCTTGCGTTGCCGGAAGAAGGGGGCGCCTTCGCGGCCGACGCCGTGATCGAGATCGGGGACTGACGGCGTGGCGATCGATTACGAAACGCTTCGGTACTTCCCAATTCCGGAGATCCGCCAAACGCTCACGAAGCGCGATACGATTCTTTATGCGCTTTCGATTGGCCTTGGCCAGGATCCGACGGACGTACGCCAGCTGGACTTCGTCGATCATCATAAAGCGCTCAAGGCGATGCCGAGCATGGCTGTGGTGCTTGGTCATCCTGGCTTCTGGCTTGCCGATCCTGCTACCACCGTGGACGCGCTGCGGCTCGTCCATGGTGAGCAAGGCATCCGCATCCATCATCCGTTGCCGGTCGAGGGCGGAATCGTCGGGCGGACGCGTGTTGTCGGACTGATCGACAAAGGCGCGGGCGCGGCAGCGCTCCTTTATACCGAGAAGGAAGTGGTCGAGACGGCGACCGGCCAGCTCCTCGCCACCACCGCGAGCACCACCTTCCTGCGCGGCCAAGGAGGTTTCGGCGGCCCCGCCGGCCCGGTAAAGCCCGCCCATCCTCTACCTGAAGGCGCTCCGGACCTTGTCATCGACCGCGCAACACGCCCAGAACAAGCACTTTACTACCGCCTCAACGGTGACGACAACCCCCTGCACGCCGATCCCGCTGTCGCGGCGAGGGCCGGGTTTCCCCGCCCAATCCTGCACGGACTCTGCACGCTCGGCGTGGTCTGCCACGCTCTCGTCGCAAGCCTCGCCGACTACGACGCCACGCGGCTCAGCGCGCTCGATCTCCGCTTCTCCGCCCCTGTCTTCCCGGGTGAGACGATCCGCACTGAGATCTGGCGCTCCGGCGCATTTCAGGCACGCGCAATTGAACGTGACGTCCTCGTCATCACCCATGGGCGGGCGGAATTCAGCCTCATGAGCAGCAAACCATGATCGACAAGTTCGTGGACAGCATGGCGGAGGCAATGGCGGGGATCCGGGACGGCTCGGTTGTCCTACTCGGTGGCTTTGGCCAAGTCGGCCAGCCTGATGCGCTGATCGACGGTTTGATTGCCCAAGGTGCGAAAGACCTTACCGTGGTCGCCAACAATGCAGGGACCGGGCACACCGGACTCGCGCGGCTGATGGAGCTCCGTCGGGTTCGGCGCATCGTCTGCAGCTTTCCCCGCAGTGCAGGCTCGGTGGTTTTCGAGGCGCTCTATTCGGCAGGAGAAATCGAGCTTGAGATCGTGCCCCAAGGCACGCTTGCCGAGCGCATCCGCGCCGCCGGCGCGGGTATCGCCGCTTTCTTCACGCCCACGGCTGTGGGCACGCGACTCGCCGAAGGCAAGGAGCAGCGCGAAATCAATGGCCGCACCTACGTGCTCGAAAGTGCACTTGCCGGCGATGTGGCCCTGGTCGAGGCGTGGCGCGCGGACCGCTTCGGCAATCTCACCTACCGAGAATCCGCACGCAACTTTAACCCGATCATGGCTACGGCGGCCAAGCTCACCATTGTTCAGACCCAGCAGACGATTCTTGCCGGCTCACTGCATCCCGAAGTCATCGTGACACCGGGGATCTTCGTCGATCGGGTGCTGCACGTGCCCTATGCTATGCAGACCGAGATGGGAGGACCCGATGCCTGATACGGCGCCCGCGAGTATCGCTGCGCTCGATCGCCATGGGATCGCTGCGCGGATCGCGCGCGACATTCCCGAGGGGTGGTACGTGAATCTCGGCATCGGCATCCCGACCCTAGTTGCCGAGCATGTGCCCCTTCAGCGTGAGGTGATTTTCCATTCCGAGAACGGAGTCCTTGGCGTAGGGCCTTCACCAGCGCCCGGCGCGGTCAATCCCTGGCTGATCAATGCCGGAAAGCAACCCGTCACGCTGCGGCCAGGCGGCGCCTTCATTCATCACGCGGACAGCTTCGCGATCATTCGTGGCAATCATCTCGACCTTTGCGTGCTAGGTGCCTTTGAGGTGGCGGAGAACGGTGACATTGCCAACTGGGCGACGGGGAAGAACGACGCCGCTTCGGCAGTCGGCGGGGCAATGGACCTCGCCGTCGGAGCGAAGCGGCTTTGGGTCGCAATGGAACACACGACGAAGGACGGGATGCCACGGCTTGTCGAACGCTGCACCTATCCACTAACCGCCTCTGGTGCCGTCAAACGCGTATACACGAACCTTGCGATGCTCGAGATAACACCGCGCGGCTTTGTTGTGCTCGAGATGGTCCGTGGACTCGATTTCGAGCAACTCCAGAGGTCCACCGGCGCACAGCTCTTCCACCCGGAATAAGGCTTGCCCGATACAGTCCTAATGGTTCGACGCGCCGATGGCGTTTGTCATCTCCCCGTTCATATGAACCATGAAGGATCCCGGCGCCGCCGGCGGGGAGGACGCCTTCGCAATTGTTGCCGCGTTGCTGCAGCCGCTTAGGGCAACAAGCGCCGTGACGATCATGCCGGCAATCATGCTGTTGCCCCATCCCGCCTTCACGGCTCGATCTCTATTTCCGTTCGCGCAACGCGGGAGCGCTCAGGCGGTCGGATCTTCTCATCTGGCAGGCGCACTTCGACCACCGTCTGCGGATAAGTCGTAACCTTTACGATCCCTCCTTCGGCGCGCGCCAGTTCCTCGACCAATTCAAGCCCTTCCCCGAACCGTGTCGGGTTCTCCGTCTGCCAGCCGTCGTTAGCAACTGAAAGAACCGTGCTGCCTCCTGCCGCGCGAAAAAGCCACACTGATATGCGTCCGAGCAACCGCATATGCATGCCATGTTTGACTGCATTGCCCACGAGCTCGTAGGCAATCCGGAGGATCGTCTCTTCCCGTTCGGGCGACCAGCCGTCCATCGCGGTAACATCGAGGCGAATGATCTGCGTTGTGTCGGTATAGAGAGCGATCACGCTTTCAGCGAGAGATTGCAGCCGCACAAACAGAGGCTCAAGGCCCCGGGTGAAGCCGAACAGGGCGTCGGAGATCGCCGCGGCCAGCTCGATCCGGCGCGCAACCTCGTGCGCGAGGCGCTGATTTTCAAGGTTTTCGCTAACTCCCGGCGCCTCCAGCACGTGGATCAAGATCCGCTGCAGCGCGTTCTTCGTTTGATGCCGTAGCTGCCGGAACTCGATGGGTTCGACATTTCGGCGGGATGAAAGCCCATCCGGGGCGGCCTTTTCCTCTGCCAGGTACGATGTGGGCATCGGCTCGTCCTCCGGTCATTGACGAAACAACGAGTGGGTGGCACACTAGCGTGGGAAAAATACCCACGTCAAGTGCAGCCGGCGGCTGGTGTGGGTTCTGTTCCCACGCATTTGTGCTATCGAGCATTTTGTCCTTCGCGCCAACCGGATGTCCCTCCCCGATCGCCCGCTTGTCCCTTCCCCCGAGGCCCTAGTCCGACCTCTGCGCAGCTTGCTGCGCCCACTTATCCGGCTTCTGATGCGGAGCGGCGTCACCTTCCCTGTCCTCGCCGATCTTCTGCGCGCTCTTTACGTGGATGTGGCGATCCGCGATGTCCTGACAGATCCCTCCGTCCGCACTGACAGCCGAGTCAGTCTGCTCACCGGTGTGCACCGCAAGGAGATCCGGCGGCTACGGACTGGAGCTGCGGAGGCAATGAACGAACCTCCGATTGTCACGCTGGCGAGCGCGGTCATCTCCCGCTGGCTCGGCGGAGCCATCTATACGGATGATCGGGGGCAGCCATTGATGCTGCCGCGCCTGGGCCGCTCACCTGGCACGCCCTCCTTCGAAGGTTTGGTGACCGCGATCACGACCGATGTCCGTCCGCGCGCCGTACTCGATGATCTGCTCGCCCAGAACCTCGTGATGCTTGAGACCGACGATTGGGTTCGGCTCAATGTCGCGGCGTTTGTGCCGTTGCCCGGCCGCGACGCGCAGCTATTCTATTTCGGCCGGAATCTTGGCGATCACATTGCTGCTGCTGCGGCCAATGTCGCTGCCGCCGGGGCAGCGCCGTTTTTTGATCGAAGCGTACATTACGACGGTCTTGGAGCCGAAGCGGTCCGTCATCTGGCTCAGGCGGGCAGGGAGGCGGCTGAGCGTTTGCTCGTCGATTTCAACCGTACCGCGCTCGCCGTCGCGGATGCGGACGATCAAGAAGCGGTTCTGGTGCCCGACCGTGCGCGCCGCAGCCGCGTCAATCTTGGCGTCTTCCTTTATGTCGAGGACGCCCCCGACGACGCGTCCGGAAAGGAGGCGCGTTGATCGTGCGTGGACTTGCCGGATTTCTCGTCCTCGCTTTCCTTGCCTCCTGCGCGTCGCCGACAACCTTCCCCGGTCCACCGCCTTTGCCAACATCGACTGCTGATCGCGGCATCGGCGGTACCGGTGGCCCAAGTGGCGCGGTTGAGGTAGATCGAGGCATCGGGGGTACCGGCATCGTCGGCGTGATTACGGGCTTCGGCAGCATCTTCGTCGACGGTCTTGAGGTGCACTATGGTGCCTCCACCCCAGTCACGGTCGATGATGCAAGCGCCTCGCCCACGGCCTTGCGCACGGGCCAGGTTGTTGCTGTCGAGGCCGTGGGTCCGCTCTCGGCGCTCTCTGCCCAAAGCGTGTCCATCCTCCATCAAGTGGCTGGTCCAGTTGAGGCGGTGGAGGATAATGGCCGGATGGCCCGTATCGCCGGTCAGAATGTCGCGATCCCAAATTCGATCGCGGGTGCCGCCGCACTTACGCCTGGTGCCTGGGTCGCGGTTAGTGGTTTGCCTCGCCCCGATGGCTCCGTGGTCGCCACTCGGATCGACCCGAGCCCTGCCGGCTTGGTGCGTGTGCGCGGACAGATCGTTGCGGGCTCGGGTGGGCTGCTGCGGATTGGTCAGCTTTCGTTCGTCCCTACGCCCGTCTCGCACGTGACCCTGGGGCAATATGCAACAGTCACCGGCCACCTCTTGGGCGACCAGCTGGTCGCTCGCTCGCTGAACCCCAACCTGGTCGCCGGCGACCCCTTTGTCCGCTTCGGCCCGCGCGTTGGGCGGGTGTTCATCGAATCCTACGTCACGCCCGCGGACGGCCGTCTCCGCATGGCTCGGGGGCTAAGCGTCGGCGTCCCCATCGGCATGCGCACAAGCTCGGTTGCACCAGGTTGGGCCGTGCTGCAGCTGGTACGGGGTTCGGCTGGCTCGCCCCACGCGGTCGGGGCGAACTTTATCGCAGGGCCGGGCACGACGCCGCCACCGCTGGGCAGAGTTATGCATCCGACTCCTGACCCGGAGGAGCGTCCGGCCGGCGCGCGCTTGCCCGTGTTGCGTGACGCGCCGCGGGACGTTCCCAATGCGGAGGCTTATCCTCCCGCTTGCGAAGCGCAGGGCGGTTGTGGCGTTGGCATCGGTCTGCCCAGCGGCAGCTTCCCTGGTGGCGGTCTCCCGGGGGGATTTGGCATCCGGCCGAATGGTGGTCCAGGCGGCGGTCCGCCACGATAGCAACGGGGCTGGCTCTGGGATTGACCCTGCCATGCCCCGGGCGCCACCATTCGCCCTGGAGTGGCATCGATCAGCAGGAAGACCATGGATCAGGCAGGAGAACTCTCGGGAAGCCTGAGCATGATCCGCGACAGCGCTGCGGCGCTGGTGCCGCGCGGGGATCTCCGCCGCATCCGCGCGCTTCGGTTCGAATCCCCCGGCTTCGACCGTGCCGCCTGGCGCCAGATTTGCGCCCTCGGTTGGCTTGGCTTGACACTCCCCGAATCCGCCGGCGGCAGCGGGTTTGGCATGCGCGCTTTCGTCGCTCTCGCCGAGGAGCTGGGCACAGGCCTCGTGCCAGAGCCGCTCATCCCGGCTGCCATGGCGGCTCGCGTTCTCACCGGCCCTTTGCTCGCCACCGTGCTGGCGGGCGAGAGCATCGTCATACCGGCGTGGCAGGAGCGCCCGAACAGCCTCGCTACAGATGAGGACACTATCCTCGAAGGCAATCGCCTCACTGGCCGCAAGCTCTTCATTCCCATGGCCGGCGGCGCCGACCTCTTCCTCATCTCCGCTCGCGAAGGTCTTGCCCTCCTTGCCCGAGACGCCCCGGGCGCGACGTTGAGCCTCGAACGCACTCAGGATGGCGGCTTCCTTGGGACGCTCACCCTCGAGCGCGCACCCACCACGCCCGTTCCCGGCGATTTCTCCCGTGCGCTCGAGGAAGCCTCCCTGACGACCGCCGCTTATCTCCTGGGCGTGATGAGCCGGGCCTTCGCAATCACTCTCGACTATCTTTGCACACGCGTGCAATTCGGCCGCCCGATCGGCGCCTTCCAGGTGCTGCGCCATCGCGCCGCCGATCTCAAGATCCAACTCGAGCTCAGTCGTGCCAGCATCGAAGCCGCGGCCGCCATGCTCGATTCCGACGCCCCGCTTCCGCTTTGCCGCGCCGCCGTGTCGCGGGCCAAGGCCCGCGCGTCCGACGCTGCACTCCTAATCACCCGCCAGGCGATCCAACTCCATGGCGGCATCGGCTACACCGACGAGCACGATATCGGTCTCTTCCTGCGCAAGGCCATGGTGCTCGCCAATCTCTACGGCTCAGCGGCGCTGCATCGAGCCCGTTATGCAGTGCTCGCAGCGGAGGAAGACGATGGCGGATAACCCCCCGGGCCCCGTGCTTTGCGAAAGCCGCGAGGGTGCCACCGCGATCCTCACCCTCGATCAGCCCGCCCGCCGCAACGCGCTCTCGGTCGCGATGCGGCGCGCTCTGATCGACGCCTTCGAGCGGATCGAGTCCGACCGCACAGTCTCTGCGGTCGTGGTCACCGGCGCTGAAAACACCTTCTGCTCCGGCGGAGATCTTTCCGATATGGAGGTGCCGGACATTGCCGCCGGCCGCGAGCGGTTCCGCATCACACACCGGTTGGTGCGACTGATCCTGGGCGGTGCGAAGCCCGTGATCGCGGCGGTCGAGGGCTTCGCTGCCGGTGCCGGCCTCTCTCTTGCCGCCCTTTGCGACACGATCATCGCTGGCGAAAACGCCTGCTTCGTCGCCGGCTTCGGGAAGGTTGGGCTGATCGCCGATCTCGGCCTCCTTCACACGCTCCCACGCCGCGTCGGCGAGGGGTGCGCTCGCCAGATCCTGCTCTATGGCGAGCGGCTCGCGGCTGCCGAAGCATTGCGTATCGGCCTCGCCGACGAAATCGTTCCGCCGGGCACCGCGCTCGCAGCCGCGCTCGCCCGCGCCCGCTGTCTCATCGAGCAGGCGCCACTTCCGACCGCGTTGACGCGTGCCTTCTTCGCCACCGGCCTCGACGCCGTGCTCGAGCGCGAACGCGAGATACAGACAATGCTCTTTCTCTCCGACGACCATGCCGAGGGCAAAGCTGCCTTCCTGGCCCACCGCTCTCCGCGCTTTACGGGAGCCTGATCATGCTGCCCGACACCCATATCAAGGATCTGAATACGCTGGACGACGCCGAATTCCGTGCCCGCGTCCGTGCCTTCGTTCTGGCCAATTACCCGGCCGATCTGCGCAACCCGCCGAAGCGGCTGCATTTTCGCGAGAGTCGGCCTTGGTACATGGCACTGGCCGACCAAGGCTGGTTGGCACCCGGTTGGCCGCGCGAATGGGGCGGAATGGGACTCTCGGCCGCCAAGCAGCTTGTCATGATCGAGGAGTTTGAGCGCCACGGCTGCGCCCGCTTCAACGACATGGGTGTCACCATGATCGGCCCGCTCCTCATCCGCTTCGGGACCGACGTCCAAAAGCGCTTCTTTCTCCCAAAGATTCTCTCGGGCGAGCATATCTGGTGCCAGGGCTACAGTGAGCCCAACGCCGGTTCGGACCTTGCGAGCCTGCGCACCGCAGCGATGATCGAGGGCGAGCGCTGGATCATCAACGGCCAGAAGATCTGGACCACGCTCGCCAACGACGCCAACTGGATTTTTCTCCTCGTGCGCACGGACAAGCAGGCCAAGCCGCAGGAAGGCATCAGTTTCCTCCTGGTGCCAATGGACACGCCCGGCATCACTGTCCGTCCGATCATCAATCTCGATCTGCACGATGAATTCTGCGAGGTCTTCTTCGACAACGTGGCCGTGCCGCAAGAGAACATGGTCGGCGAGATCAACCGTGGCTGGACCATGGCGAAAGCTCTGCTCGGCTTCGAGCGTTTGCTGCTTGGTTCGCCAAAACAGGCGGCCTACGCGCTTTCGCGCCTGAAACTTCTCGCGGAGCGCATGGGGGTCTGGGATGATCCGCTCTTCCGCGATCGCTACACGCGGCTTCGCCTTGACCTCGCGGACCACAAAGCGCTTTACGAAGGCTTCGCCGAGCGCGTGCGGCGGGGCGAGGCGCTCGGCGCCGATGTCTCGATGCTGAAGGTGCATCAGAGCGAGCTTTTTCAACGAATCACCGACACGATGATCGAGATCGCCGGCGAGAATGCGGGCCTCCTCGACCCGATGGGCGGCAACCGCGAGCTTCATCCCTCCGGTCTCTTCATCCAGGCACGGCCGACGACGATCTATGGCGGCAGCAACGAAATCCAACGCAACGTTATCGCCAAGAACGTGCTCAATCTTCCCGGTTAGGCCAGGGGCTCCGCCCCCGGTACCCCGCTGGGGCCTTGAGGCCCCACGCCTCCGATAGCGCTGCGCGGTATGAAACAATTGGATTGCAAAGGCTCAGCCTTTGCTGGGTTCCAGGGGCGGAGCCCCTGGCAGGCGCGAAACGCCCAGCTCAACTTACTTCTTCTATATTTGTCGATTGCTTTCCTGCCCTCCCCCTTGCTCACCCCGCCCGAGCAGCGCGGTCGTGTGGCGGGCGATCATCCGTTCCTCGTCAGTGGGCACGACCCATGCCTCGATGCGCGAGGTTTCGGTGCTGATCCGTCCCTTGCCGTCACAGTTGCGCTCTGCACCGAGCTCTAGCCCAAGCCATTCGCAGCCTGCGGCCACTTCCGCTCGCGTCGCCGCATCGTGCTCGCCGATTCCTGCTGTGAAGACGATGCCGTCGAGCCCGCCGAGCGCTGCCGCCAACGAGCCGATCTCGCGCACGATCCGATAAACGAAGAGCGCAATCGCCTCGACCGCCGCGGGATCGTGGGAGGCGCGTAAGGCACGCATGTCCGAGGAAATTCCCGAGACGCCGAGCAGCCCCGATTTCCGGTAGATCAGATCCTCGATCGCACGCGCATTCATCCCATGGTTGTCGATGAGGTAAAGCAGCACGCCCGGATCGATGGTGCCGCAGCGCGTGCCCATCATGAGCCCGTCCACGGCGGTAAAGCCCATCGTGCTCGCGATACTCCGGCCCTCGTGAACTGCGCAGAGGCTCGCGCCATTGCCGAGATGGGCAAGCACGAGCCGCCGTCCGGCAAGTTCCGGCGCGATCTCGCGGAGGCGAGAGACGATGTATTCGTAGGAAATTCCATGGAATCCGTAACGGCGCACGCCTTCGGCGCTGAGCGCACGCGGTAAGGCGAATGCCTGCGCAACCGGCGCTTGGCTGCAATGGAATCCGGTGTCGAAGCAGGCTACCTGCGGCAGATGCGCGGCATGCGCCGCGAGCGCGCGGATCGGCGCGAGATTATGAGCCTGATGCAGTGGCGCCAACGGCTCGAGCGCCGTGAGAGCATCCAGCACCTGATCGTCGATTTTCACCGGTGCCGCATACCGCGTGCCCCCGTGCACGACACGGTGCCCGACCGCAGCGAGGTGCCCATCCCCAAGCAGTTCCGTCGTGATCTCGAGGATCTCTCGCGTCGCGCCCTCATGGTCGAGCCCTGATGGCCAGCTCCGCTTGGCTACAGTCTTCCCTGCCGCATCGTGCACCTCGAGATCTGGATCGAGACCCGTTTTGGAGCCGATATCCTCGATCTCGCCGTGAAAGAGGAGCGATTCGGCGGGCTCGGTTCCGTAGAGCGCGAACTTGATGCTCGATGATCCGGCATTGAAGACAGCGATGCACTCCTTCATCACCGCCCTCAGATCAGTGCTTCAGCGACGCGTGCCTGCCGCGCTTGGACGAGCAGGGCCGCGATCGCGCAGGAGGCGAGCCGCGTCAACAGCGAATCAGCGCGGCTCGTGAGAATGATCGGCACGCGCGCGCCGAGCACGATGCCCGCTGCGTCAGCGCCGGCAAGAAACGAGAGGCTCTTTGCCAGCATATTGCCCGCTTCAAGATCCGGCACGACAAGCACGTTGGCTCGTCCGGCGACCGGCGAGGCAATACGCTTGATTTTCGCGGCCTCCGGGTCGATCGCGTTGTCAAGCGCGAGCGGACCGTCCAGCAGCGCGCCCGTAATCTGGCCGCGATCTGCCATCTTGCAGAGCGCAGCCGCCTCGATCGTCGAGGGTACCTTGGCGCTCACGGTCTCCATGGCGCTCAGAATCGCGACGCGGACTTCCGGAAAGCGCATAGCGTGAGCCAGATCGATCGCGTTCTGAACGATATCGACCTTCTCATCGAGCGTCGGCACGATATTCACAGCGGCGTCAGTGATGATCAGCGCGTCTGGATGGCGGGGCACATCCATGATGAAGCAGTGGCTGATGCGTCGCTCCGTCCGTATCCCGCCGTCCCGCGCCACCACTGCGCCCATCAGCTCGTCGGTGTGCAGGCTTCCCTTCATCAGCGCCTGTGCCCGCCCCTTGGCCACAAGCTCGACTCCCTTGGCAGCCGAATCATGGCTGTAGGCCGCATCGACGATCTCGAACGCGTTGATATCGAGCGAAGCCGCCGCCGCCGTCCGGCGAATGCGCTCTGCTGGACCGACAAGAATCGGCACGATCAGGCCGAGTCGCGCTGCCTCCACCGCTCCATGCAATGAGACATTGTCGCACGGATGCACCACCGCAGTCGTTGCTGCGGGTACCTGCCGCGCCGCCTCCACCAAGCGTTCATATTTCTCGTGAGGCCTTGGCGGCAGCCCATTGCAATCGTCAGGCATCAGCAAAATTCCTTTCCCGGATTCGGCTCTCCCCGGCATTGAATCTTATCCCGTGCCTGCCGCGGCCGCCCATGCGCCATAATGAAATCAGGATCGGCCCACCGCGCCGATCCGGCATTGACATCGATCAAGGCGCCTCTGCGCCTCGGCTCTCAGCGCTCGGCCGGGGGCTCGATCCAGCCGATATGCCCGTCTGGACGACGGTAGATGACGTTCAACGTACCGCTCGCGCGGTTGCGGAACATCAACACCTGATGATCCGCGAGATCGAGCCGCATCACTGCGTCGCTGACCGAGAGGCGGTCGATCTCCATTGCCGATTCAGCAATCACGGTGGCATATGGTCCTGTCTCGGGGCTGCCGGCCGGGGCTGGCGTCGCCAGATCCTCCTGGGAGAGGATATATTGTCGGGCCATTTCGGGCCGCTCGCGGTTCGCGAGGTCCCGCGCATGTTCGTTGACGCGGCGGCGGTAGCGGCGCAACCGTTTGGCGATGTGCTCGGCCGCGTCATCGAAGGCGGTATGTGCGTCCTGTGCCTCGCCCTCGGCCCGCAGCACGATATCGCGGCCGGCATGCAGGTTGATATCGCAGGTGAAGAAGCTGCGTGCGCGGCCGAATGTGACGGCTGCTTCCAGAGCGTGGTCGAAATACTTGCGTGTGATGCGGTCGAGATTCTCCGAGACGTGCGTGCGCAGCGCGTCCGAGAGGTCGAGCTGCTTGCCAGCAATGGTGATCTGCATGGCTTTCCTCACGCCGACGCCATCTTCTCACGGCGGCGCTGCACCGAGCTCGGGATGCGCAGCGCCTCCCTGTATTTGGCCACGGTTCGCCGCGCAATGTCCACACCTTCTCGCCTGAGCGCGGAGACGATTGCGTCATCGGAGAGCACTGAGTCGGCCGTTTCGGCATCAACGAGCGTCCGGATCCGCTGACGCACCGCTTCGGCGCTGTGGGTCTCGCCATCAACTCCGGCAATCGCAGTCGTGAAAAAATACTTGAGTTCGAAGATTCCGCGCGGCGTCGCAATATATTTGTTCGCGGTCACCCGGCTCACCGTGCTCTCGTGCATCTCCACCATTTCAGCCACATCGCGCAGGATCAGCGGGCGAAGATGCCCAATGCCGTGCTCGAAGAAGCCGTTCTGCCGGCGCACGATCTCGGCCGCCACCTTGAGAATCGTCTCGGCACGCTGCTCGAGAGAGCGGACCAGCCAATTGGCAGCGGCAAGGCGCTCGGCGAGGAAGGATCGCTCCGCTCCCCGCGCACCGACGCTGATGCGTGCGTGGAAAGCGTGATTGACGAGCACGCGCGGCAGCGTGTCCGGGTTGAGCTCGAGCCGGAAATCGCCGTTTTCCTCGCGGCGCATCAGGATGTCGGGCACGAGCGGCGCGAGCGGCTCGGTGTCGAAGCGGGTGCCCGGCTTCGGATCGAGCCGGCGCAGCTCGGCCACCATGTCCGCGAGATCCTCCGCATCGACGCCGCAAATCACACGAAGCTCGTTCATCTCTCGCCGGGCGAGGAGATCGAGATGCTTGAGCAGGGCCGCCATCGCCGGGTCAAGTCGGTTGCGCTCGGCGAGCTGGGCAGCCAGGCATTCGCTGAGATCGCGGGCAAAGCAGCCGACCGGATCGAACTGCAGCATGCGTGCCCGTATGCGTTCGATCTCCTCGAGCGGAGCGCCGAGTGCCGCCGCAAGCGCGACGGGCTCGGCCGAGAGCCGCCCTGCCGGATCGAGCAGCGCGATCAGGTGCGCGCCGATCAGCCGCTCCCGCGGCGCCTCGAATGCGAGCCGGAGCTGTTCGGAGAGATACTCGCGGAGGGAACGTGGACCCTCCGCCACGTTTTCGATTCCCCGCTCGTCCGGCTCGAAGGACCCGCTGTTCCGGCCCGCCCCATCGGAGAGCCCCCCGCCGTCGGACGGCCCACCCGCGTCATAGGTCTCGGCAAGCTCGGCATCGAGGGGCGCCGCTTCCGGTGCCGGCAGCACTTCCGAGCTCACCAGCGCTGCCGCATCTGCCTCGGGTGGGGGCCCATCCGGCCGCTGGTCGGGTGCCGGTGCCTCTCCGGCCATGTCCCCACCGGTGCTGTCCTGCCCCTCGTCGCGTTCAAGCAGCGGATTGCGCTCCAGTTCCTCCGTCACGAAGGTCGCGAGATCGAGGTTCGAGAGCTGTAGCAGCTTGATCGCCTGCCGAAGCTGGGGCGTCATCACCAGCGCGGTGGACTGGCGGATCTCCAGGCGTGGTCCGATCGCCATGGCCGGAACTAGTTTTCTGCCGGCTTCGTCCGCGGTTCGCGGCCGCGAACGAACTGGATCATCAATCGGTTGGAAATGAAACGAAAGCGTTCCGATATCGGCACGGTTCTAGTCATTCCGACCTCGCCATCGGAACACTAGAGGCTGAACCTTTCTCCGAGGTAGAAACGGCGCACGTCCGCATGCGCCACCACCTCCTCGGGCGCCCCGTGCATTAGGACCTCACCCTCGTGCAGAATGTAGGCCCGGTCCACGATCTCCAGCGTCTCCCGCACATTGTGGTCGGTGATCAGCACCCCGATCCCGCGCAGCTTCAGATGCGAAACGAGATCGCGAATCTCGCCAAGTGCGATCGGGTCAATCCCGGCCAGCGGTTCGTCGAGCAGGATATAGCTCGGCTGGCTCGCCAGCGCCCGCGCGATCTCGAGCCGTCGCCGCTCCCCGCCCGAGAGGGCAAGCGAGGGGGTGCGTCTGAGATGCGTGATCCCGAACTCGGAGAGCAAAGCCTCAAGCATCTGCTCGCGCCGGTCGGCATAAGGCTCGGACACTTCGAGCACGGCCCGGATATTCTGCTCGACATTGAGGCCGCGAAAGATGCTCGCCTCCTGCGGCAGATAGCCGATGCCAAGCCGCGCGCGGCGGTACATGGGCAAGCTGGTGATCTCGGCGCCGTCGAGCGTGATGGAGCCAGTGTCCGGCGGCACCAGCCCGACGATCATATAAAAAGTCGTGGTCTTTCCCGCGCCGTTCGGCCCCAGCAGCCCGACCGCCTCGCCGCGCGTGAGCCGGATGTTCACATTCCGTACCACCGGACGACGGCGAAACTGCTTGCCCAACCCGCGGGCGACGAGGCCGCCGCCGCCGGAAAGCACGCGCAGGCGCTCGCTCATGGTTGAGTCCCTGAAGGCTTGGCTCCTGCTGCTGCGGGCGATTTCCCCGGCTGGCCTGGGCCGGCGTTTTGGCCTCCCGGCTGCGCCTGGTTCACCGAATTGGGCACGACCAGGCCCTGCACTCTCTGACCCGGCTCGGAAAGCAGCTCCGCTTGGCCGGTTTTCATATCCACCACGCCCCGCGCACCGTTGAGCTGGTTCGGCCCCCGCGTGATCCGGACATCGCCCAGAATCAGCGCGATCCCGGTGGCAGGCACATAAACGCCGCGGTCGCCGGTGACGGTGTCCGTCGCCGTCCGGAGCGTGACGTTGCCGAACGCCTCCACCCGCTTGATCTGGCCGGAATCGGCCAGCGGGTCGGTGCCATTTGCCCCTCCAACGGCCTGATGCGACACGGCGGTGGCCGGCGATGACGCAGGGGCGTTGCCATTGGCATTCGCGGAGCCGCTCGAGGGCGTCGTATAGGCAACCAGCGTATCGGCCGTCACTCGGCGCCCGTCATTGGTGACGACGACGGCGTCGCCGCGCGCCACCGCCATATGTTTCTCGTTCCAGTATTCGACATCGTCGCGGGCGGTCAGAACATCGTTGGGCGTCGTGAGCTTGAGATGCCGGCCCGTCAGCACCAGCACCGCCTCGTCGACGTCATAGACCGCGTGATCGGCGAACGCCTGGTCGGTCGCCGTGAAGATGTGCACATGGCCGATCGCTTCCAGCCGATAGATCTGCTGCCCTCCGGTGTCCGGCCCGGCAGTCGCAGTGGCGCTCGCCGTCTGCAACGGGGCCGGTGCGGCCGAGGCGCCCGGCTTCGGCCGGTAATGGGCGATGAGCTCGTCCGCGGTCACGGTCACGGCACCCCGCACGGCCTGGGCATCGCCTGTCGCGATCACCTCCTGCTGGCTCTGGCGCCATTCGATTCCGCCGACCGCGGTGATGGTGATCGGGCCGCCCTGCGAGAGGTCGAGTGCTTGCGCCGCCGCCGCGCGGGTGCCGAGCGCGAGAGCGAGGAGGAACCACGCGGCGGCCCAGCGCCTCATTGGTTCTGCTGACCGTTCAGGACGAGGCGCGCCGGGCCGCTGAACTGGATCACCGATCCGCCATCGAGCAGGGTGAAGCCCATGGCATCCAGGGTGCCGAACGGTCCCTCGGCGCTCACAGGCACGCCGCTCGCGGCGGCGCCAGCGGCAAGGTCGACCGTGGCGCTTGCCGAGCGTAGCGTCGTCCCGTCATCGCGGTAGAGCGTGACACCGCCGGAAAGGTCGAGCTGGCGGCTCTTCTGGGCATAGACGCCCCGCAGCGCCGAGAGCATCACCCAGGAACCCGAATGCAGCGTGATATCCCCTTTAGGGGCGCTCAGATCGACACGATCCGGCCCCATCTGCAACGCTGAGTCGGCGGTCACGGTGTAGGGTTCGCCCTTATCATCCACGCTGCTGTAGCGCGCATCGAGAAGCTTTCCCCCGCCGCCTGGCGCCGTCGTATCGAGATGGAAGCTCACGCGCTGTCCTGCAACGCCGGTCTCGAAGTCGGGCCAGAGCGCCACGGAAGCGAGCAGGGCAAGGCCGAAGAAAGGCAGGATCAGCTTCGCCCAGCGCACGGCGAACCGCCGCCGCGCGATGCTCGCGGCCGAGGGCATCGGCCGGGCGCGGCCAAGCCCGAGCAGATGGATGCGCCCGAATTCGCGCGGGGCCGCCGCCGCTCTCAGCTTGGGCTTTTCCGTAGGGGCTTCGACGTCCGCCATTGCCTTACGCGATCCCCGCCCGCAACAGGTCATGCACGTGCACGAGGCCGAGAAGCTCCTTTTCTTCATCCACCACGAAAAGGGTCGTGATCGGCCGCGATCCTGCATTCATCTCGTGCAGCGCCTCGGCAGCCAGCGCGTCCGGCCTGATTGTGCGCGGGTTTCGCGTCATCACTTCGCCGACCCTCCGCGAGAGAAGGTCCGGACCCATGGCACGGCGCAGATCGCCGTCGGTGATGACGCCGACGAGGCGGCCGGACGTGGCGACGACGCCAAGGCAGCCGAACGATTTCTCGGTCATCACCAGAAGCGCCCGGTCCATCGCCATTTCCGGCCGAGCGAGCGGAAGCGCCTCGCCGGTGTGCATCACCTCGCGCACCCGAAGCAGCCTTGCGCCCAATTTCCCGCCGGGGTGGAACTGGTGGAAATCGCTCGCCGTAAAGCCGCGGCGCTTGAGCAGCGCGACGGCCAAGGCATCACCCAGGGCCATCTGCATGGTCGTGGAAGTGGTGGGTGCCAAGCCCATCGGACAGGCCTCCGCCGCTCCCGGCAGCATCAGCACCACGTCCGCCGCCTTCGCGAGCGCCGAGCCTGCGCGCGCCGTGATCGCGATCAGCGGCAGGGCGAAGCGCCGCGCATGGGCAACGAGATCGGCAAGCTCGGCTGTCTCCCCTGAGTTGGAAAGGGCAAGCACCGCATCGCCGGCCACGATCATGCCAAGATCGCCGTGCGAGGCTTCGCCCGGATGGACGAACAACGCCGGCGTGCCGGTCGAGGCGAGGGTCGCCGCGATCTTCCGCGCCACATGCCCCGACTTGCCCATACCCGAAACCACCACCCGCCCTGAGGCGCCGAGCATCAGCTCGACCGCGCGGGGGAAACTCTCGTCGAGCGAAGCGGCGAGCGCCCGCAACCCGGCCGCTTCCAGCGCCAGCACCGCACCGGCTGCTGCGAGATCGTCGGGACGGTCCAAGGCCAGCTGAGGCATCAGAATCGGCTCATCCTTTGTCGGCCCATCCTTCTATGGAGGGGCCCCCGTGAGGGTCAACAACACCCGAACTCTGGCCGCGAATTGCGGCAAGAATTATGCCAGTAACACCTATGCTTGACCGGCGCCCTTTGCGTCCGGTTAACTCGCTTTCACCCGCCGCGCCGCGACTTTCCACATCAAGGGCACCCCATGTCGGCAGCGCTCGCGCCGAGCCGCCGGTTCCGACTGATCCTGATCAAGCCGTCGCACTACGACGACGACGGCTACGTGATCCAGTGGCTGCGTTCGGCCATTCCCTCGAACACGCTCGCCGCGCTCCACGGCCTCGCCCTCGATGTCCGCGACCGCCGCGTCCTCGGTCCCGACATCGCGCTCGAGATCACCGCCTTCGACGAAACCAACACCCGCATCCGCCCGGACCGGATCGCGCGCATGATCAGGGCTGACGGCGGCCTCGGCCTGGTTGCTCTCGTCGGCGTGCAATCGAACCAGTTCCCGCGCGCCGTTGATATCGCCCGCCCGCTTCGTGCCGCCGGCATCCAGGTTGCAATCGGCGGCTTTCACGTCTCCGGCACCCTGGCCATGCTGCCCGGCATCCAGCCCGACCTTCAGGCCGCGCTCGATCTCGGCATCACGCTCTTCGCCGGCGAGGCTGAGGGCCGCCTCGAGCATGTGCTTGCCGACGCGCTCGCGGGTGGCCTCAAGCCGATCTACAACTTCATGGACGATCTGCCCGGCATCGAGGGCGCCCCGCCCCCCATTCTGCCGCGCGCACGCATCGTTCGCACCGGCGGGGGCCTCACCAGCTTCGATGCCGGCCGCGGCTGTCCCTTTCAATGCTCCTTCTGCACCATCATCAACGTTCAGGGCCGCAAATCCCGCACCCGCTCTCCGGACGATGTCGAGGCGATCATCCGCAGCAATCTTGCCCAGGGCATCGACCACTTCTTCATCACGGACGACAACCTCGCCCGCAACCGCAGCTGGGAGCCGATCTTCGACCGCCTCATCCGGATGCGTGAGGAGGAGGGTCTTTTCTTCCGCTTCATCATCCAGGTCGACACACTCTGCCACAAAATCCCCCACTTCGTCGAAAAGGCGGCCCGCGCCGGCGTCACGCGCGTCTTCATCGGCATGGAGAGCATCAATCCGGACAGCCTGCTCGCCGCCAAGAAGCGGCAGAACCGGATCTCCGAATATCGCCGCATGCTGCTCGCGTGGAAGAGCGTCGGCTGCTTCACCTATGCCGGTTACATCCTTGGCTTTCCGGGTGATACGCCCGAAACGATCGTGCGCGACATCCGGATCATCCAGCGAGAGCTGCCGCTCGATCTGCTCGAGTTCTTCTGCCTCACCCCATTGCCGGGATCGGAGGACCATAAGCGCCTTTTCACCACGGGCGTGCCGATGGACCCGGATATGAACAAGTACGACCTCGAGCATGTCTGCACGACCCATCCGATCATGTCGAAAGCGGAGTGGGAGCGCGCCTATCGCCTCGCCTGGGAAACGTACTACACGCCCGAGCACATGGAACGCGTGATGCGCCGCGCGGGCGCAAGCGGCATCAGCCCCGGCAAGATGATGTTTCTCCTCCTTTGGTTCTGGGGCTGTGTGACGCTCGAAAAAATCCACCCGCTCGAAGGCGGCTATCTGCGGCGCAAGGTGCGCACTGACCGAAGGCCCGGCCTGCCGATCGAGCGCCCGCTCATCTTCTATCCCCGCTACCTCGCCGACCTCCTCATCAAGCATGTCCGCATCGGCCGCATGATCCTGCGCATGGCCGCCGTCCGCCGCGCGATCAAGCGCGACCCCAACCGTCGCGCCTATATGGACACCGCGCTCACCCCGGTCTCGGACGAGGAGATGGACGCGCTCGAGATCTTCACGGCGACCGATGCGGCCCGCAGCGCCGCCGACAAGGCCAAGCGCGACCTTGCCCGCCGGCAAGCTGCCCTCTCGCCGAAAGCGGAGCCATTGGAACCCGCACCTGTTGGCGGCGGCTGAGGGCAGAGGGCAGCGTCTCCTCGCCTTTAGTGGGCGAAAATGTCCGGCTCCTCGTACCCAAGGAGGTCGAGCGCCGCCCGTTCCGGCAGGAACGCGAAGCAGGCCTCGGCGAGCTCGCGCCGGTTCTCCCGCGCGAGCAGCGCCTCCAGCCGCGCCCAGAGCGCATGCAGATAGAGAACGTCCGAGGCCGCATAGGCCAGCTGCTCGGGGGTAAGCTCTGCCGCGCCCCAGTCCGAGGTCTGCTGCTGCTTGGCGAGATCGACGCCCAGGAGCTCGCGGCAGAGCTCCTTCAACCCGTGCCGGTCGGTGAAGGTCCGCACCAGCCTGGAGGCGATCTTCGTGCAGCGCACCGGCGCCACCCGCACGCCGAGCGCCTTGGCGAGAATCGCGACATCAAAACGGGCGAAGTGCATCAGCTTCACCACGCGCGGATCAACGAGCAGTCGGCGCAGATTGGGGCAATCGGCGCCGCGCCCGCCCAGGCTCTCCGGCACGATCTGCACCAGGTGCGCGATGCCATCGCCTGCCGAGAGCTGCACCAGGCAGAGCCGGTCGCGATGCGGGTTGAGCCCCATCGTTTCCGTATCGACCGCGACCACCGGCCCGAACGAGAGCCCCTCGGGCAGGTCGTTGCGGTGGAGATGGATCGTCGCGTCGGGCTGGAACTGGGTGAAACCTGCCACTTCGTTGCGTCGCTTCGCGATGGTGCCCAGGAGAAGACTCGAACTTCCACGACCTTGCGGCCACAGGTACCTGAAACCTGCGCGTCTACCAATTCCGCCACCTGGGCACGGACGGCAGGTGCGAGCGGGCGGCCATCTAACCCTGCCCCCCCATTGCGTCAACTCCGTCCGGCTTGAGCGAAAGCCGCCCGCAGCCTATTCAGCGGCGCGGAACGAGTCCTGACAAGAAAAGGAGAGGCGGGTGGCGGAACGCAAGGTGGCGACAGTGTTCGGCGGCTCGGGCTTCCTCGGCCGCTATGTGGTGAAACGGCTCGCCGCGGCGGGCCAGATCGTGCGCGTCGCGGTCCGCGACCCTGAGGCCGCGCTGTTCCTCAAGCCCATGGGCGCGGTCGGCCAGATCGTGCCGCTCTATACCAACCTCGCCCACCCCGACACCGTGCCCCGCGCGGTCGAGGAGGCAGACATCGTCATCAACCTCGTCGGCATCCTCGCGGAGCAGCGGTCCGGCGATTTCCAGCGCATCCACGCCGCCGGTGCCGGCGCCGTCGCTGCCGCGAGCGCCGCGGCCGGCGTTGCCCACCTCGTGCACGTCTCCGCGATCGGTGCCGATCCCGCGAGCCCGAGCCGCTACGCTGCCAGCAAGGCTGCCGGCGAGGAAGCCGTCCTCGGCGCCTTCCCCACAGCCACCATTTTCCGTCCCTCGTTCGTTTTCGGGCCGGAGGACGAGTTCTTCAACCGTTTCGCCGCGCTCGCCCAGCTTCTGCCCTTCATGCCGGTGATCTCCGGTGCCAGCCGCATGCAGCCCGTTTATGTCGGGGACGTCGCGGATGCGATGATCGCTTCCCTTTCTCACCCCGAGGCCGCGGGGCGCATCTATGAGCTCGGCGGCCCGCGCATCTTCACCTTCCGCGAAATCCTCCAATACGTTCTCAAGGAGACCGGGCGGCACCGCCCGCTGATTGCGATCCCTCCCGCCATCGCGCGCCTCCAGGCGACGATTGCGGAGCTCCTGCCCGGAAAGCCGTTGACCCGCGATCAGCTCCTGATGCTCGCGCGCGACAACATCACCGCGGAGAACGCCCCCGGCCTCACCGATCTCGGCGTCATCCCAACCCCGGTCGAGATGGTGGTGCCCCAGTATATCGCCCGCTTCCGCCCGGGCGGCGGGCGCCGCGAGCTGATCCCCGCTTAGAGCGCGATCGGCGGATGTGGCCAAAGATCTGTACCATCTGGCCCGTAGAAGCGTTTTGGACGGGGTTAATGGATTGAAATGATGGGGGATTTTTCGCGAGGCCGGATGCCTGCCGCCGCCCAATCCGGCCACAAAAAGTCAAGTTGGGATGATATCTTAAAGCAGATTATGAGCTAGGCTGAAGAAGGTTGTTCTCTTTTGAAAAAGAGAACCAGAAAACTTTTGCTGTTTTTGGGTCCGTCGTTCGTTCAGAGTCCCGGGCTGGCGCCGGGTCCGGAAAACGGGAAAAAGTCTTTTTGCTTCTTTTTCTTCAGAAAAAGAAGACTCTCTCTACCTGGCTAGCCGGCGGCAGCCCCTGCTGCGCGAATCCGCTCGACCTGCCGCTTGAGCACCCGCGCTTCCTCTGGCAGGCGCCGGGTCGGCGTGCCCAGCAGGAAGGCATCGAGCCCGCCCTTGTGCTCGATCGTAGAGAGCGCGCGTGTCGAGAGCCGGATCCGGACCGTCCGGCCCAGGATATCCGACATGAGCGACGCCTCCTGCAGGTTGGGCAGGAAGCGGCGGCGTGTCTTGTTGTTGGCGTGGCTGACGTTGTTGCCGGTCAGCACGCGCTTGCCTGTGAGCTCACACATGCGCGACATCGGGGGACCTCTCGAAGGAAGCGGGCTTATGGCGGAGCCGATATTCCGCGTCAACCCGGCGCAACCGCCGCCTCCACCGCCTTCATCCCTTCCGCGAGTTCTCCGTTCTCCCGCTCCACCGCCTGCAGCGCCCACATCCGCGCATAGAGCCCGCCTCGCGCCAAAAGCGCAGCGTGCGTGCCGCGTTCAACCACCGTCCCCGCCTCGAGCACGAGGATCTCGTCCGCATCCACCACCGTCGAGAGCCGATGCGCGATCATCAGCGTCGTTCGCCCCTGCTCGAGCGAGCGCAGCGCCGCTGCAATCTCCCGTTCCGTCGCCGTATCAAGCGCGCTCGTCGCCTCGTCCAGGATCAGGATGCGTGGGTTCTTGAGCAGGGTGCGCGCAATCGCGACGCGCTGCTTCTCTCCGCCCGAGAGCTTGAGCCCGCGCTCGCCCACGCGCGTTGCATATCCCTCCGGCAGGCCATGCACGAAGTCGTGCACCTGCGCGAGACGAGCCGCCGCCTCGACCTCCCTCTCCGTGGCATCCGGCCGGCCATAGGCGATGTTGTAGCGGATGGTGTCGTTGAAGAGCACGGTGTCCTGCGGCACGATTCCGATCGCGGCGCGCAGGCTTGCCTGCGTCACGGTGCGGATGTCCGTCCCATCGATCAGGATCCGCCCCGCCGTCGGTTCGTAGAATCGGAAAAGCAGCCGGGTGATCGTGGATTTTCCCGATCCGGTCGGCCCCACGATCGCAAGCGTCCCGCCCGCCGGCACGGAAAAGCTCACCCCGCGCAGGACCTCGCGCTCCGGCGTGTATCCGAACCGCACGCCCTCGAACGTCACCGCTCCTTTGAGCTTTGCGGGCGCGGGCAAGGCGGGCGCGCCCGGCGGATCGGCAATCTCCGGCACCACCGTGAGGAGGCGGAACATCTGCTCCATGTCGAGCAGCCCCTGGCGCATCTCGCGATAGACGAAGCCGAGAAAATTGAGCGGCTGATAAAGCTGCAGCAGATAGGTGTTCACCAGCACGAATTTGCCCACCGTCATCGTGCCTGCCCGCACCCCCTCGGCCGCCAGCAGCATGATGATGGCAAGCCCTACGGCGACGATTGCCGCCTGGCCGCTGTTGAGCATGTCGAGCGTCACCTGAGAGCGTACGGCCGCGCGCTCATAGAGTGCCAGCGACTCGTCGAATCGCGCCGCCTCGTGCGCCTCGTTGCCGAAATACTTGACCGTCTCGTGATTGATCAGGCTGTCGAGAGCCTTGTTCTTCGCCTCGTTGTCCACATCGTTCATCTGCCTGCGGATGCGCAGCCGCATTCCGGTGAAGCCGACCGTGAATGCGAGATAGGCACCGACCGCGGCGAAGGTGATGAGCGCGAACCGCCAGTCGAAGAGCCGCCAGAGCACCAGCGTGACCAGAACGACCTCGAAGAGGGTCGGCAGCACGTTGAACACGGCAAGCCGGAGCACGCTCTCGATGCCGGCGGTGCCGCGGTCGATGGCCCGCCCGAGCGCGCCGGTCTGCCGGTCGAGATGAAAGCGCAGCGAAAGAAGGTGCAGATGGCGGAACGTCTGGAGCGCGATCCGCCGCACCGCCCGCTGCTGCACGGCGGCGAACAGCGCGTCGCGCAGCTCGGCGAAGCCCGAGGAGCCGAGGCGCAGCAGCCCATAGGCCAGGATCATCGCCACCGGGATCACCAGGATCGGGTTCGCTCCCTTCGGCGCCAAGGCATCCACCGCGCGCGAATAGGCGATCGGCACGAGCACGGTCGCGACCTTGGCCGCGACCAGCGCCCCGCCCGCCGCGACGATGCGCAGCCGTGCCCCGGCATCGTTCTTCGGCCAGAGATAAGGCAGCAGCGAGCGGAAGACGCCGAAAGGCATTCCCTGGCGGGAAGCCGAGGGTTCAGAAGCGGGCGCGGACATGGAGGCTAATATGGGGAGGCGGATATGGGGAGGCGGATATAGGAACGCGATCTTTCGCTTGGGAAGAGGGGTCCTCTGCACTACCTCGGCAGGCGATGACGCACGATCTCCTTCGCCACATCGCCGCCTGTCGCAACGCTCGCCTCGAGGCGCGCCGGCGGCTCTGGCTTGGCGCCGAGCCCGTCGGCTGGGTCACGGCGGAGGCGGCGACCGAGATCGAATCGCTCGCGGGCGGGCTCACCTTCGCCGATGCGCACGGCTTCGAAGCAATGGCCGCCTCGCTCGCCCGGGCGGGCCGAGTCCGCTGGCGGAACGAGGCTTTTTCCGTTCGCGCCCGCCCCGACGGCCCCGAGCTCGCCCGCGTCGACCGCGGCGCGCTTCCTTACCTCGGCATCTGGTCCGAGGGCGTGCACGTCAACGGCCTCGTCCGCCGCCCAGAGGGGTCCTGGCTCTGGGTCGCCCGGCGGGCGGCGGACAAGGCACTCGACCCCGGCAAGCTCGACCATCTGGTCGCCGGCGGCGTCCCGGCCGGCCTTTCTCCTGGCGAAACCCTCGTCAAGGAGGCCGCCGAGGAGGCGGACATCGCGGCCCCGCTTGCCCGTCAGTCCGTCAGGAAAGGCCAGATCGTTTACTCCATGGACCGCGCCGAGGGCCTCCGCCGCGACCGTCTCCATTGCTACGACCTCTGGCTGCCCGAGGATTTCGTCCCCCATCCGGCCGATGGCGAAGTCGCCGACTTCACGCTGTGGCCGCTTGCGCAGGTTCTCACCGTCCTGCGCGAGACGAACGCCTTCAAGTTCAACGTCGCCCTGGTGCTGATCGACCTTTTCCTCCGCATCGGCCTGATCGACCCCGGGAGCGCGGAGGGCCGGGCACTGCGCGCGGGCCTCGACGAGCCGATCGATGAAAGCTGATGTAGGATAGTGCGGTTCGCGTCGGGGATGTCGGTTGGCCTCTGTTGCAAGGGGATTGCGGGAAGCCTGGCCGGCCGGCGCCTTCGTGGTTCTCGTCGTGCCGCTTTGCCTGTTCTTCTCGGTTGTCGTGCCCTTCGGCAACGTGCCTGACGAGCCGGCCCATATCGGGAGAGCGCAATCTCTCCTGCACGGTCAGCTGATCGGCCGCCGCGGCCTGGTCATGCTTCCGGGCGGAACCGCGCCGGTCCTGCTCGACGGCGTCGACGTGGATCCTGCGGCGATGCAGGCCGCGCTCGTTCTCGGCGCGATCCCGCCGCACGTGAGCCGGGCCGCGTTGCAGCGGGCGCGCCGCATGGGTTGGAGCGGTAAGCGCACGTTCGTCGAGATTGGCACGATTGCCGGCTATTGGCCCGCCTTCTATGTGCCGGCCGCCGTCGCGCTGGAGGCAGCGCGGCTGTTCGGCGCCTCTCCGTTCGAGGCGCTCTTTGCCGGCCGGATCGCGAACGCGCTCTGCTATGGGTTGCTCGGAACCGCCGCCCTTTTGCTCGCCCGACGCGCCCGCTTCCTGCTTTTCTGCACGCTCTCCGTCCCGATGGCTTTCTCGCTCGGCGCATCGTTCAACGAGGATGGGCTGCTGATCGCCGCAACCGTGCTTGCCGCCGCCTTGCTCACCCGCGTGTCCGACCAAGCTGATCCGGGCCCCGCTTATCCGGACATCCGGCGCGGGCGGTGGTCATATCGCGCCGCCGCGCTGCTTCTCGCCAACGTGGTCCTGGCGAAGCCGCCTTACCTGCCGCTGCTCTTCATGCTTCTCGTGCCGCTGCCGCCGCCCACGGCGTGGGCGCCCCTCAGACCCGTGCTTCTGTCGCGACTGGCCGTGGTCGCGCTGATCGCGCTCTGCGTGCTCGCCTGGACGGCGGTCATGGTGCTGCACACCTCGACCCCGGCCCCGCGCCCTGCCTATCACCCCGGACCTCTCTGGCCGGGCAATCCCGGCCGCGTCTTCACCGGGACCGATCCCATGGCCCAGATCCGGGTGCTTGCCGCGGACCCGCTCCGCATCGTGACGTTGCCGGTCTTCACGATCCTCCACGACATCTGGATCACGCGCCAGACCGTGGGCATTCTCGGCTGGCTCGATGTGCTTCTGCCGCCGTGGCTCTACCGCGCCTGGTTCGTGGCCATCCCTGCGGCCTTGCTCGCTGATCTGCTCCACCCGTCCGAGGCCGGCGCGAGCGCGACACCCCAGCCGCCGCGCCTTCCCGACACGCTGCTTCTTCTCGTGGGCGCATTCGGGTGCTTTCTCGGCGTCTATCTCTCCCAATATCTCATCTGGACCAATGTCGGGCTCGCCAGGGTGGAAGGACCGCAGGGACGCTATCTTTTGCCGATCGTGCCGATGATCGCGTTCGCGCTGCCGCGCCTGAGGCTGCGCGGCGGTGCCGGGCTCTCGGCCGCGCTCGGCATAGCGCCCACGCTTGTCGCCGCACTTCAGCTCGTGGCTCTGCCCATCATGCTGGTGATGGTGTATTACGTTACGTGATCGTATCTTCTTCTTTTTCTGGAGAAAAAGAAGCAAAAAGACTTTTTTCCGTTTTCCGGGGGCGGGCGTCGGCGAGAGACTCCGAACGGAAAACGGATAAAAGTTCTTTGGTTCTTTCTTTCAAGAAAGAACAGAATTCCTTAGCGAACGCATCCCGCTCTAGGCCCGGTCCGCGACCTCGGCAGCGAGCCGCTCGAGCCCATGATCGGTCACGCCGAGCGCGGAGAGCGCTGCGATCGTCTGGCTGAGATAGCTGGCGCAGCTGCCGAGCGGACCGGCGGCGTGAGCGATCGTGTCCGCGATCTCGTCTTCCGTGAGATGGCGGACATAGCGCGGGTGCGCGTGGTCGACGACGAACGTCACTGCCCGGACATTGCCGGCCGCCGTCCGCACCGTCACCCAGCGCGCGCGATAGGCGGTGCCCGACATCTCCCGCCGCCAGACGAGCAGGAGCTCATCGCGCACATGCGCGGCGGCGATGCGGAACACGATGCCGCGGCACGAGCCGCCGCGGTCGAGCGCCATCATCAGCCCAGGCCGCTCCGGCGTGCCGCGCCCGAACGGCATCCGAAGGCAGAAGCGCCGATGCCATCCGTGCAGGATCGCGAGGTGCCGCGTGGTGAAGGCGAAGGCCGGGTTCCACATCAGCGAGCCGTAGCCGAACACGAAGGCGTCGGTGGCCGGGGGATGGGTGGCGAGAACGGCGTCAAGCGAAGCTTCGATCTCCGCGTCGCTTTTCAGCGCGAGGCCCGGCAGCCTGAGCGCCCGCATCCGCGCGAGCAGCGAGCCGTCTGCCAGCGCTTGGCGTGTGATGCGGAATTCAGCCCCAGCCGCCGGGTCCTCGGAGATCTCGCTCATGCCTGTGCGACAAGCCAGGAAGATTGTTCTCTTTTGAAAAAGAGACCCAGAAAACTTTTATCCGTTTTCAGTCTGTCGTTCGGAGTCCCGAGTGGGCGCCGGGTCCGGATAACGGATAAAAGTGTTTTTGCTTCTTTTTCTTCAGAAACAGAAGGGGTGGCTCGCCTGTCCACCGGAGACGAGCCGCCACCCGGCCCCAATCGTCACGCCGCGAGGCGTGTGATCTCCTCGCGTGCGGCCCCGATCGCCGCTTCCCGCTTGTCCGGCCCGAGATTGACGCCCTCGGCACGCACGAAACGCACGTCGGTGATGCCGAAAAAGCCGAAGATCCCGCGCAGATAGCTTTCCTGGTGATCGAGAAAGGCGGTTGGCGTGTCGGGCCCATAGAAGCCGCCGCGCGAGGAGGCGATGACCACCGTCTTGCCGCCGGCCAAACCCACCGGGCCCTTCTCGGTATAGCGGAAGGTCTTGCCGGCAACCGCGAGCCGGTCGATCCAGGCCTTGAGCTGGCTCGGCACCCCGAAATTGTACATCGGCGCTCCGATCACGACGATATCCGCCGCCAGGAATTCTTCGAGCGCCGCCTGCCCCGCGGCGAGATCTGCCTGCAGCGAAGCCGCTTCCGGCGCCGCGCCCTGGGCGGCTGCGAGATGCGCGCCCGAAAGATGCCCGACCGGCTCGACCCCGAGATCGCGATAGGTCACCGACAGGCCCGGCGTATGGGCACGAAATGCCGCAACGATCTCGGCCGAGAGCGTCCGGCTCACCGAGCCCGCGCCGAGGATGCTCGAATCGACATGGAGGAGGTTCATGGTCGTGGTCCCTGGCTGACTTTCCTCCACAGCTGGGCCCCGAGGATGCAGCGCGCTAGCCTATATTTCTCGATAGGATCCATCGTAGGAGAAGATGGGTGCTCGACGGCATTTCGCTTGATCAGCTTCGCACTTTCATCGCCGCTGCCGATACCGGGAGCTTCTCTGCGGCCGGAAGGCGCCTCAACCGCGCTCAGTCCGTTGTCAGCCAGACCTTGGCCAATCTGGAGGCGGGCCTCGGCCTCGCGCTCTTCGACCGCAGCGGCCGCTATCCCGTCCTCACCGCCGCCGGGCGCGCCCTCTTGGCCGATGCCCGTGCGGTCGCCGGCGGCATGGACCTTTTCAAGGCACGCGCCAAAGGGCTGGCCGGTGGTCTCGAGCCCGAGCTCTCGGTTGTCGTCGATGTCATGTTCCCGATCGAGGTCCTGACCTCTGCCGTCGCGGCGTTCCAGGCGGAATTTCCGGCGACCCCGCTCCGCCTCTATGTCGAGGCGCTCGGTGCCGTGATCGAGCCAGTGCTGGCCGGGACCTGCGCCTTCGGCATCATGGGATCGCTCCCGCTCGCCCCGCCCGAACTCACCCGCGAGCGCCTGCTCACCGTGCGCCTCGGCATGCTCGTCTCGCCCCTTCATCCGCTCGCCGCACATGCCGGGCCAATCCCTGCCGCCGTTCTTGCCCGCCACATCCAGCTCGTGCTGACGGATCGCACACGTCTTTCCGAAGGCCACGAGTTCGGTGTCTTCTCGCCGAAAACTTGGCGGCTCGCCGATCTCGGCGCCAAGCACGTCTTTCTCCGTGCCGGCCTTGGCTTCGGCGGCATGCCGCTTGCGGCCGTGCGCGAGGACCTTGCTCAAGGCACGCTCGTCGAAATCGCAATCGAGGACGCACCCGCTGCGCGTCCGCTCATGCCGATGTCCGTGATCTACCGCACCGACACGCCGCCCGGTCCTGCCGGCCGCTGGCTGATCGAGCGCCTGAGAGAAGCCCCGGCCGCCTGTCCGTCGGGTCAGGATTTCGTTCTGCCCGCCGTTGCGGTTGCGTGAAGATTGGCGAGCGGATGATCTAACGCAATCCGCTCAACCCCGCCCGCTGCCATAGTCGGAGCATCCTTCAGGCAACGGGACGGGGCCGGACGTGACGGCGAAGATCGCGGTTGTCGAATCCTTGGGCGAGCAGGCGATTCTGCTGCCTTCCCTCATCGGCGAGGCGCTCGCCGCCAACGAACGGCTCAAGCTCCGCCTCAGCCTGCTTCAGGAAGCGGCCCTGCAGGCGGCAGAGCCGGGGCGGACGTTGCGCGATTTCGGCCTCGAGCGCCGCACCGCCGGGTTGACCGACCCCGCGCTCGACGGGCTCGTCTCCGGCGCCCGCGTCATCGCGCCCGGGCGTCTCTTCTTGCCCGGCGTCGATGTGCTGCTCGGCTCCGTCGGGGATGAGCTCGCCGCGATGCTCGCCCCCCTCCAGGCTGCGGACGCGGAGGCAAGCCGGCCTCTCGCCGAGCGGGTCGAGCGTGTGCGCAAATCCCTTCCCACCGTCGCGAGCGGCGAGCTCAGCCTCGCCGATATCGCGGCGCTCACCTCCGCGAGCCCCGACGGCACCGAGAGTCTGCATCGCCTGGTCATGGACCTGCACCAGGCGGTCAACCGGCTTGCCGCCGCGACCTCGGCCGAGACGTTGGACGGCGCCCGCGTGCACGGCCTCGACGAGGCGGACCGGCGCCGCGTCATCGCGTTCATGCGGGGGCTTCATCGCACTGCCCCGCTCGCCTTCGGTCATCCCGGCCTCGGTACCACCGCTGTTGCCGCCGGCGCCCGTCTCACCATCCAGAACGATCTCGGCACCACCGAGGCGCACGTGCTCGTCATTCATGTCGAGCCGGATGCGGTGACGATCACCTACACGGACATCCACCGCCCGCGCGCGAAATTCTTCATTTCCCTTTTCGCCGGGCAGGGCGTGGCCTGGAGCCCGCTCGGCGAGAAGGCGACCGGCGATCTCGGGGGGGAGTCTTTCTACCTCCTCACCGGTCGCTATGCCGCGTCCGATGAAGCCGGGCTTGAGCGCTTTCTCGAATTTCTGGGTTCGCGCCTGGTTTTCGTGATCGACTGGAACAAGGCCCGCAAGGCGCTGCAGACCTTCGTCGGCAAGGCCGCCGCCTTCGATCTTCTCGCCTGGGCGGCCGAGCACGATTTTGGACATCGTGCCTTCCTCGAGCTCGGCGGCACCGATCTTATCTTCGAAACCATCCAGAGCGCGGCGGCCGGCCGCATTCCCTATGGCGTGCGGCTCGATACCGCGCTCGGTCCCATCGAATGCGTCCACTTCCTCCAGCAGGCGCTGCGCGACACGAGCCAGGGCCTTGCCGCCGGTCGGACGGCACGCCTCATCCGCGACGAGATCCAGGCCGACCTCGGCCGGCGGTTCGAAACCGCTGCGAGCTCGGTGCTTACGATTCTCGTCCGCCATCTCGGCCTCTCGCGAATGCTCGCCGGCACGATCGCGGACATCCTCGCCACGCCCGGCCTGACGACAGCGAGCGAGCGGCGGGCCTTCGCCATGCGCGCCAAGGCGATCGAGGAGAAGGCCGACCGGCTGACTGTCGAGGCCCGCGAGCTCGCGGCGCGCCTGCGCGAGGCTGGCAGCCTCCGGCCGCTGATCGACGAAATCGAGAATGCGATGGACGCGCTCGAGGATTGCGCCTTTTTCCTCGGGCTGCTGCCGGAGCCGGAGGCGGCGCGGCTGGATGTCGCCCCGCTGGTCCGGCTCGCCGGCATCGCGATGGGAAGCGTGGGCGATCTCGTGCGCGCCGTGGAAGCCGCGTCGCGGCTGCCGGAGGGTGAACGTGCGGATGCTGTCTCCGCCCTACAATCGATTGACGCGGTGGTGGTGGGCGAGCGCGGTGCGGACCAGGCCGAGCGCGACACCTTCGCCGCCGTCATGCTGGCCCCGTCGGAGGATATGAAATCTCTCGTCCTCGGGCTCGAGACCGCACGCGCGCTCGAAACCGCGACCGATCATCTTTCGCACTCGGCGCTGCTTCTGCGCGACCGCGTGCTCGAGGCGCTCTCGGCATGAGCAGCGACGCACCGCTCTTTATCGGCATCCCCGGCGCCTCCGTTCCGCTCGCACCCGAAGTGGCCGGTGCCAAGGCCGCCCAGCTCTCGCGTATCAGCGTCCTCGGTCTGCCCGTGCCGCCGGCCTTCGTCCTGCCCACAATACTCTGCGGCCCCGTCAACCAAGGCGATCACGCCGCGCTCATCGCTCTCGATCGCGGCCTCCGCGACGGCGTCGCCCGGCTCGAGACGGCAACCGGGCGGCGCTTCGGCGATTCCCGCGCGCCGCTGCTCGTTTCGGTGCGCTCGGGCGCGGCGCAGTCGATGCCCGGAATGCTCGACACCATCCTTGATGTCGGCCTCAATGCGCGGAGCGTCCGCGGCTTGATCGGCCTGACCGGCAATCCGCGCCTCGCCTGGGACAGCTATCGCCGCTTCATCTGCGGCTATGCCGAGGTCGTCGAAAACACCCCGTCCGCGCCGTTCGATGAATGCCTTTCGAAGATGATCGAGGCCGAGGGTGTGGCCCGCGAAGCCGATCTCGACCCGGAAGCGCTCGAGCGTCTCGCGGCGCAATTCCTCGCGATCG
>JASHRV010000261.1 GCA_030037175.1 Acetobacteraceae bacterium
TGGGCGGTCGGGTCGTCGACTTCGCCGTCGTGATTGCCGGGAATTGAGAAAATCGGGACGTCGTAGTGGGCATAAGGCTCATAGAACTGAGCGTAGTAATCGTCCCTCATGCCGGTGAAGTAGACGACGTCTCCCACATGGTAGCAAAACTGCGGCTTGTCCCTGCCGCCGGATTGCAAATGCTCGATCATCTGACCGGCGACATTGTTCTGGAATTCGCCGTCCTGGACGCCGCCGGTATCGCCGACGACATGAAAGACCATCTTGCCCGCGCTCTCGATGGCCTGGGCGATGGCGGAAAAATTTTCGGTGAGGTCGTAGTGATAAGGCGGCAGGCCGAGCGGTCGCGGCAGCGGCTGAAAGCTCGTGTTGCGATGGCTGACCGGATGGAGCGGGCTGACGCCGGAATGGGCCTGGGAGTGCTTGGGCTTGGGACGCGGCCGGACTTCTCCGGGATAGAGACGGTTGCCCGAAGCATGGGCCGTGTTTCTGCTCGAATGACTCATCGCAACGCTCCTTTCTGGTGCGCTGCCCTGGGATTGACGGCAGCGCCGATTTGAAATTTCGAAAGCCGCTTCCGCCTCAGCTGCGAACTTTGTTCACTCCAAAGCTTCCGGCAGGTAGGCGTTTCTTTTGGCGTATCCTGCCGTTGAGATCGGCGTGCCTTGCAATAAGATCGGGCGGACTCCATACGCCATCGGGCCTGAAAGCTCATTGATTTTTTTGTCGCCATAGCGCATCCGGTCCCTGGATCGAACCCCAATCCGCGGTCATTCTGTTGCCGGAAAAGAATAAATACGAATTCCTTCAAGATTTCGCGACCGATTCGTGAATGGCAGGAAAAATTTCCTCAAATTGTCACTTTGAGTGCGCGGATGCGGTGTGTGCAGGAATTTATCGTTGCGGATCAGCAATTTCGTGGAGACGCGAAGAAAGAAAAAAATTTCGCCGGAATTTTCTGACAATTCACGCAAGCGGGGGCGAAGAACGAGGCTGGCCCCCCGCTCAGCGGGGGGTTTTGGCTTCGGAGAGGAGCCAGTCGCGGAAGGCGCGGATTTTGGGTTGGTCGAGGGCGCGGGGCGGGCAGACGATGTAGTAGGCCATTTCGGCTTCGAGCCGGAGGTCGAAGAGGCGGACGAGCTGGCCGGAGGCGAGCTCCTCCGCGATGAGCGTGGTGCGGCCCAGCGCCACGCCCTCGCCGCGGATGGCGGCCTGGACTGCCATGATCGAATGGCTGAAGACGGGGCCGCGCGAGGCGTCGATGCTGTCGAGCCCGGCCGCGGCGAGCCACATGCGCCAATCGACCTCGTTTCCTTCCTCGTGCAGCAGCACATGGTGGCGGAGATCCGCGGGTTTCCTGAGAGGGTATCTGCCTTTGAGGAGGGCGGGGCTGGCGACGGGGACGAAATCGTCGCCGAGAAGGCGTTCGGCGGCGAGGCCGGGATAATTGCCGCGCCCGTAGCGGATCCCGAGATCGATGTTGTCGCGGGCGAAATCCGCGATCTGATCGTTCGCGAGCAGGCGGACATCGATCTCGGGATGCAATGCGCGGAAGCGCGCGAGGCGCGGCACGAGCCAGCCGCTGGTGAATGAATAGGTCGTGCTGACGGTGAGCGCGCGCGAGTCTTTGGGCGCGCGGAGGCGGCGCGTGGAGTCCGCGAGAGAGTCGAGGAGCGCGCGCACGGTGCGGGCATAGGCCTGGCCTTCGTCGGTGAGGCGGAGCGCGCGGTTGAGGCGGCGGAAGAGGGGAAGGCCGAGATAGTCCTCGAGCGATTTCACCTGCCGGCTGACGGCGCCGTGGGTGACGTGAAGCTCCTCCGCCGCCCTGGTGAAGCTCAGATGGCGGGCGGCGGCCTCGAAGTCCGGGAGGGCGTTGAGCGGGGGCAGGGAGCGGGGCATGGGGGCTTCGTTCGTGTGAGGATATATCACATGCTACGTGAGAACGATTCGGTTGTCGATGCGTCGAGCGGTGCATAGGTTTGAGCACAGAGATTGGGTTGTTCGGGCGCGGGCGGCGAGAGGCCCAGGCCCGGGTTCATGTGAGGAGAATGGTGATGAGCGGGCTCACGATTGCGCATCGTCCGGCGGGGTTTTCGCGGCCGGTTCGGGTTGCGGCGGTGGCGTTCGAGAAGGTGGCGGCGGTGCTTCGTGTGTGGCGGCGGAGGCAGCGCGAGCGGGCTTCGTTTCTGGCGCTGAGCGATGTCGAGCTTCAGGATCTCGGGATCAGCCGGGCGCAGGCGAATTTCGATTCCAACAGGCCGTTCTGGCGCGGCTGAGCCCGGGCATCCGTTTTCAAGCGAATGGATTGCAAAGGCTCCGCCTTTGCTGGCGGCGGGGTCCCCAACGCGCAAGCGCGTTGGGGTGCCGTCCAGGGGCAAAGCCCCTGGTGGGGTCCGGGGGCAAGGCCCCTGGCCTTTTTCGACTGCCGGCCGGCGAAGCGCGGGGGGAAAAACTCAGTCGAGGATGAAGACGGTGGCGCCTTCCTCGGTGCGGACGCGGTGGGCGGGGGTTTCGTCGTCCGCGACGTGCCAGGTCATGCCGGCGCAGAGATAGGCGGGCGGG
>JASHRV010000262.1 GCA_030037175.1 Acetobacteraceae bacterium
GGCCGCGGCGCGTCATCTGCGAATAGCCGACCCCCTCCTGCACCCGCCCATTGAGGTCTTCGTTGAAGGGGAAGCCCGCCTCTCGCGCCGCCTCGACGAAACGGTCGGTGAGCGGCAGGACGGTCCGGTATGCCTCGACCCGGAGCGGCCCGCCCTTGCCACGAAATTCGGCGTCCCCGGATTCGGCATCCTCCGACTTCCTGAAGAAGGGGAGAACGTCGGAAAAGCTCCAGCCGCGGCAGCCCATCTGCGCCCAGCCGTCGAAATCGGCAGGATTGCCGCGCACATAGAGCATCCCGTTGATGGAGCTCGATCCGCCCAGCGTCTTGCCGCGCGGCCAGTGAATCCTCCGCCCCGCCGTGCCCGCGCCCGGCTCCGCCGAATAGTTCCAGTTCAGAACCGGATGATGCATCAGCTTGAGCGTGCCCGCCGGAATATGGATGAAGGGGTTGCGATCGCGCGGCCCCGCCTCGAGCAGGAGCACCTTCGCGCGCCCCTCGCTCAGCCGGCTGGCGATGACCGAGCCCGCCGACCCGGCCCCCACGATCACATAGTCCGCTTCCATCCCCGCACGGCCCCTATGCCTTGTCCGGATGCCTTGCCTGCCCAAAACTCTGCCGTCGCCCGCCGTCCCACGCAATCACCCCCATCCCCTTGCCCCATCCCCTTGCATCACGCGCGTTCCGATGAAACGCTCCGTCGTTGCGGCATCGGGAGGCAAGGGTGGCTCTGAAAGACATTCTGGTGGCGCTGGACGCGAGCGAGCAGAGCGATACCCGCCTCGCCCTCGCGCTCTCGCTCGCGCGGCGTCACGGCGCCGGGATCGCCGGGCTCTGCGCGGACGGGCTCCTCAACGCGCCGGAACCGGCCGCGCAGCCGCGCATCTACCCGGCCCCCCTCGGCCTGCAAGGCATGGCGGACCTCGCGACGGCCGCGGCCGCGCCGCTGCTCATCCCCCGGCCCGCGCCCAGCAACCGCGCGGAGCTCGCCGAGCAGATCGGCGAGGGCTTCCACGAGACGATCACCCACGCCTCCCTCCGCGGCACCTACGAAACCGAGATCGGTCCCCCGGCCGCCGCCTTCGTCCGCCGCGCCCGCGCCGCCGATCTCGTCATCCTCGGCCAGCCCGACCCCGACGATCCCCTCGCCCCCGTGGCCCGCGCCACGATCGAGGACGTGCTGCTGATGAGCGGCCGGCCCGTCCTCGTCATTCCCTACGCCGGGCGCTTCCCCGCCACCGGCAGGAACGTCCTGATCGGCTGGAGCGAAACCCGGGAAGCCGCACGCGCCGCGCACGACGCGCTCGCGCTGATCGAGCCCGGCGCGAAGGCAACGCTGCTGAGCATCCACCCCGGCCCCCTGACACCGGAAGGCTCCGAACTCCCCGGCGCCGAAGCCGCCCGCCACTTCGCCCGCCACGGCATCGACGCAAAACCCGCCGAAACCATCCCCGAAGGCCTCGGCGCCCCCTCCTACATCACCCGCCCCTCGACCACCGAAGCCGAGGCCCTCCTCAACTACGCGAGCGACATCAACGCCGACCTCCTCGTCGTCGGCGGCTACGGACACTCCCGCGCCCGCGAGCTCATCCTCGGCGGCATCACCCGCTCGCTCATCCACACCATGACCCTGCCGGTGCTCTTGTCGCACTAAGACCAGGGGACGCTGTCCCCTGGACCCCTGCCAGGGCCTTGAGGCCCTGGACCCCGTCCGTTTGGCTGCGGAAAGGCCGGTCCGATCCGGAGCGAAATCGCTCCGGATCGGACCGGCCTTTCCGCAGCCAACGAAAGGGTTCCAAGGGCTGAGCCCTTGGCGGGGTTCCAAGGGGCAGAGCCCCTTGGCCTTACTTAAGCGGCGAGGCGGTCGAGCTCCTTCACCACTTCCGTGCCCATGTCCGTGGTGCCGATCTTGGTGCAGCCCGGCGCCATCACGTCCGGTGTGCGCAGCCCTGTGGCGAGCACGTTCGTGCAGGCGCGCTCGATCATTGCGGCCTCGTCCTCGAGCGTGAATGACCAGCGCAGCAGCATGGCGAAGCTCAGGATCTCGGCCATCGGGTTGGCGATTCCCTTGCCCGCGATGTCCGGCGCGCTGCCGTGGATCGGCTCGTAGAGGGCCGGGCGTTTTCCGCGCGCGTCCGGCGCGCCGAGCGTGGCCGATGGCAGCATCCCGAGGCTTCCGGTCAGCATCGAGGCGAGATCGGAGAGCAGGTCGCCGAACAGGTTGGAGGTCACGATCACGTCGAACTGGCGCGGGTTGCGCACGAGCTGCATCGCGCAATTGTCGGCGTACATGTGCGAGAGCGCGATCCCGGGAAATTCCCGCGCGCCCAGCGCGGTCATGGTCTCGCGCCAGAGAAGGCCGCTCTCCATCACGTTCGCTTTCTCGACGCTGCAAAGCCGCCCCGCCCGCTTGCCCGCGAGCTCGAAGGCGATGCGCCCGACCCGCTCGATCTCGCCGGTCGTGTAGACTTCCGTGTTGATCCCGCGCTTCTGCCCGTCGGGCAGCATATCGACCCCGCGCGGCTCGCCGAAATAGATCCCGCCCGTCGCCTCGCGCACGATCATCAGATCGAGCCCGCGCACCACCTCGGGCTTCAGCGTGCTCGCCTCGACCAGCGGGTCGAGCACCAATGCCGGCCGCAGATTGGCGAAGAGCCCGAGCTCGCGCCGGAGCGTCAGGATCCCGATCTCCGGCCGCTGCGCGAAGCCGAGCTTGTCCCATTTCGGCCCGCCCACGGCGCCGAAAAGAACCGCGTCCGCCGCCTTCGCCCGCGCCACCGTCTCGTCGGTGATCGGCTTGCCCACCGCATCGATCGCCGCCCCGCCGACGAAATCCTCGGTGATGTCGAACGAGACCGCGCGGTTGCGCCCGACCCAGTCGATCACGCGGCGCACCTCGGTCATCACTTCCGGGCCGATGCCGTCGCCCGGCAGCAGCAGAAGCCTCTTGTTCGCGGGCATCGCTATGAAGCGGCCTCAGTGGTCGCGGGCAGCCAGGGCATCGCCGCGCGCCGCTTCTCCTCGAAGCGGTCGATCGCCGGCGCATGCTCCAGGGTCTGGCCGATATCGTCGAGCCCTTCGAGCAGAAGATGCTTGTGGAATGCGTCGATCTCGAAATGAATCTCCTCGCCCCCCGGCCGGATCACCACCTGCCGCTCGAGATCGATCGAGAGCCGCGCATTGGCGCCCATCGCCGCATCCGCCATCAGCTGCTCGCACACCGCTTCCGGCAGCCGGATCGGCAGAAGCCCGTTCTTGAGGCTGTTGTTGTAGAAGATATCGCCGAACGAGGGCGCGATCACGGAGCGTATGCCGAAATCGAGCAGCGCCCAGGGCGCGTGCTCGCGCGAGGAGCCGCAGCCGAAATTATCGCCCGCCACCAGCACGCCGGCGTGGCGCCAGGGCTCGCGGTTCAGAACGAACTCCGGATTCTCGCTGCCGTCCTGGTGGTTGTAGCGGAGCGGATCGAAAAGATGGGCGCCCAGCCCCGTCCGCTTGATCGTCTTGAGGAAGCGCGAGGGAATGACCTTGTCGGTATCGACATTCGCCATCGGCAGCGAAGCCGCGACCGCGGTGAGCTTCGTGAATTTCTCCATGGTCAGGAAAGCTCCCGCACATCGGCGAAGCGGCCCGTCACCGCCGCCGCCGCCGCCATCGCCGGCGAAAGCAGATGCGTGCGCGCGCCCGGCCCCTGCCGTCCCTCGAAATTGCGGTTCGACGTGCTGGCGGAACGCTTGCCGCGGGCGACCTTGTCCGGGTTCATGCCGAGGCACATGGAGCAGCCGGCCTCGCGCCACTCGAACCCGGCCTCCTTGAACACGGCATCGAGCCCTTCGGCCTCGGCCTGCTTCTTCACCAGCCCCGAGCCCGGCACCACCAGCGCCTGCACGCCCGGCGCCACCTTGCGCCCGCGCGCGATCCGCGCCGCCTCGCGGATATCCTCGATGCGGCTGTTCGTGCAGCTCCCGATGAACACCACATCCACCGGGATGTCGGTCATCTTCGTCCCCGGCATCAGGCCCATGTAATCGAGCATCCGCCGCCAGTTTTCCCGCCGCGTGAGGTCCGTCAGCTCGTCGGGGTCCGGCACCCGCCCGGTGATCGGCACCACCGTTTCCGGGCTCGTGCCCCAGGTCACCATCGGTTCCAGATCCGCAACGTCCAGGCTCACGCTGTGGTCGAACGCAGCCTCCGCATCCGAAGGCAGCGTCCGCCAATATTGGATCGCGCGCTCCAGCGCCTCGCCCTTGGGCCCGAAGGGCGTCGCCGCGACATAGGCGAAGGTCGTGTCGTCCGGCGCCACCAGCCCCGCCCGCGCGCCCGCCTCGATCGACATGTTGCACACCGTCATCCGCCCGGCCATGTCGAGCCCGCGGATCGTTTCGCCCGTGTATTCGATCACGTGCCCCGTGCCGCCGCCCGTGCCGATGAAGCCGATGATCGCGAGCACGATGTCCTTGGCCGAGCAGCCCGCCGGCAGCCTGCCGTTCACTTCCACACGCATGTTCTTCGCCGGGCGCTGATGCAGCGTCTGCGTCGCCAGCACGTGCTCGACCTCGGAGGTGCCGATCCCGAACGCGAGCGCGCCCATCGCGCCATGCGTCGAGGTGTGCGAATCCCCGCACACGATCGTCATTCCCGGCAGGCTGACCCCGAGCTCCGGCCCGATGACATGCACGATCCCCTGCCGGTCATCGAGCACGGGAATGTAGGGCACGCCGAAGGCGGCGACGTTCTGCTCCAGCGTCTCCACCTGCAAGCGGCTCTCCGGCTCGTCGATGCCGTGGCGCCGGTCGGTCGTCGGAATGTTGTGATCGACGACCGCGATCGTCGCATCCGGCCGCCGCACGCGGCGCCCCGCGAGCCTGAGCCCCTCGAAGGCCTGCGGGCTCGTCACCTCGTGCACGAGATGGCGGTCGATATAGAGGATCGCCGTGCCGTCCGGCAGGGCCTCGACGACGTGGCTCGCCCAGATCTTGTCGAAAAGCGTGCGCGGCTTTGCCTGCGCCATCTTCCCTTTCCTCCAATCCTTGCCCGCCCCGGCCTGCCCCGGGGGCGGCGGCGGCTCCTCCGCCGCTATTCCGCGGCAGCCGCCTGCTGCGGCTCGGCGCTCTGCTGCGCCGGCGTCTCCGCCCGCGTGCGCTCGGCGATGCGCGCCGACTTCCCGCGCCGTCCGCGCAGGTAATAGAGCTTGGCCCGCCGCACCTTGCCCCGCCGCACCACCTCGATCCCGGCCACGCTCGGCGCATAGAGCGGAAAGACGCGCTCGACCCCCTCGCCATAGCTGATCTTGCGCACGGTGAAGCTGCTGTTGAGCCCGCGGTTCGAGCGCGCGATGCACACCCCCTCGAAGGCCTGGGTGCGCGTCCGCTCGCCCTCGACCACCCGCACGAGCACGCGCAGCGTATCGCCCGGCGCGAACTCCGGCACCGCCCGCTCGGCGGAGAGCCGCGCCACCGCCTCCGCCTCATAGCGCTGAATGATGTTCATGGAACTGACCCTTTCGCCATTTCCTTAAGGCGCCCCGGCCCGGCTGGCAACCATGCCCGCCAGCAGGTCAGGCCGGCGCTCGCGCGTCACCCGCTCCGCCTCCGCCCGCCGCCATTCCGCGATCGCCGCATGATCGCCCGAAAGCAGCACCTCCGGCACCGCGCGGCCCTCCCACACGGCCGGGCGCGTATAGTGCGGATACTCCAAAAGCCCGCCCGAAAAACTCTCCTCCACGGCCGAGGCGCTCGCTCCCATCACCCCGGGCAGCAGCCGCACCACGGCATCCAGCAGCACCATCGCCGCAAGCTCGCCCCCCGAAAGCACGTAATCCCCGACGGAAAGCTCCTCGAACCCCCGCGCCTCGATCACCCGCTGATCGATCCCCTCGTACCTTCCCGCCAGCAGCACGACCCCCGCCCCGCCCGCCAGCGCCGCCACCCGCGCCTGATCCAGCCGCCGCCCGCGCGGGCTCAGGCACACGAGCGGCCTGCCGTCCGAAACGCTCTCCACCGCCCGGTCCACCACGTCCGCGCGCATCACCATCCCCGCCCCCCCGCCATAGGGCGTGTCGTCCACGCTCCGGTGCCGATCGGTCGCGAACCCCCGGATATCGACCGCCTCGATCTCCCATAGCGCCGCCGCCAGCGCCTTTCCCGCAAGCGAAGCCCCGAGCGGCCCCGGAAAAAGCTCCGGAAA
>JASHRV010000263.1 GCA_030037175.1 Acetobacteraceae bacterium
GGCTACCACAGCCGCGTTACCGGCAACAGCGGCGCCGTGGTCCAGGGCGCGAATGGCGACGTTTATGCGGGCCGCGACGGCAACGTCTACCAGCACACCGACAGTGGCTGGTCGAAATGGAACAACGGCGGCTGGAACCCGGTGCAGCCGAACTACCAAGGCTCTTTCGACCGCTCCAACTACCAGCAGCTCCAGCAGGATCGCCTCGGCCGACAGGCCGGTGCCGGCCGCTTCGGTGGCGGCGGCCGCTTCGCCCGCTAGCCAGGGGGCTCAGTTCTGGGACCTCTTACGCTATCGGGGAGCTGGTGGCTTCAGGGTTGCTGCGTTGAAATCAAGCCTGCCCTCCGTTGATCGCCCGCCACACCTTCTCGGGCGTCGCTGGCATATCGATATGCGTGACGCCGAATTCCGCCAGCGCGTCGATGATCGCGTTCATGATGGAGGGCAGCGCCCCGGCACAACCCGCCTCGCCGCAGCCCTTGACCCCAAGCACGTTCGTCTTCGCCGGCACCGGATGGTAGGCGATCGTGAAAATCGGTGCGGTGTCGGCGCGTGGCAGCGCGTAATCCATGAATGAGCCGGCGAGCGGCTGGCCCTCCTCGTCATAGACGACGTGTTCGAAGAGCGCCTGGCCGAGTCCCTGAACCACCCCGCCATGCGCCTGTCCTTCGACCAGCAGCGGATTGATGACGGTCCCGAAATCATTGACCATCGCGTAGCGCGCGAGCGTAACGATCCCGGTCTCGGGCTCGATCTCCACCTCCGCGATATGGCAGCCATTCGGATAAGAGAAAGGCGGTCCCTCGGCGACATGGCTCACCGAGAGCGTCTGCGGCACTTCCGCCGGCAATGAGAGGCCCGCGCGAATCTGCTCCGCCAGATCCATGATCCCGACCGCGCGGTCCGTGCCGGCGATACGGAACGTCCCTCCCGAAGGCCCGTTCTCGAACTCGATATCGGCAACCGACGCCTCCAGCACGTGCGCCGCGATCTTCTTGCCCTTTTCGATGACGAGCTCGCTTGCCTCGACGATCGCGGTCCCGCTCGCCATCATGGACTTGGAGCCCCCGGTTCCGCCGCCCGCCAGCATCTCGTCGGAATCGCCCTGGAGAAGTGTGATTTTCTCGAACGGAATGCCGAGCCTGGCGCTCAGCACCTGGGCGAAGGGCGTTGCGTGCCCCTGGCCGTAATCGAGCGTGCCGGTGATGATCGTCACGGTGCCGTCGGACTCGAAGCGGATGCCCCCCATTTCCCTTGCGGGCGGGCCGGTCACCTCCAGATATTGCCCGATCCCGCGCCCGCGCAGGCGCCCGCGCGCCCGGCTCTCCGCACGCCGCGCCGCGAATCCGTCCCAGTCCGCCATGGCGAGCGCCTGGTCGAGCAGGGCGGAGAAATCGCCGCTGTCGTAAACCATCCCGCCCGGCGTCTTATAAGGAAAGGCGGCATTTGGGATGTGGTTGCGGCGGCGGATCTCGACCCGGTCGATCCCCATCTCGCGCGCCGCGGTATCGAGCAGCCGCTCGAGATAGTAGTTGCTCTCCGGCCGACCCGCGCCGCGATAAGGCCCCACCGGGGAGGTGTTGGTGAACATCACACGCGAGTTCACCTCCTGCAGCGGGGTCGCATACACGCCGATCGTGTTCTTCACCACATTGCCGGTGGGCTGCAGCACCGTGCCGTTGGAAAGATAGGCGCCGACATTGCCGTAGCCGGTGACGCGCAGCGCGAGGATCCGCCCCTCCGCGTCGAACGCCATCTCCTGCTCCATGTCGTGATCGCGCCCATGGCTGTCGGAGAGAAAGCTCTCGCCCCGCTCGTCGGTCCATTTCACGGGCCGGCCGAGCGCCCGCGCCCCGTGCAGGATGGCGATGTATTCGGGGTAGCAGGAGGATTTCATCCCGAAGCTGCCGCCAACATTGCCCGTCAGCACGCGGATCTTCTCGACCGTGGTCTTGAGCGGTCCTGTCAGCAGCTGGCGCATCGGAAACACGCCCTGGCAGCCGAGGCGCAGCGTGAAGCGCTCGCTTTCAGGATCGTATTCTCCGATCGCCGAGCGCGGTTCCATCGGGCAGACAACGACGCGGCTGTTGCGAATCTTCATCCGCGTCACGTGCGCGGCGCGCGCGAACGCTCCCGCCACTTTCTCGCTCTCGCCATGATGGAAATCGAGGATGAGATTGCCGGGAGTCGCCTCATGCACCAGCGGCGCGCTGGGTGCGTCCGCCTCGCGCGCCGTCGTCACCGCGGGCAGCGGGTCGATCTCGGCGCTCACCGCCTCGGCCGCATCCTTTGCCTGCTTCAGCGTCTCGGCGATCACCACGGCAAACGGGTCGCCCACGAACCGCACCTTGTCGGTGGTGAGCGGCGGCTGCCTCGGCTTCGGCATCTCCGAGCCGTCACGGTTCTTGAACGACATGCCCGAGGGCATCAGCCCGAGCCCGGCTTCGAGCAGGTCGGACCCGGTATAGAGCGCAAGGACGCCCGGCATGGCGCGCGCCGCCCCGGTCTCGACCGCGCGGATCACGCCATGGGCGATGCGCGAGCGGACCATAGCCGCATAGGCCTGGCCCGGCAGGTTGATATCGTCCGAATAGCGGCCGCGGCCACGGAGCAGGGTCGGGTCTTCCTTGCGCGAGACCGGCTGCCCGATTGCGTATTTCTCGAAGCCGGCATCGAGTGGGCTGGCGGGTGCGTCCATGGCGCGTGCGCTCCTCCGTATCTTTGGGGCCCGCGGAGCTCGGCGGGCCCGCCGCCAAATTTTGTTGCAATGCGGCGGGCCGGTCCAGGCCCCGTCAGATCCCGAGGAGGGTGGCTCGGTCGGAGGGAGGAGCGTACGAGGCGGGCAGGAGGCCCGCGCAGAGAAAGCGCACGAGCGTCGTGATGTCATAAACCGGCAGCCCGACCGCCTCTGCCAGCACGGCCGCATAGGGCGGCATGTTGGTGCATTCGAGCACGATCGCGCCGACCTCCGGGTGCCGCGCCACGAGGTCGCGCCCCGCCGCGATGATGTCGCGCGCGGCGAGCGCCACGTCGAGGTCCTCCTTTTCTCCCCGCACGAGCACGCGGAAAATCTCCACCCCGTTCTCGGTCCCGGCGAGCGGCGTATCGACCGGCGCGCCCACCGCCTCGAGATGGGCGGGGGTGAGCGATCCCGCCGAGACCGTCACGACCCCGACGCGCCTGCCCGGCGGCAGGCTTGCCTGCACCCAGGGGATCTGCATCAGCGAGCTCGCGGCCACCGGCACGCCGGCATGGGCGGCAAGCTCGCGCTGAAAGAGCGAAAGGAAGCCGCAGCTCGTGGTGATCGCGCGCGCGCCGAGATCGACCAGATCCTTTGCCGCCTCGAGAAAGCGCGGCAGCAGCCCCTCCGCCGCATGCAGCACCACGCGCTCGGGGCTTGCTCCGCGCACGACGCGATAGAGCACCGGGAACGGCCAGGTGCCGGCATGGCCGATATCGCCCGGCACGCGGGCGAACCGCGTCTCGAGCATCAGGATGCCGAGCGGCGCGCCATAGACGGATTTTCCTCCGCTGGCGATCGCACGGCTCGGTTGCGGCAGATGCGTGTCCATTCTATGGCCCCCAAGGTTGTCCAGGCTCCTGGCGGCTGCGATGCTAGCCGCTGCATTGCAGTGGGGGAACCGGCATGGCCGAGAGAGCATTCACGCGCGAGGATCTCGAGCGGCTCAAGGAATGGGACACGCCGACGATCTGCAATGGCCTCGAGGTGGTGATGCCGGAGCGCCGTGCGATCGGCTTCACCGTCGAGCCCATGGTGGCCGCGGACCGCACGCTCAAGCCCATTGTCGGCCTTGCCCGCGTCGGCACGATCCGCGCCAAGGAGCCGCCGCGCGGCAAGGTCGCGAACCGGCTCGACTGGTACGACTATGTGGCGGCGGCCGATCTCCCTACTGTCGCCGTGTTGCAGGACATCGATGACCGTCCCGGCTACGGTGCCTACTGGGGCGAGGTGCAATCGACGATTCACAAGGCGCTCGGCACGCTCGGCTGCGTCACCAATGGTTCGTTCCGCGATTGCGACATGCTTGCCCCGGGCTTTCAGCTCCTCGGCAGCCGCATCGGCCCGAGCCACGCGCACGTGCACATGGTCGATTTCGGCAAGCCGGTGAATGTCTGCGGCATGCAGGCCGCCCATGATGACGTGATCCACGCCGACTTCCATGGCGCGGTTGTCATTCCGGCGGAAGCAGTGAGGAAGCTGCCCGACGCGATCGCGCTCGTCGCGCGGCGCGAGAAGGTGATCCTCGATGTCTGCGCCGCGCCTGATTTCACGCCGGCAAAGCTGCGCGAGGCGATCCGCCGTTCCGGCGAAATTCACTGAGACTGAGAGAGAGGGGCGAAGGAAACGCCATGTGGGAGCCGAACCAGCGCTACCCGGACGCCTCCGTGGAGGTGCTCGACGCGTCGTTCATGAAGTACCGCCTGCCGCTTGCCTCGGTCGAGCAGCTCGCCACGGGCTGCCGCTGGGCCGAGGGGCCGGTCTGGTTCGGAGACGGGCGCCACCTGCTCTGGAGCGATATCCCCAACAACCGCATCATGAAATGGGAAGAGGAAACGGGCGCAGTCAGCGTCTTCCGCAAGCCCTCGAACAACGCCAACGGCAACACGCGCGACCGGCAGGGCAGGCTTGTCACCTGCGAGCACGATGCGCGGCGGGTGACGCGTACCGAGTATGACGGCGCGATCACCGTGCTGATGGAGAGTTTCGAAGGCAAGAAGCTCAACTCGCCGAACGATGTCGTGGTGAAGTCGGACGGCTCGGTCTGGTTCACCGACCCGCCCTTCGGCATCCATAGCTATTATGAGGGCCATCGCGACACGCAGGAGCTGCCGACCAACATCTACCGGCTCGATCCGGAGACGGGGCAGGCGACGGTCGTCGCGGGTGACGTCGTCGGGCCGAACGGACTCTGCTTCTCGCCCGACGAGAAAATCCTCTATGTCGTCGAATCGCGCACGAGCCCGCGCCACATACTCGCTTTCGACGTAGGCGTAGACGGCAGGCAACTCTCCAACAAGCGCATTCTCATCGATGCCGGGCCGGAGGGCACGCCGGACGGCATGCGCTGTGATGCAGACGGCAATATCTGGGCGGGCTGGGGCATGACGGCGGCACTGGACGGAGTGCGGATCTTCAATCCCGAAGGCCGGCCGATCGGCCATGTTCACCTCCCCGAGCGCTGCGCCAATCTCTGCTTCGGCGGTCGCTACCGGAACCGGCTGATGATGGCCTCCAGCCACTCGGTCTATGCGCTCTACGTCAACACCGAAGGCGCGCTCGGAGGATAAGGCCAGGGGAGGATAAGGCCAGGGGCAGACACGGCGGAGGCGCCTCACTCTTCCGCCTCGCACGGATCGCGATCGGCAGCGCGTCCGCTATCCCTTGACGGCGCCGAGAGACAGGCCGCGTGCCAGATATCGCTGAAAGAAGAAGGAAAGAATTACGGGCGGGCCGATCGCGAGCAGCGTGTTCGCAGCGGCGAGATTGAAGTTCACGTCGCGGGTGCCGCGCGAGGCGAGGATGAAAGAGGCGAGGGTTTGCGCGTCGAGGGATGTGAACGCCGAGGAGAAGAGTGCTTCATTCCAACTGAAAGCGAAGATATTGATGGCCGTCACGACGATGCCGTCGACCGAGAGGGGAAGCGCGATCCAGACGAAGATCTGCCACGGCGTGGCGCCCTCGACTTTCGCCGCCTCCTCCACTTCCTTGCTTATGTCGCGGAAGACATCGCGCATGATCACCACGCCGAAGGCGAGGCTGAAGGTGGAGTAGGTGATGATAAGTCCGGTCCAGGTGTCGATCAGATGGAACTGCACCATCATGATATAGAATGGCACCAGCAGAACGACCGGCGGCAACACGCGCTGGGAGAGAAACCAGAGCGTCACGTCCCGAGAGGAGACGAAGAAGTCGAACCGGGCGAGGCTGTAGGCGGCGGGCAGGCTGATGAGCAGGACCAGAAGAGTCGTGCCGGCGCTGACCACGATGCTGGTCAGCAGTGCGTGAAGGATGCCCGGGTCCATCAGCACCGTTCGCCACGATGTGAGCGTGGGCACAAACTGGAGAAAGGGAATGATGGCCCCGGCCCGGAAGGTGTCCTCAAGCGTCTTGATGGAGTTGAGCACGGCCCAGAGCAACGGCACCACGACCCAAACCGCCGAGGCTGCCAGGAGAGCATAGACAAGAACGCGACTGCCGCCGCGCGCCCTGAGCCAGAGGACGCTTCTCATCCCTGATCCTCCCGCCTTCGCCCCGGGTTCACCCGATTCTCCGGCGCATCTGGCCGAAGAACAGGACGATAACGACCGAGAGCATCGCCAGCATGACAATGCTCATCGCCGAGCCCTTCCCGAAATTGAAGAACTCCACTGTCGTCAGATAATCGTAGATGCTGAATAGCTGCGTGCTCGTTCCGGGACCGCCGCCCGTGAGCGCGAAGGGCAGCCCGAACGCCTTGAAGCCTTCGATCAGCCGGAACAGCACCGCGATCGTCATCACCGGCCAGGCGAGCGGGACGGCAACGTGGCGCATCACCTGCCAATGGCTCTCGCAGTCAATCACCGCAGCGTCGTAAATTTCGTCAGGGATGGCAGCGAGGGCGGCAAGCGCGAGGAGAAACACAAAAGGCGTCCAGCGCCAAACCTCGAGGATCATGGCCGCTGTCAGGCCCCAGGTGGCGGTGGAGAGCCAGGGGATCGAGATGCCGACGAGGCGCAGGAGCGAAGTGACGAGTCCGCCCTGGGCGCTGAACATCGTTATGCCGAGATAGCCGATCGCCACCTCCATGGTGAAAAGCGGCGCGGTGATGAGCATGCGGAAGAATTTGGTCCCCGGCGCATGCAAATTGACGAGCCAGGCGAGCAGGAAGCCGAACACAACCTCGATCGGAACAGTGAGCAGAACATAGATCACGGTAACGAGGATGCTGTGCCAGAACCGGGCGGATTCCAGCACCTCGGCATAATTGCCGAGGCCCACATAGTGTGTGATCCCCAACCCCAAAACATAGTCCGCGAAACTGTAGCGCAGGACCTCGAAAAGCGGGAACAGAGTGAGTGCCACCACCCAGAGCACGGCCGGGCCGACCATCATGTATTTGAAGACCCGCTCATCGCCGGGCCCGTGCGAACGGCGGCGAGTTAGGTAGGGAGCGCTCTCCGGCCGGCCCGCGGCGCCGGCGATTGTCATGGAACGCAAGATCCGTTCCGCCATTGTGCCGGACCAGGCTCCCATTCCGGCGATCAGAGGATGATGCCCGCCGATTGAGGCAAGCCGGACGGTCCTCCACCGCACGCCGCCCGCGCCGGCTGCACGGCATCCCGGCGAGCAAGCGCAACCAAATTTCCGCAGCGCCGCGCAGGAAGCTCCGTCAGGGCGCCCGTTCGAACCGTATCGGAGGGATCAGATCTGTCAACCGCGCTCAGCCTTCCGTGAGCGCGCGCTCCCGCTTCAGGGCCGCGATGCCGAGATCGCGGGCGACAGCCTCGTGGGTGAGGTGCCCCTCATGGACATTGAGCCCGGCGGCGAGATACGGGTCCTCCCTGAGCGCCGCACGCCAGCCTTTGTCGGCAATGGCAAGGATCGCGGGCAGGGTTGCGTTGTTGAGCGCCGCGGCAGCGGTTCGTGCGACCGCGCCTGGCATGTTGGCCACGCAGTAATGCACGACACCCTCGGCGAGGTAGGTGGGCTCGTCGTGCGTCGTCGCGTGCGAGGTTTCGCAGCAACCACCCTGGTCGATCGCGATATCGACGATCACCGAGCCGGGCCGCATCTCGGAAACGAGCGCCTTCGAAACCAGCTTCGGCGCCGCCGCGCCCGGCACCAGCACGGCGCCGATCACGAGGTCAGCGCCGGTCACCTCGGCCTCGATCGCATCCGCGGTCGCGAACAGCGTCTGGATGCGCGCGCCGAAGATCAGGTCGAGCTCCTGAAGCCGCGGCAGAGAGCGGTCGATGACGGTAACCTGCGCTTCCATGCCCATGGCGACACGGGCAGCGTTGGTGCCCGAAACCCCGCCACCGAGCACCACCACCCTCGCCGCCGGAACGCCCGGCACGCCACCCAGAAGCACGCCCGCGCCACCCAGCTCCTTCTCGAGGCAATGCGCGCCGACATGGACAGACATCCGCCCCGCGACCTCGCTCATCGGCGCGAGCAAAGGCAGGCGGCCGGCGCGGTCCGTCACCGTCTCGTAGGCGATGGCAGTGACACCGGCGCGCATCAGCCCCTCGGCCTGCGGCTTGTCGGCGGCGAGATGGAGGTAGGTGAAGAGCACTTGGCTCGGCCGCAGCATGGCAATCTCGGCCGGCTGCGGCTCCTTCACCTTCACGATCAGCTCGGCGCCGGCGAAAACCGCGGCGGCATCGGGAAGGATCGTCGCGCCCGCCGCGCGATAGGCAGCATCGCCATGGCCGATGCCGGCGCCGGCCCCAGCCTGCACCAGCACCTCGTGGCCGTGGCGCACCGCCTCGCGCACGCTTGCGGGGACCATGCCGACACGATACTCGCGCGTCTTGATCTCCTTCGGCACGCCGATCCGCATGATCCCCTCCCTGCCGTCGGGGATCGTTCTGGGGCTAGTTCCGGCTCTTGTCCACCAGCGCGTTCTTGGCGATCCACGGCATCATCGCGCGCAGCTTCTCGCCCACCTGCTCGATCGGGTGCTCGCTGAGTTGCCGGCGCATCGCCTTGAAGCTCGTCTGGTTGACCTTGTTCTCGAGCATCCAGTTGCGCGTGAAGCGGCCCGACTGGATATCGGCCAGCACTTCCTTCATCGCCTCGCGCACGCCGGAATCGATCACCCGCGGGCCGGAGACGTATTCGCCATACTCGGCGGTGTTGGAGATCGAGTAGTTCATGTTGGCGATGCCGCCCTCGTAGATGAGGTCGACGATCAGCTTCACCTCGTGCACGCACTCGAAATAGGCCATTTCGGGCGCGTAACCGGCGGCGACGAGCGTCTCGTACCCGGCCTTCATCAGCTCGACGAGGCCGCCGCAAAGAACCGATTGCTCGCCGAAGAGATCGGTCTCGCATTCCTCCTTGAACGTCGTCTCGATGATGCCGGCGCGGCCGCCGCCGATGGCGGAGGCATACGAGAGCGCCACCTCCAGCGCATTGCCCGAGGGATTCTGCGCGACCGCCACCAGGCAGGGCACCCCGCCGCCACGCTGGTACTCGCTGCGCACGGTGTGGCCCGGACCCTTCGGCGCGATCATGAAGACGTCGATATCGGGCCGCGGCTCGATCAGGTTGAAATGAATGTTGAGCCCATGGGCGAAGGCAATGGCAGCACCGCCGCGCATGTTGGGCCCGATATGCTCGCGGTAGAGATCGCCCTGGCCCTCGTCGGGCGTCAGGACCATCACCACATCCGCCCATTTCGCCGCCGCGGCCGTATCGAGGACTTTGAGGCCCGCAGCCTCGGCTTTCGCGACCCCTGCGGAGCCCTTGCGAAGCGCCACGACAACCTCGTTGACGCCCGAGTCCTTGAGGTTGTTGGCATGGGCGTGGCCCTGGCTGCCATAGCCGACCACCGCGACTTTCTTTCCCTTGATCAGGTTAACGTCGGCGTCGCGGTCGTAATAGACCCGCATGAGGAGGTCTCCTTTGTTGGCGAAAAGTCAGATCGTGCGCGTGCCGCGGGCAATGGCGGCAACACCGGTGCGCGAGACCTCGGCGAGGCCGAGCGGGCGCATCAGGGCGAGGAAGGCGTCGAGCTTGTCGGTGGCGCCGGTGAGCTCGAAGATGAAGTTCTCCGTCGTCGCGTCGATCACGCGCGCGCGGAACGCCTCGGCGATGCGCAGCGCCTCGGCGCGCTTCTCTCCGGAGCCGATGACCTTGATCAGCGCCATCTCGCGGGCGATGTGCGGGCCCTCCCGGGTCAGATCGGCGAGGCGATAGACCGGCACCAGCCGGCCGAGCTGCGCCTTGATCTGCTCGATGACCATTTCGGTGCCCGAGGTGACGATGTTGATGCGGCTCTGCCGGCCGGTCTCGTCCACCGGGGCGACGGTGAGGCTGTCGATGTTGTAGCCGCGGCCGGAAAAAAGTCCGACCACGCGCGCGAGGATGCCGGGCTCGTTCTCCACGAGGACGGAAATGGTCGCGGAACGAAGGCCTTCATTGCCTTGCATGCGCTCAGACCAGAACGAGCCCCGGATCGGTGATGCCGGCAGCTCGGCCCTCGGTCGCGGCCGAGAGAATCATGTCGTTGTGCGCTGCACCCGAAGGAATCATCGGGAAACAATTTTCCTTCGGATCGACCGCGATGTCGGCGATCACCGGGCCGTCGGCGGCGAGCATCGCGCGGATCACGCCGTCGAGCTGATCGATGCTCTCGGCGCGGAAGCCGGTTGCGTGAAAACTCTCGGCGAGCTTCACGAAGTCAGGCAGCGCGGCCGTATAGCTTTCGGCATAGCGGCCGCCATGCAGCAGCTCCTGCCATTGCCGCACCATGCCCATGTACTGATTGTTGAGGATGAAGATCTTCACCGGCAGGCGGTATTGCGCGGCGGTGCTCATCTCCTGAATGTTCATCAGGATGCTCGCCTCGCCGGCGATATCGATGACGAGAGCCTCGGGATGCGCGATCTGCACGCCGATCGCGGCGGGCAGGCCGTAGCCCATGGTGCCGAGGCCGCCCGAGGTCATCCAGTGGCGCGGCTGCTCGAAGCGGAAATGCTGCGCGGCCCACATCTGGTGCTGGCCGACCTCGGTGGTGATGAAGACCTCGCGGCCGAGCTCCTGCGTGATCTCGTAGAGGCGGCGGATGGCATGCTGCGGCTTGATCACCGCGCCCTTGGCGAAGTCCTGCGTGAAATGCAGGCACTCCTTCGCACGCCATGCATCGATCTCGCGCCACCAGGCGGCGAGCGCCTCGCGATCGGGCGCGGCTGGGTCTGCCTCCCAGGCAGCGATCAGGGAAGCGAGCACGCGCCCGGCATCGCCGATGATCGGCACCTCCACGGGCACGTTCTTGTTGATGCTGGAGGGGTCGATATCGGCGTGGATTTTTCGCGACCCAGGACTGAAGGCGTTGAGCCGGCCGGTGACGCGGTCATCGAACCGTGCGCCGATCGCGAGCATCGCATCCGCGCCGTGCATCGCGAGATTGGCCTCATAGGTTCCATGCATGCCGAGCATGCCGAGGAAGCGCGGATCGGAGGCGGGAAACGCGCCGAGGCCCATCAATGTCGAGGTGCACGGAAACCCTGTCATACGGACGAAGCGCGCGAGAAGCCGGGCCGCTTCCTCGCCGCTGTTGATGACGCCGCCTCCCGTATAAACGATCGGCCGCTTCGCCGCCTTGAGGATGGCGATGGCCCGCGCAATCGCTTCCGGCTCGGGCTCGGTGCGCGGGCGGTAGCTCGGGTGGCCCTCGGCGCACGGAGGCGCATAGGGCGCCTTATGGATCATGATGTCCTTCGGCAGGTCGATGACCACCGGGCCAGGACGGCCGGAGCGGGCGACGAGGAAGGCCTCGTGAACAATCCGCGCGAGATCCTGTGGCCGCTTGACGAGATAATTATGCTTGGTCGCCGGGCGCGTGATGCCGGTGGTGTCCGCTTCCTGGAACGCGTCGTTGCCGATGAGATGCGTCGGCACCTGGCCGGTGAGGCACACGACGGGGATGGAATCCATCAGCGCATCGACCAGCCCTGTCACCGCATTGGTCGCGCCGGGGCCGCTGGTGACGAGCACGACGCCGACGCGGCCCGTCGAGCGTGCATAGCCTTCGGCCGCGTGCACGGCGCCCTGCTCGTGGCGGACGAGAACGTGGCGGATCGCGTTCTGATGGAAGATCGCATCATAGATCGGAAGCACGGCGCCACCCGGATAGCCGAAGATCACTTCGACTCCCTCCGCCTTGAGCGCCTGAAGCAGGACTTCCGCCCCCGATTGCTCTGGTGCCGCCGACATGCCCGTTTTTCCTCAAGCGAATTCCGCCCGGGCGCCGCCTGCTTCGAAAAGCGGAACGCGAGCGACAAAACACCGGCCCGCCCGCCGCCACGCGGGCGTGGGCGGGACCCGGAGCCAGAGTCATTAGGCCCTGCCAGGAATGGCCCGTCAACCCGTGCCTTGAATGAAAGTGATCATTTCAGAAAAATCTTTTGGCGAAAATTGCGTCTCGATTGCGATTCGCGCATGGATCGTATGCGTTCGCGCCGGATCCGCCAGTTCGTGGTGGCGAAACCACGTGGTCTGGCGCTTGGCGTACTGGCCGGTGACCAGCACCGCACGGGAAGCGGCCTCCGCAAGGTCGAGCCTGCCCTCGAGATGAGCGGAGAGCTCGGGCACGCCGTGGGCGCGCAGGGCCGGCAGCGCGGGATCGAGCCTGAGAGAACGAAGCGCGCGCACTTCGTCGAGCGCGCCGGCCGCAAGCATCCCCGCGAAACGCTGTGCGATGGCCGCGCGCAGCGCCGCGCGCGGCGGATCGAGCAGGATCGCCGCAAAACGAAACGGTTGTGGCGTGCCCGAAGCGCCGGTCTGCCACGCGGACAAGCCGCGCCCGGTCGAAAGCCATACCTCGAAGGCTCGCGCGACACGCTGGGAATCGCTCGACAGGAGCCGCGCCGCCGTTGCGGGATCAACCTCGGCAAGGCGCGCATGCAGCCCGGCCGGGCCGATGGCGGCAAGCAGCGCGCGCGCCTCGGCGCGCGCTTGCGGCGCGATCTCGGGAATCTCCGAAAGCCCCTCGATCAGCGCCGCCAGATAGAGGCCGCTTCCGCCGCACAGGATCGGCAGGCGCCCGGCCGCACGCGCCTCGTCCATCACGGCAAGCGCCGCCGTGCGCCACCAGGCCGCGGTTGCGGGCTCGGCAGCCGGACGCACGCCGTAGAGGCGATGCGGCACGCGCGCCTCCTCCTCCGGCGTCGGGCGCGCGGTGAGGACGCGAAGCTCCCGATAGAGCTGCATGGCATCGGCATTGATGACGGTGCCGCCGATCTCCTCGGCAATCAAGGCGGCGAGCGCCGATTTCCCGGAGGCAGTCGGCCCGGCGACGATCAGCGCCTTCCGAGCCCCCACCTCCGCCTTGCTTCGTTCCGGCTCCGCTGCCAGGGTCCGCGCCACCGGGAAATCCAGGTGACTCACGTCCTCACCCTGATCGCGGACCGCCGTTCCGGCCTCCTTTCGGGGGCGATCATCGCGCGCGTGCGCGAAGCGCTCGGCGGCGGGGCGCCGGACGTGCTCTCCCCATGCGAGGCGGTGGACATCGCCTGCGCCGCGCCGCCCGACCTCGATGCCGTGCGGGCGGCGCTCGAGGACGCGCCTGTCGACGCCATCGCGACGCCGGCAAAGGGGCGCCGGAAGAAGCTCCTGCTTGCGGATATGGACAGCACCATCGTCACCGCCGAAACCCTCGACGAGCTCGCCGCCCATGCCGGCCTCAAGGCGGAGGTCGCCGAGATCACCCGTGCCGGCATGAACGGCGAGATCGACTTCCGCGAGGGTCTGCGCCGGCGCGTCGCGATGCTCAAGGGACTTTCCGTCACGGCGCTCGAGGAGACCTGGCGCGCGCTCGGCTTCACTCCGGGCGCCCATGCGCTGGTGGCAACGATGCGCGCCCATGGCGCCACGACGGCGCTCGTCTCCGGCGGTTTCTCCTTTTTCACCGACCGGGTCGCGGGAAGGCTCGGCTTTCATATCCATCGCGCCAACGTGCTCATCCACGACGAACATGTCCTGAGCGGCGCCGTGGAGGAGCCGATCCTCGATCGCGATTCCAAGCTTGCGGCACTCGAGGAGCTCGCCGCCGCTTCCGGCCTTCCCCTTTGCGCAACGCTCGCGGTGGGCGACGGGGCGAACGATCTGCCGATGCTGCTCGCCGCCGGCCTCGGCGTCGCCTTCCACGCCAAGCCGATCGTCGCCGCCTCCGCCCGGGCGCGCATCGATTTCTCCGATCTCCGGGCGCTGCTCTTCGCGCAAGGGTATCACGCCGGCGAGATCATCGAGGCGTGAGAGCCGGGTCGGCGCACCCGATGGAAGATGCGCGACACGCGTCCATGATCCCGTCGATTTCGCCAGCCGAAAGAGCGCCGATTTCGGCGACGAACACGATTCGCGCCCTGGGCAATTCAGGCGCTTGCTCACCGGCCGCTGCCAGCGTCGCGCGGCCGCCGGCAAGCTGAAACAGAAGCTGGCGGCCCGGCTGCTCGATCGTTTCGAAGAAACCCTTGGCACGGGCGAGCTTCGGTGCGAGCCGGCCAATCGCCTCCTGCAGACGAGGAAGCGAGAGCGGCCGATCAGAGGTCCAGCTCAAGGTCTCGAACCGCTCGGAGGCCGGGCGCCGGCGCCCTGGGTCGCGCGGCGCCGGCACACGATCGGGATCCGCGGGAAAGAGCAACGCCGAGGGCACTTCGCCATGCGGGGCGTCGACCAAAATCGCGGCCGGCCGCGCCGCCCGCACGGCACCGTGGACCCGCTCGCGTCCGGCCGCGTCCACGAGGTCGGTCTTGCTGATCGCCACCACGTCGGCGGCCCTGAGCTGAGAGCGAAGAAGCGGATCGTCCAGCATTTCCGGTTTCATGGTCGCGTCCACCACGCAGAGCACCGTCTCCAGCGGCGCCTCCCGCCACATCACCGGATCCATCAGGGTGCGGACGATCTCCGCCGGGTCGGCCACGCCGCTGGTTTCGATCACGATGGCATCCGGCCGCTGCTCGCGCCGCAGCAGGGTGGCGAGCGTGCGCAAGAGGTCGCCTTCCAGCGAGCAGCAGATGCAGCCATTGGCGAGGCTCACGACCGCGTCCTCGGTCCCGGGGCCGGCGCCCGCGATCAGCTCGGCATCGATGTTGATCGCGCCGAAATCATTGACCACGGCGGCTATCCGCCGACCTTCGGCGTGCGCCAGCAGGCGGTTCACCACCGTGGTCTTGCCCGCGCCCAGGAACCCGGCGATCAGCAGGATCGGGACGGGCACGCCCCTGCTCAGCCGGTGATGACGGGCCGCCGCACCGGTCGTCCGGGGCGCGCGGCCACATCCATCACGCCGTCCGCGATCACGGGCCGACCGCCGACCAGCAGGTGCCGCACACCCTCGGCCGGACGGTTCATCGCGGAGAACTCGGCGCGGTCGGTCAGCGTCTCGAAATCGAACACCACGATGTCGGCGTCCGCCCCCGGCTGCAGGCGCCCCTTGGCGCGCATGGCGGGCGTGCTCGCCGCCAGGATCTCCGCCGGGATCAGCGCGCATTTCCGCACGCCTTCCAAGAGCGAGACCGCCCGGCGCTCGCGCACCCAGTGGCGGAGGAAGCGGGTGAAGCAGCCGGCCGAGCGCGGATGGGACGTGGCATCCTCCGGCAGCGGCCAGGCATCGCCCGTGTAGGCCGACCCGTCCGGCAGCGTCCAGGGCATCGCATCGGAGGCGATCGCGCCGCCGGGATAGAGCACCGAGAGGTCGAGCAGATCGCGATGGTGCGCGTTGTTCTCGGTGTCCAGGATGTGCCACAGCACCAGGGTCGAGGGCTCTTCGGCCTGCGCCGCCATGAGCTCTTCCCGGTTGCGGAATCGCCGCCCGTCGGTCACCCGCTGCACCGAATCATAGCCGGTGCCGTTCCTCGCCTCGAATTCGGGATCGCTGAAGAAGGCGGCCGCCAGCACGGTGGAACCGGTCCCGTAGGGATAGGCCTCCACCGTGATCGGCAGGCCCTGCGCCTGCGCCTTTGCCACCAGCCGGGCGCAGCGCTCCACATCCGTTTTGCTGGAGCTGTTGAAGTGGCAGATATGCATGTGCGCGCCCGTGGCGCCGGCATAGCCGATCAGGCGGATATAGGCCTCGGCGGCGCTTTCGGGGTCGATGCGCGACATATAGGCGATGTGGGTGAAGGTCGGCACGCCATGCGCCGCGGCGAGCTGGCAGACGGCGGTCAGCTCCTGCACGCCGGCGCCGGGCGCATAGGCATTGAGGATGCCGATGCCGATGCCGCCTTCGTTCAGGCCATGCTCCAGACGATCGAGAATTCCCGTCACCTCCGCCTCGCTCGCCACACTCTCCACCCAGCGACGGTCCCGCATGGCGCGGCCGAATGCCTCGAGCGAGGATTCCTCGTTGGAGCCGGTCATGGCGCCGATGCGCGCGAACGCCCAATTGGCGGAAGCGCCGTAGTTCAGAACGCGTCCCTCTGCCGCCTGGCGCCGGTACCAGGATGCGACCGGCATCACGCCGGCCTCCAGGTCGAGCGTCGTCGTAACCCCGTCGAAAGCCTGCATGCGATCGGCCGGGATCGACTGGCCGTGCGCGTGCAGGTCGATGAAACCCGGAGCCACCACCAGCCCGCTGGCGTCGATGACCCGCTCGGCGCCGCCCAGCCCCGTCCCCAGGGCGGCGATGCGTCCATCGAGCAACGCCACGTCGCCCACTTCGTCCATCCCGCTCGCAGGGTCCACCACCCTGCCGCCGCTGATCACCAGGCCACCCATGTCGCACCCCGTATGCTGGAGAAGCACCACCGCGGCGCGAACCATGGCCGGCGCCCCGGATTTTGAGAACACCCCGACCCGCGTGTAATCCAACCGCCGGCCGCGACATCGGGAAAGCGACAATGACCGAGGAGACCACCCAGCACCGCATCCGCCTGAGCCTCGCCGACGCGCGCGCGCTCGGCGAGGCAGCGATGCGCGGCGCCGGCTATGACGGCGAGGAGGCACGCATCCTGACCGACCACGTGCTGGACGCGGCGCTGTGCGGCTACGAATATTCCGGCCTTCCGAAGCTTCTGAACGTCGTCGATGACCCGCATTTCCGTCTGCCCCGGCGGCCCATCGCCATGCTGCGGGAGATGGGGGCGAGCGCCATGATCGATGGCGGCAACAATACCGGCATGCTTGCCGCCTACCGCGCCGCTCAGGCTTGCATCGAGCGGGCGGAAGCCAACGGACTCGCCATCGTCTGTCTCGCCAACACCTGGATGACGGGACGGAGCGCCTATTACTGCGAGATGATCGCCCGCGCCGGCATGGTCGCGATCCATACGGTCGCAGCGCCGGCGGCCGTGGCGCCCTTCGGCGGCGCGCGCGCCGCCCTGGGCACCAACCCGATCGCTTTCGGGTTTCCGACCGAAGCCGATCCCCTCGTCATCGATATGGGCACATCTTCGTTCATGGCGACCGATCTGCAGTTCCGGGAGCGTCTCGGCATGCCGATCCCGGACGGTGTCGCGCTCGGGCCGGACGGACAGCCGACCAGGGACGCGAGCGCCGCACGGCAGGGCGCGCTGCTCCCCTTCGGCGGACCCGACGGCGGCTACAAGGGATTCGGCCTTGCCCTGGCGATGGATGCGCTCGGCGCGCTGGCCGCCGGGGTCCGGCCCGCGGACGCGATCAGCGGCTATGTCTTCATCGCCTTCAAGCCGGAGCTCTTTCTGCCGCTCGCGGATTACCGGCGCGAGGTGACGAGGCGGATCGACACGATCAAGGCCACGAAGCGGCAAACCGGGGTGAGGGAAATCCGCATTCCCGGAGAGCGCAGCCACATCATGCGCGTCCGACTTGCGCGCGAAGGGATCGAAATCGACCGCAAGATCCACGACGCACTGCGCCGCCTCTCGGAGCGCGCCTGATGTGGCCAAAGATCTGTACCATCTGGCCCGTAAACGTGTTTCGAACAGAGTTAATATATTGAAATAGGCTGATATTTTCCGTGAGGCCGGAAGCGGGTTCCAGCCCGGATCGGCCACAGCGGGTTCGGCTGACATGTTAAAGCGAAAAAGGAGAAAAGTTCTTTGGTTCTTTCTTTCAAGAAAGAACAGAACTTCTCTCCCTAGCGGCGGGCGGCGCGAAGAATCTTGATTGCCGCCGTTGCCGCGCCGAAGCCGTTGTCGATGTTCACGGCCGTGACACCGGGGGCGCAGCTCGAGAGGGCCGCGTGCAGGGCGAGGGTGCCGCCGGCGGCCACGCCGTAGCCGACCGAGGTCGGCAGAGCGATCACCGAGGCCGAGACCAGGCCCGCGACGACGCTGAAGAGGGCGCCTTCCATGCCCGCCGCAACGATGAGGACGCGGGCCTCCCGCAGCCGTTCGAGATGCTCGTTGAGGCGCCAGAGCCCGGCGACGCCGACATCCGCGATCAGCGGCGCCGCGTGCCCGTGAAAGGCGAGCGTGCGCGCGGCCTCCCGCGCGGGACCGAGATCCGCCGTGCCGGCGGCGACGATGAGCGTGCCTTCGACCGGAGCGCCGCGATGCGGCCCGCCCAGGATCGCGGTGCCGGAGAGCGGGTCGAAATCGAGCCGCGCGCGCAGGTCCGCCGGCAGGGCATCGTGCTGCTCCGGGGCGAGCCGCGTCAGAAGCAGGCGGCCGCCGCGCCCCGCGGCCTCGCCAAGGATCGCGGCGATCTGGGCCGGCGTCTTCGGCGCGCAAAGCACGGCCTCCGCGACGCCGGTGCGCGCCTCGCGTCCCCAGTCGAGGGTGAAGTCGCTCATGGGTGCTCGTGCAGGAAGGCAGCGCCGCGGCGATAGGGACGGAAGCCGAGGAAGCGGCGATGCGCGGAGCGGCAGAGCGTGCGTGCGATCCGTTGCATTTCCTCGTCCGGCGCCGCGGCTTCGACGACGATTCCGCCATGGGTGACGCGGCAGCGCAGATCCGACCCCGGCGCCGCATGCGGGGCGAGCGTTTGTTCCATGCGCGCGACGAAGGCGAGGTCCTCGGCGCTGATCGCGATGCCGGTCTCGATGCGGCTGGAGAGGCATGGCTGGGCGGGCAGCTCGGAGATGTCCGCGAGATCGAAGGCCCGCGCGAGCGCGCGCACGGCTTCTTTGTCCATGCCGGCTTCGACGAAGGGATGGCGGACGCTGTGTTCCGCGGCGGCGGCGAGGCCGGGGCGGTAATCCTTGAGATCGTCCAGATTGGCGCCGGAGGCGATGGGGCCCCGGCTCACCAGGGCGATGCGGGCGTAGAGATTGGTCTTGCAGAAATAGCAGCGGTTGACCGGGTTGGCGCGGTAGCCCGGGTCCGCGAACTCGCCGGCATCCAGCTCCGTGAGCCGCCATCCGAAGCGGGCGGCGTGGTCGCGCACGCGTGAAGTCGCGGCTTCCGGCACGGCGGGGGAGAGCGCATGGACGACGCGGAGCCCGGGTACGCCGGCGCGGTGCGCGGCATGGGCGAGCGTCATGCTGTCCACCCCGCCGCTGACCGCGATCGCAAGGCCGGGCAGCTCCGCGAGGATGGCAGCGAGCTTCGTCACGGCTCCTCCGCCGCGCGCTTGGCCGCGCGCCGCGCCTCGAGCCCCGCGATCTGGATCAGATCGTCGCTCTCCGCCTTGCGGCTCGGGCCGGAGGGCCGGGCCGCCGTCTTGACGCGCAGCGGGCC
>JASHRV010000264.1 GCA_030037175.1 Acetobacteraceae bacterium
CTCGGGCGGACTTGAGGCGGGCGGCGGCAGGGCGGGATGTTCGTCGATGAGGCCGGCATGGCGCAGGACTCCGGCGATCGCCGCGAGCATCGTATCGACCGTTCCGAACTCCCAGTGCTGACCCGCCTCGACGAGGTTTGCCGCGCGGGGATCGCATGCGTTGACGAAGGGCGGATAGTCGATGATGCGCCGGCCGCTGGCGTGGCCGTGATCGGCGACGATGAGCGGCGGGGCGCCGATTCCGAGCGCGAGCCTGCGGCCCTTGTCGGAGGCGCCGCAGAGGATCAGCGGATCGGAGGGCCACAGCATCGAGTGGAGATCGAGGAGGATGTCGATCTCGTCGAGCAGAGGGCGCACCTCGCGGGCGCGGGCGAGCTCGCTCGAGCGGCGCGGTCCGTCCAGCACCGAAGGGTCCCAGAGCCGGTTCATGTCCTCATCGACGAAGCGCGAGGCGGTGGGCTGGCGCGGATCGAAGCGGGCAAAGGCGGCGAGGTTGAGGAAGCCGAAGGTGATGCGCCCCCGTTGCGGGCGAAGATCGGTATCGAGCAGGCGGACAAGCGCGATCGCGCCGCCGATCTCGTTGCCGTGGGTGAGCGCGATCAGTCCGACATGCGGTCCGGCCTTTCCGGAGTCGCGGCAGATGAAGCCGCGCACACCGGTATTGCCGTCGAGCCAGGGCGCGATGTCCGGGCATTCCACGCGCACCGCGAACTGCGGCAGCGGGCCGGGAAGAGGGTGCGCAGAATCGCCCATCGCGTTCACCCGGGCGTCTGGGCGCGCGATTCGGAACGTCTTGTCCGGTGCGTTTTGCCGCCGGATGCAACCATGAAGTTCAGTCTATACGGCCGGACGCATCCGGCAACGTGGCAGGGTCACACGGCGCCGACACGCAAGCTGGCGGCGGCGAAGTCGGCATAGAAGCGCGCGAGGGCCGCGACCGTTGCCTCCAGAAGCGCCGCGCCGGCCTCCGGCGTCGCGGCCGCGGGATCGCCGACATAGCCGACATCCCCGGCGGGGAAGATCGCGGCCCAGCTCGCGCCGGCGGGCTTCAGCGGATCCGGTGCCTGGCCCGAAAGATAGGAGGGCGTGAGCCGGGGCGGGAGGCCGCGGATGCGCGCGGCGATGCGCTCGGACTCGGCGGGGGTGCGAAGGGCGAGCTGCAGCGCGGTCTCGTATGCGCAGGCGTGACCGACGCCGCGCTGCGCGCCGGGCAGCGCCTCGAGCCACTGTTTTTCGCCGGGGGAGAAATAATTGACGAAGCCGACGCCGAGCCCGCGGCTGACGAGCGCGGTGCAGGCGGCCGTGAGCGGGCCGTGGTTTCCGCCATGGCCGTTGACGACGAGGAGGCGGCGAAAGCCGGTGCGGTGAAGGCTTTCGGCCACGTCCGTCACAAGGCCGACGAAGGTTTCGAGCGAGAGCGTGACGGTGCCCGCGAAGGCACGGTGGTGCGGCGAAAAGCCGAAGCCGGGCGGCGGCAGAACGAGCACGTGCGGATCGGCGCAAGCGGCGGCGGCGGCGAGCGCCACGCGGTGGGCGGAGACGCTGTCCGTGTCCACCGGGAGATGGTCCGCATGCTGCTCGACCGAGCCCACGGGAAGAACGGGCAGCGCGCCATGATCGCGCGCGGCGGCGATCTCAGCCCGTGTCAACGCGCCCCATTCATGCGTGCGCCGCCAGTCTTCGTTCATGTGCGAGTGCCTTTGAGGGGGTTAAGGGTGTTGCGGGTTCTGATGAAGTATCGAATTGATGAAGTATTGAAAGGAAGAGCCTTCTTTTTCTGAAGAAAAAGAAGCAAGAAGACTCCTTCCCGTTTTCCGGACCCGGCGCCGGCCGGGGGACTCCGAACGAAAGTTTCAGAGCGTGATCGCCGAAGGTGGGAAAACCGAAGGCGCGAATCACGCGGGAAAGACAAAGACCTAGAGCGGGATACGTGAGCGAGAGCGAACGCATCCCGCTCTAGGAGGAGGCGGCCTCGACGAGGCGCGAGTGAACGAGCTCGAGCAGGCGCTCGCGGGCGCGGACGGCGATCTCGTCGAGCGAGGGGGTTTGCGCGAGGCGCGCGCGGGCATAGGCGCGCACTTCGTCGAGCGAGGGGATCTGGGGCAGGTCGAACTCGTTCCAGAATGCTTCGGCCTGCTGGCGGGCGGAGAGGAAGCGGGATCTCACTTCCGCCCAGCCGGGCGCGCGAGACAGGGCCTCAAGCGTCTGGTTCGCGATGGTGTTGATGGGGAAGGAGAGGGCGAGCTGGCGCGCGGCGCGGTCGATGACGATGCGGCCGAGCCGCTGTTCGCGATTCACGACCGCTTTCGGCGGTGCGTGCAGGTCCCATACCACGCGGCACCAGGAGAGGGCGCGCAGGAGGTAGTACGTGAAGTCGTATTCCCACCAGCGGAATCCCTGGCGGACGGAAGCCTGGTACGCATGGTGGTTGTTGTGCCAGCCTTCCCCCATCGTGATCAGCGCCAAGAGCCAGTTGTTGCGCGAGTGATCGCCGGTGACATAGCGGCGGCGGCCGAGGAGATGGCCGAGCGAGTTGATGCTGAAGGTCGCGTGCCAGACGGCGACCGTGCTCCAGCAGAAGCCGACGACGAGGCCGGGCAGGCCGGCGATGAGCCAGGTGATGAAGGCGAGGATCGCGGCGGCCAGATACTGATTCCGGTCGAGCCAGACGAGCTCCTTGTACTGGGCGAGGTCGCGGACGGTTTCGAGATCGGTCGGTTCGTTGCGCGGGACCAGGATCCAGCCGACATGCGCGTAGAGGAAGCTGCGCAGGATGGGAGAGTGAACGTCCTGCTCGGTGTCCGAGTATTTGTGGTGGCGGCGGTGATGGGCTGCCCACCAGAGCACGCCGCGCTGCGCAGAGGTCTGCGCGAGGAAACCGAGGATGAACTGGAAGGCGCGGCTGGTGCGGAAGGCGCGGTGCGAGAAGTAGCGGTGATAGCCGGCGCCGATCGCGAAGATGCGGAGCACGTAGAGGGCAATGCCGAGCACGGCCGCGCGCCAGGTGACGCCGGTGAAGATGGCGGCGAAGCAGGCGAGATGGATCGCCAGGAAGGCCGCGGAGGAGGGGTAGTCGATCCGGTCGGCGCGGTCGGGGCTGGCTTGTTGCATGGCGTGTCTCCTCTCGCGTTGCACGGTGCCGGCGGCGGCTTCGCGCGCCGGTGGGCGGGCCTCGGCTGGTGACATGAGGGCACTATAGCAGCCGCGGGGCGGGGCGGAAACGCGGCCCGAAAATGCATTGCAGGGCTGTATTCTTGCCTTCGCTCGGCCATGGTCGGGCTGTTACTTTTCGCGAACGACCGCACCCGCGGAGAGTGAGCCCGAGCTTTCCCCCCATGATACTGCGCAAGGCACCGGCAGGGTTTCCCCCGGCCGGTTTGAGTTTGCTCGGCCGCGGGACGACCGCGGATGCTGCGCTCGCGCGCCAGCGGGCGATGTTCGCCTTCCTCTGCTTCGTATGGGGAACGACATGGCTTGCGATGAAGGTGGGCGTGGCCAGCGTGCCGCCCGGCTTCTTCGCCGGCACGCGCTGGGCGGTGGCGGGTGTCGTGCTGCTCTGCTGGCGCTGGGCGAGGGGGCAGCGGATCAGCGTGCCGGCATGGGCCTGGCCGCGGCTGCTCATCGTTTCCGTGCTGATGATCGCCACCAACCAGGTGATTCAGCTCTACGGGCTGCGCTATGTGCCGGCCGGGCTCGCGACCGTCATCAGCTCGGCGCTCACGCCCGTTTCGCTGATCGGGTTCAGTGCCATCGCCGGGCAGGAACGGTTCACGCGCCGCCAGGGGGTGGCGCTGGTGCTCGGCGCGCTCGGCACGGTGATGCTGTTCGGGCAGAAAGCGTTCGAAGGGAGGCTCGACTGGATCGAGCTCGCCGGCGCGCTCGGGGTGATCATCGGCTGCCTCTCCTATTCGCTTGGCTCGGTGCTGGCGCGGCCCCTGATGCGCACGCTGGCGCCCGGCGAGGTGGCGGCGTTGACCAACTGCATCGGCGGCTTTCTTTTGCTCGCGGGCTCGCTTGCGTTCGAGCCCGGCTCCGGCGCGGCGGCGGCGGGGCAGTGGGGCTGGCCGGCCTTCCTGGCCTGGCTCTATCTGCTGCTGCCGGGCTCGCTCGGGGCGAGCCTGATCTACTTTTTCCTGGTTCGGGACTGGGGTGCCGGACGCACCGGAAGCTACGCCTTCGTCTCGCCGGTTGTGGGCGTGATCCTGGCGGTGCTGCTGTTCGGCGAAGGGATCGATGCGGGCGAAGTGGTGGGCATGACGCTGATGCTCGGCTCGGCGGCGCTGGTGCTGCGGCGCTAGCAGGGTTTGGAAAACGGCAAAAAGTTCTTTGGTTCTTCCTTCCAAGAAAGAACGGCTTTCCTTAGAGCGCGATCGCCGGAGGTGGAATCACCGGAGGCGTGAATCGCGCGGGGAAAACAAAGGCGAGACGCGGGACAAGTGAGCGGAGGCGAACGCATCCTGCTCTAAGCGGCGTAGCCGAGCGTGCCGAGGCGTCGCGATTGCGTGGCGAAGACCGATGCGTGGGCGTCTTCGGCGGTTCCCGCGCCGGGCGCGCTTGTCATGTGGTGGGCGAGCTCCGAGCGGCCGGAATCGACGGTTTTCCAGATGCCCGTGATGCTGGTGGACGCGGTATCGGCGCGCAGGGCTTCCAGCAATGATTTGAGCGCCGTGTTCCGCTCGTCCGGCGCGATCAGCGCCTCGTAGCGGCAGATCATGCCGCCGAGCCGCGCCCGCTCCTCGAGCTGCTGCTCCTCGAAACGGCAGATCGTGTCGAAGAGCCGCGCATCGTCGCCGTTGTCGGTGAAGCTTGCATAGCCGCGCCTGGCGTTGAACCGCTTGACGGAGAGGAAGACCGCACGGGGATCGCGCAGCAGGAAGACCGGCAGGACGATGTCGGTCGCATCGAATGCGCGCATCAGGCGCAGGAGATCGAAGCCGATGAACTTTTCGCCGAGCCAGCGGTTGCCGGGGCGGGCGGCGGCCGCGATGGAATCCGCGAGGCCGGACTCGATGGACAGCAGGTCCTCGTAGCTTTCGGCCCCGTCGAACAGCGAGCACTGGCAGACCGCGTTGTTGAGCCGTGCGCGGCCGAAGGGGCCGGTGGGCGGCGTTTCCGTTCCGGGCTCGGTCAGCGCGCGTCGCAGCCAGTGCAGCAGGCTTACCTGCGCGGTGCGTTCCTCGAACGGAAAGCCGCCGGGGACCGTGACGCCGGATGCGCGCAGGATCTGCATGAAGAAGGAGGTGCCGCTGCGGCCGAAGGAAGAGAGCGCGACAAGGCCGACGCCACGCCTGCGGAACGGGTCAAGGATCATTCGTGTCACTCGTTCTAATCGTGAATGGTGAGCGCGATCTCACGGAAGAGAGTCGCGGGAAGGCTGCCGCCGTCGACGTTTTTCGTCGGGCTTGCGTTGTCGTTGCCGAGCCAGACGCCGATGATGTCGCCATCGGTCCAGCCGACGAACCAGGCATCGCGGAAATCAGAGGTGGTGCCGGTCTTGCCCGCGATCGTGCGGCCGGCGATCGCGGCGTTGCGACCGGTGCCGCGGGAGACGACCGCGGTCATCATCTTCGCCATCATCGCGGCGAGGCTGGGGTCGATCGCGGGCAGCGGCTGCGGCGTGCCGAGGGGGATGCTCCCCCCGCCGGTGCTGATCGATGCGAGGCCGTGCGGCGTGACGAGGAGGCCGCCGTTGAAGAAGCTGCAATAGGCGCCGGCGAGCTCGAGGAGGCTCACGCCGCCCGTGCCGAGGGCGAGGGAGGCGTTGTCCGGCAGCTTGCTCGTGATGCCGAGGCGGCGGGCGACGCGGATCACGGCTTCGGGGCCGCCGGCGGCGAGCAGGAGCCGCACGGAGGCGGTGTTGAGCGAGAAGGCCAGCGCATCGGTGAGCGTCACGCGTCCGAGATAGGTGGGATCGAAATCGTGCGGGTGATAGCCGTCGATATCGATCGGCGCATCGAGCACGGGGCTTGACGGGCGATAGCCTTTTTCGAGCGCGGCGAGCCAGACAAAGGGCTTGAAGGCCGAGCCGGGCTGGCGGAGGGCGAGCACCGCGCGGTTGAACGGATTGGCGCGGTAGTCGCGGCCGCCGGCCATGGCGAGCACGGCGCCCGTGGCGGCATCGAGAACGACGACCGCGCCCTGGTGCACGCCGGCGGCGGCACCGGGGCCGGCGAGGAGGGAATCGAGCCGGCTCTCCACGGTTGCCTGGAGCGTGCCGTCGAGCGTGGTGGCGAGCACCACATCCTGGCCGGGCGGAAGATCGGGGCGCGCCTGCTCCGACACCCAGTCGGCGAACCAGCCGCCGCCGACCGTGACGGGCGGGGGGAAATGGATCTGGGCGGCAGCGCTTGCCGCCTCGGCGGGTGTGATCGCGCCGCTTGCCGCCATCGCGGCGAGGACCTGCCGGCCGCGCGCGGCGGCGGCCTGCGGATCGGCGAGCGGGTTGAGGACCGAGGGCGCCTGCGGCAGGCCGGCAAGCACGGCCGCCTGCCAGAGCGAGACATTGCGGGCGGAGACGCCGAAATAGATGCGCGCGGCCGCGTCCACGCCCCAGGCACCGGCGCCGAAATAGACCCGGTTGAGCCAGATCTCGAGGATCTCCCGCCGCGTGAAGGCGTGCGTCAGCCAGAGAGTGAGCAGCGCCTCCTGCACCTTGCGCTTGAGGGTGCGCGCATCGGAGAGGAAGAGGTTCTTCGCGACCTGCTGGGTTATGGTCGAGCCCCCTTCGACGACGCGGCCGGCGAGAAGATCGGCGAGGCCCGCGCGCATCATGCCGAGAGGATCGAAGCCGGGTTCGGACCAGAAGCGGCGGTCCTCGATCGCGACGACCGCTTCGGGAAGGTAGGCGGGCATTTCGCCGAGTGTCAGCGGCTGGCCGACGACGTCGCCGTAGGTTGCGAAGATGCGGCCGGCATGGTCCTCGAGCACGAGGCTCGGGCGGCGGACCGCGAGCAGCGCATCCTGCGGGTGGGGCAGGTCGCGCGCGAACCAGAGCACGACGGCGGCCAGCGCGAGCGCCCCCCAGACCGCGAGGATGACGGCGAGCCTGAGCGCGCGGAAGAAGCGGCCGGTACGGGCCCGTTTGGGCGCCTGAGCCTTGGCCCGGGCGGAGGGGGGGACTTTCGCCGGCCTCTGCCGGGAGACTCGGGCAGGATGCTTGGCGTTGGGCATCGGCGCGGCGCGCGGACCATGCGCGGGAGCGGCGGGAGCGTCAATCGCTCGTCTTGCCGCCGCGGCCGGGCTTTCGCACTATCCGGCGCGATAAGCGGAGAACGGACGGAATGAAGGGTGTCTTCATCGACGCGAGCGATGCGCTCGGCGATGTCTACCGGAAGATGAGGCGGCCGACGGACCCGCCGGTGACGCTTTACGAGGAGGATCACGTTCCCGCCGAAGCGCTGCCGCGTTTGCTCGACGGGCATGATTTCGTGATCGACGATCACAGCCAGATCCCGACCGCGGCGATGCGCGCGTGCAAGGGCGTCAAGCACATCATCTTCCTCGGCACCGGGGCGCGCAGCTACATGAACCCGGAAGAGCTGGCCGAGCTCGGCATCACCGTTCACATCATCAAGGGCTATGGCGACACCGCGGTGGCCGAGCACACGATCGCGCTGATGTGGGCCGCCGCACGCGGGCTCGCGCGCATGGACCGCATGATCCGCCAGGGCGGCTGGCCGCGCACGGAGGGGATCGAGCTCACGGGCAAGACGATCGGGCTGATCGGCTTTGGCGGCATCGGCGCGGAGGTGGCGCGCATCGCCGGCGGGGCGGGGATGCGCGTGCTGGCGTGGAACCGGACGCCGAAGCCCGTGCCCGCGCCGGGCGTAAGCTTCGTCCCGCTCGAGACGCTGCTCGCGGAAAGCGACGTGGTTTCGCTCCATCTTCTGCTGACGGACGGGACGCGGGGCTTTCTTGACGCTGAGCGGATTGCGCAGCTCAAGCCCGGGGCGATCCTGGTCAACACGGCGCGCGGCGCGCTCGTCGATGAGGCGGCGATGATCGCGGCGCTCAAGGACGGGCGGATCGGCCATGCCGCGCTCGACGTGTTCGAGACCGAGCCGCTGCCGGCGGGCCATGCGCTCGCTTCGCTCGATAACGTCACGCTCTCGGCGCATAGCGGGTTCCGCACGCCGGAGGCGAGCGAGAAGCTGATCCGGCGCGGGCTCGATATCGCCTGCCGGCTTGCCGCCGGGGAGTGAGAACGGGAAAATCGCACCGCGCGGACGTGGCGGAACGGCAGACGCGGCAGACTTTGGCTTGAGGAGTGCCCGCGGGGAAACCCGCGGTGCAGAACCGCTCAAATTCGGGGAACGCCGACGGCCCTGCGGGGCCGGGCCGATCCCGAGCCAAGCCCCGGGCCTCTCATCCGGGGAAGGTGTAGAGACTAGACGGGCGGCGCCCGCACGGTCCTTCTTCGGGCCGGGGCGAAGGGATAGTCCAGACCACGAACGCCGCCGGCACGAGAAGCCGGCGGCGGCGGCGGAAGCCGAAGTGGCAAGAAAATCTGCTTCCCCCGTGGGGAGTGCGGGTTCGAATCCCGCCGTCCGCACCAGCTTACCTCTCGTGTCGTGGCGAAAGGCATGAGCGCGGAGATCCTGACGATCGGCCACTCCAACCATACGGCGGAGCGGTTCCTCGAATTGCTCGCGGGCGCCGGGATTTCCCTGCTCGTCGATGTGCGCTCGATTCCCCACTCGCGATGGGTGCCGCACTTCTCGCGCCCGCGACTCGAGGCGCTGCTCGGCGAGGCCGGCATCGCCTACGAATTTCAGGGCGACGCGCTCGGGGGCCGGCCGGCGCGGCCGGAGCTTTTTCGGGACGGCGTTGCCGATTACGAAAGAATGGCCGCCGAGCCCGAATTTCGCGCGGGCCTCGCCCGCGTGCGCGCGGCGGCGGCGGAACGAAGGCTGGCGCTCATGTGCGCCGAGCGCGACCCGCTCGATTGCCACCGCGCGCTGCTGGTCGGGCGGGCGCTTGCCGAAACCGGAGCGACAGTGACGCATATCCTGGCGGATGGCGCGCAGGAGCCGCAGGCGGCGCTGGAGGAGCGGCTGCTGCGGCTCGCAGGACACGACACCCCGGACCTGCTCGCGCCGCGCGAAGCAAGGCTCGACGCTGCCTATCGCGCACGCGCGCGGCGGGGCGCGTTCCGTGTGATGAGTTGAGGGAGGGAGAAGATAAGAAGAGAAGAAAAGGGGAAAAAGGATAGGGTTGGTCGAAGGTCAGGGGCTTCGCCCCTGGACCCCAGCAAGGGGCTTTGCCCCTTGACGGGTCCCCATCGCGCAAGCGCGATGGGAGCCCCGCAACCCCGGCAAAGGCGGAGCCTTTGCAATCCATTACTTTAATAAAACGGATGGGGTCTGGGGCCTGCGGCCCCAGTGGGGGTGCAGGGGGCAAAGCCCCCTGCGTTAGAGAGCGAGGCGCTGAACGGCCTTTGGATCGAATGAGAAGCCCCAACCCGGTTGGGTGGGGACTTTTGCGTGTCCGTTGCTGTCGAGCTCGATCCGTGCGCCGTAGAGGTCTTCGAACCAGGGCATGTGTTCGAGGGTGAGCGCGTTCGGCAGCGCGGCGAGCAGAGGCAGCGACATTTCGCTGTAGATATGTGAGGAAACCGGCACGTCGAATGTTTCCGCGATGTGCCCGGCCTTGAGGAATTCGGCCGGGCCGCCCATGCGCTGGAGGTCGGGCATCAGGATATCGGCAGCTTCTGCCTTCAACATGCGCAGCATGCCGCGGCTCGTATATTCGCTTTCTCCGCTCGCGAGCGGCGTCTTGAGGGAAGCGGCGATGGCTGCTTCGCCTTCGTGGTTGTCGTGGCGGACCGGCTCCTCGAACCAGGTCAGGTTGAATTCCTCGAGGCGGTGCCCGATCCGGATCGCCTGCGCAACGGTCATCTGCTGGTTGGCGTCCGCCATCAGCTGGATGGATGGGCCGACCGCTTCGCGCACGGCGCGCACGCGCGCCACGTCTTCGTCTTCGGTCGGCTTGCCGAGGCGCATCTTCATGGCGCGGAAGCCTTGTTTCGTAAACGAATCGGCCTCCCGCTGCAGCTCCTCGATCGAGGAGGAGAGCCAGAGCCCGCCGCTCGCGTATGTGGGAACGGCCGTGCGGCAGGCGCCAAGGAGGTGGGCGACGTTGAGGCCGGCTTCCTTGGCGCGGAGATCCCAGAGCGCCATGTCGATTCCGGCCACACCCATGACCGAGAGGCCCTGATAGCCGAAGAAATTGAGCTCCTTCCAGGCACGCAGGCGGAAGCTGCCGTCGAGCCGGGGATCGAGGCCGAGGACCATCGGCTCGAAGCTTCGCGCCATCTCGGCGAGGACGGAGAGGCGTGTGCCGTTGAGCGCCATCAAGAGGCCTTCGCCGGTGAGGCCGGCATCGGTCTCGAGAAAGATGAGCACCGAATCGGCGGAACGCAGCTCTCCGAGCGCGCTCATGATCGGCTTCTTGAGCGGCAGGCGCACGGGCTCGGTGCGGAGGCGGGTGATTTTCATTGGGCGCTGTCCCCGTAGCGGGCGAGCACGGCGGGATCGGGATCGGAGCCGAGGCCGGGCCGCTCGGGCACAGGGATACGGCCGTTCACCGGATCGGTGAAGCCGGGGAAGAGGGTTGCCTCGAGATCGAGGAAGAGGCGCTCCAGAGGCGTGTCTTCGGGGAGCGTGGCGACGAGGTGCAGGGAAGCGAGGAAGCCGGGTCCGAAATAAGCGCAGTGCGGCACCGGGCGGACGCCGAATTCCTGAGCCAGGGCGATGATCTTTCGTTCCTCGGTGATGCCGCCGACCTTGGTGACGCTGGGCTGGGCGATGTCGAGCGCGCCGGCCTCGAAGAGATGGCGGAAATCGTGCAGGCCCGCGGCATTCTCGCCGGCGGCGATCGGGACTCCCTCGCGCCGGACGCCGGCGAGGCCTTCATGATCCTCCGGCGGCCAGACCGGCTCCTCCAGCCAGGTGAGCGCGAGCGGGGCGAGGGCGCGGGCCATTTCTTTCGCGCGGGAAACGGTCCAGGGGCAGTTCGTATCGACCATGAGCTTCGGTTGCGGCCCCAGCGCCTCGCGCGCGGCGCGCACCGCGGGCTCGGTGATTTCGTGCAGCTTGATGTCGCGATAGCCGCGCCGGGCTGCCTCGCGCGCGTTGCGGGCAACGGCGCCGGGCTCGCCATAGCGGAGCAGGCTCGCATAGACGGAGACATCCGCGCGCGCCGCGCCGCCGAGCAGCCGGTAGAGCGGCAGGCCGGCGCGTTTGCCGGCGAGGTCCCAAAGCGCGATGTCGACGCCCGAGAGCGCATAGACGACCGGGCCGTTGCGGCCGAAAATATGCAGCCGCTGGCTGAGATCCTGCATGAGGGACTCGATGTCGGCCGCGTCGCGCCCGAGAAGGAGCGGGGCCACCAGAGTTTCCAGCGCCGAGCGCGTGGCCGGGATCACGGCGTGGCCGAACGCCTCGCCCCAGCCGGTCAGCCCGTCATCGGTGTCGAGCCGCACGAGGAGGATGTCGAGCGTCGTTGCGGGACGGCCCGCGATTTCGCGTTTGCCTCCGTCGTTCGCGTAGGGCAGGCGCACGATCTGCGCCCCGATATTCGTGATCTTCATGGCGTGATCTTCATGGCGTGATCTTCATGGCTGGACTCCTGCGAGGGCCTCGCCGCCGAGATAGGCCCGCTCGATCGCCGCAGGCGCGAGGCCGGCGGCGCTTTCGCTCACCAGCGCCATGCGCCCGCGCGCGAGCACATAGACGCGATCGGCCAGCCCGAGCGCCTTTTCCACGAGCTGCTCGACGAGAAGAATCGAGACTCCGCGCGCGCGCATCGCGGCGGCGACGGCGAGCACGCGATCCACCAGCACGGGCGAGAGGCCGGCGGAGGGCTCGTCGAGCATCAAAAGACGCGGCCGGCGAACGATGCCCTGCGCCACCACCAGCATCTGCTGCTGGCCGCCGCTCAGCGCGCTCGCGCGCAGATGCCGCCGTTCCGCCATTTCCGGGAAGGCTTCATAGGCTTCCTCGATCCGCGCGGCGCGCTCGCCCGGCGGAGCGTTGAAAGCGGCCAGCAGAAGATTGTCGTGCACGCTGAGCGGGCCGAACACGTGATGGCCTTCGAGCACGTGCACGAGGCCGGCACGCACCGCCTGCTGCGGCGTGGCGCGGGTGACGTCGGCGCCGGCGAAATGAACGCTGCCCGCGCTTTTCGCGATGATGCCGGAAAGGGCGGAGAGGAGGGTCGATTTGCCGGCACCGTTCGGCCCGAGCAGGGCAACCGCCTCGCCCGCGCGCACCTCGATATCCACGCCTTCGAGCACGCTGAGCTTGCCGTAGCCGGCGACGATTCCGCGCGCAACGAGCAGCGTCTCGCGCTTCGCGGGCTCAGGCGCCGAGATAGGCATGCACCACCTCCCGGTGCGCGCGGATTTCGGCGGGCGTGCCCGCGGCGAGCACGCGCCCGGTTGCGAGCACCGTCACCTGATCCGAGATGCGGAAGACGAAATCCGCATGGTGCTCAACCAGCAGCACGCCGAGGCCGAGCCGGCGCATTTCGGCAATGATCGCGCCGAGATTCTCGATCTCGGCGGCGCTGAGGCCGGCGGCCGGCTCGTCGAGCAGAACGAAGCCCGGGCGCATGGCGAGCGCGCGCGCGATCTCGAGGAAGCGCTGCTCGCTGTGCTGCAGCCGATCGGCCCGCGCGTTCGCCCAGGCCGCGAGGCCGACGGTTGCGAGCGCGGCCATCGCCTGCGCGCGGAGCGCGCGCTCGTCGCGGTAGAAGCGCGGCAGGCCGAGGGCCACTTCGCCGAAGCTCGCCGCGGCATGGCGCCAGGCGCCGAGCATCACGTTCTCGATCACGCTCGCTTCGCCCAGGATGCGCGGCGTCTGGAAGGTCCGCGCGATGCCGAGGGCGGCGCGTGCCTGCACGCTGGTGCGGGTGATGTCCGCCTCACCGAGGCGGATCCGGCCCGAATGCACCGCGTAGAAGCCCGAGAGGATGTTGAGCGCGGTCGTCTTGCCGCTGCCGTTGGGACCGATCAGCCCGTGCACGGTGCCCGGTGCGAGCGTGAGGCTGATCCCGTCGAGCGCGCGCACGCCGCCGAAGGCCCGGCTCACCTCCGCGAGCGCGAGCTGCCCGGCGGCGCGTGGGGCGGAAACCAGCGCGGCGGACATCGCCTCGGGCTCCGGGCCGGCCATGCGGTCGATCGGCGGCGGGGCGCGGCGAAGCCGTTCCAGAAGCTCCGCGATGCCGCCCGGCGCGAGCAGGACGACCACGAGCAGCAGGCAGGCATAGACGAAGGCGGACCATGCCACGAGCGGGGCCGCGATCTCGGGCAGGAGGGTGAGAAGCCCGGTGCCGATCATGGGGCCGACGATGCGGCCGCGCCCGCCGATCAGCACGGCGATGAAGAAGAGCACCGAGAGATCGAGGGTGAATGCGTCCGGCGTGATGTAGGATTGCGCGGTCGCGAAGAGGCCGCCGGCGACGGAGCCGAGCGCGCCGCTCAAGGCGAAGACGGAGAGCTTGAGCCGCGCGATCGGCACGCCCACGGCTTCGGCGGCGACGTCTGCGTCGCGCACGGCGATGAGCGCGCGGCCGGGATTTCCGCTCGCGATGTTCCAGACGAGCCAGGTCGCGAGCGCATCGATGATCAGCACCAGGCAATAGAAGCCGCCCGTGCTGGCGAAAGGATCCGCATAGGCGGGTGCCGCGAGGCCGATGCCGCCGCCGGTGAGCGAGCCCCAGGCGAGTGCGACCTGCGTCACGATGATGGCGAAGCCGAGCGTTGCCATCGCGAAATAGAAGCTTGTGAGGCGCAGGCCCGGAATGCCGACGATGATGCCGGCGATCACGCCGGTGACGGTGCAGCAGGCGAGGGCGAGCAGCGGGTCGAGCCCGGCCTTGGCCGCGAGCACGCTCGCGGTATAGGCGCCTACGGCGAGCATGCCGCCATAGCCGACCGCAAGCATCCCGGCATAGCCGACGACGAGGTCGAGCCCGGAGACGAGCACCCAGTAGGTGCCGGCGAGGGTCGCGATATGCACCCAGTAATCGTTGAGGAAGAGCGGCAGCGTTGCGAGCAGGAGCGCGCCCGCGATGATCGTGGCGGCCGGCCTGAGCGCCGTGGGTGCCTTCACGCGTGCCGCCGGCGGGGCGGAAGCCGCGGCGGGTTCCCGCCTTTGCAGGAGGGTCTGCTCAGACACGGCGCTGGGCGGCCGCGCCGAACAGGCCCCGCGGCATCGCGAGCAGGATGGCGATGAAGACGGCGAAGGCGACCACGGGGACCATGTCGCCGCCGAACCAGTAATTGGCCGCCTGCTGGATGAGGCCGAGCACCAGCCCGCCGACCAGCGCGCCGCGGTTGCTGCCGAGCCCGCCGATGGCCACGGGGATGAAGCCGTAGAAGGTCAGCATCATGCCGTTGGCGAAGAAGGCGAGCAGCAGCTCGCCGCCGACGAAGCCGGCGAAGGCGCCGACCACTCCGGAAAGAACATAGCTCAGCACGCGCATCCGCCGTTCCGGGATGCCGAGGGCAAGCGCTGCGCGCGCATCCTCCGAGATGGCGAGGAAGGCGCGCCCGGCGAGCGTGCCGCGATAGAACCATTCGAGCGCGGCGGCGGCGATGATGCAGGCGATGACGGGCAGCCAGTACTGCTCCGAGGTGAGGTCGTGGCCGATCCCGAACAGGGTCGGGAACGGGCGCGGCTCGGTGCCCCATTCGATCGCCGCGAGCTGCTGCACCATCAGCGCGAGCGCGAGCGTGCTCAGCACGTAGAGATGCTTGTCGATGTTGCGCAGAACCGGGCGCACCGAAAGCCGTTCGGTAATCCAGCCGAAAATCCCGCCGACCGCGAGTGTCGCAACGAACCCTGCCGCCACGGGCCAATGCAGCACGCCGATGAAGAGCGCGCCGAAGACCGAGCCCAGCATCCCCAGCATGCCGGCGGTGAAGCTCATCACCTTCGAGGTCGAGTACATGACGTTGTACGCAAGCCCGATCATCGCGTACACCGCCCCGGTCGCGATGCCGGCGACGAGGATGCTGGCCCAGATCACGGCAGCATGCCGATGGCTAGTAGCCCGGTGCCAGGCTGTAGGCCCCGTTCTTGAAGGAGTCGGCGGCGTTCATCACGACCTCCGCGGTCGGGTAGCCGTTGTGGTTCGTGGCCGAGTAGCCGTAGTCGCCGAAGATGCCGGGATAGGACGTGAGCGATTCCCAGGCGCGCTTCACCGCGGCGGGCTCGCTCGAGCCGCCGTGATCGATCGCCCACTTGATGAGGTTCACGGAATCGTAGCCGCAGGCCACCCACCAGAGCGTGGTGTCCGACAGTTTCACCTTGTCGCCGACGAGCTTGAGAAAATCCTGCGTGCGCGCGGGCAGTTGTCCCCCGGCGTCGAAGCTCGTCGAGCGATAGCCGACGATATAGACCTTGCCCCAGTACGAGGGCTGCTTGAGCAGATTTTTCACGATGCCGGTGCCCATCGCGGGGTGGCCGATCATCGGCGCGTCCCAGCCGATGCCGCCGCGCGCGTTCATGATCCGCGCATTGAGCCCGGCGGAATCCGACCATACGAGCAAAGCTTCGGCGCCCGCCTGCTTCGCCTTCTGCATCTCCGCGGTGGCATCGGTCGCGTTGGGGTCGATCAGCGCGGTATAGACGACATCGCCCCCGGCTTTCTTGAACTCGGACGCGGCGAGCTGCAGGGTGGCCGTGCCGTAGCCGGTCGCGTCGCCGATCACGCCCACCTTCTGCGCCTTGAGCACCTTGAGCACGTAGTTCTGAGCCGCCTCGGTCCATTGCGTGTTGGAGGGCAGCTGGCGGAAATAATAGGGATAGCGCCTGATATCGACGAGGCTGTCGACGACGCTGTAGAGCAGGCTCGGCACCTTGTAGCGCGCTGTCACCGGCTCGGTGGCGAGGCTCTCGCCGGAATTGGTCGGGCCGAGCAGGAACTCGACCCGCTGCTGGCTGACGACTTCGAGCGCGGCGTTCACCGCTTTCGTGGGATCGCCCTGCGTGTCGCGTGTCACGATCTCGATCTGCCGGCCGCCGATGCCGCCGGCCTCATTCAAAACCTGTGTCGCGAACGCGATGCCGCGGTTGAAGCCGATGCCGGGGGAGGAGTTGGCGCCGGTGAGGGCGACGAGCCAGCCGATCTTCACCGGCGGCTTGTCCGCCGCGCGCGCCGTGCCGAGGAACGGCAGCGTTGCGCCGCCGATCGCGGCTCCGAGCACGCTCCGCCGCCGCCAGCCATGTTCCTGGACCATCTTCCCCTCCTACCCGCGACCCGTCCGGGCTCTTCGATGCGGCGGACAGTTGCGGGTGGGGCGGAGATAATGTCAAATTCGATTTTCGACTGACCTTATAACCAAGCGATTATGCCATTCCGCTTCCGCGCATTGCAGGTCTTCCGCACGGTGATGGAAACCGGAAGTGTGACGGAAGCGGCGCGGATCCTGAATGTTTCGCAACCCGCCGTCAGCCGCGCCCTGCAGCAGGCGGAGGACGAGCTCGGATTTCCCCTCTTCGTGCGCGAACGCGGCGGCATCCAGCCGACCGCCGAGGCCCGCGCCCTGCTGCCGGAGCTGCTGCGCGCCTTTGCCGCGATCGAAGTCGTGCAGCGCTTTTCCGGCGATCTCAAGGAATCGCGCGCCGGCCTCGTCATCGTCGCGGCAACGCCGGCGCTCGCGAACAGCCTGCTGCCGGCGGCCATAAGCCGCTTCCGCGCAAACCGCCCCGAGGTGCGCGTGGCGCTGCACACGGTGCTCAATCACGAGGTTGTCGACATGGTCGCGGAGAACCGCGCCGAGCTCGGCCTCGTGCTGATCCCCGCCGAGGATTCCGCGACCCTCGCGCGCGATCTCTGCGCCGGCGATCTCGTCTGCATCGTGCCTCAGAAGCATCCGCTCGCCGCGCGCAAGGCGATCGCGCCCGCCGATCTGCTGGCCTGGCCCCTGATTTCTTTCGGAGCGAGCCTCCCGATCGGCGCGCTCATCGACGATGCGTTCGAGCGCCAGGGGCTGAGGCGCGCGATCACGATCGAGGTCACGCAATCGGCGACCGCCTCGGCGTTGGTGCGCGCGGGCGCCGGCGTCGCCGTGCTCGATTCCTTCGCTCTTTCCGAAGGTGCCGGCCCGGGGGTCGCGGTGCTTCCCTTCACGCCTTCGGTTCGCATCCGCGCGAAGCTGCTGAGCGGGCGTCATCGGCCGCTCTCGCGGCTTGCGCGCAATTTCGTCGCGGTCCTCGAGACGATCGTGGCGGAGCATGTGAGCGGCGGACGCCTGCACGGGCCGGCAACAAAGGAGAGATCCGAGCGCCGCGCGGCTGCGCAATACCGCCGCAAGCCATAGTGATATAAAGTCCGGCTTCGGGTGCTGCCCGTTCGTTGGGCGCAGCCCCTGGGCGGTGTCCCGCCCACGAACCGGGAGAACCGAACGATGTACGGCATTGGCGCTGGCCCGATCGTACTTTGGCACCTCCTGCCGATGTTCACGATGCTGATCATGGTGATGGTGAATGTCGGCACCAACCGCGGCTTCGCGATGGCACAGTCGCGCCGCGACTCACGCCGCCACCGCGCGGCGATCGCCGCGGAGCTGGCGAGCCTGGGGGATCTGGTGCGCGAGAACATCTGGTTGATCCGCACCGAAGCCGGCTACGTCCTTTCATGCCGGTCGGTGACCGCGGTCTATCGCGGCACGATGGGGCGGCTCACCTTCCTTGCCGAGGAGGAGATCGCCTCCGTGGTGGCGACGTACATGCTCGTGGAGCGTCTCGAGGGGCTGGCGGCCGCACGCGGCAAGCCGATCGGGTCCTCGGTTTTCCGCTTCGAGGGTGCGAAGGATGATCTTGGCCGGCTCCGGCGCGAGTACTTCAAGGTCGCCGCGGAAATCAAAAAGACGCTCGCGGTGCTCGGGCGCCGTGCCGCCGAAGACGCGCCCGCCGCGCCTTCTTCCGCCGCGCCGCCGTCCGAGCCGCCGGCGCCGGCCGCTCGGCCTTTGCCCGCGGCGGCGTGAGCGTGGGCGCGCGGATCAGGCTCAACCGGCCGCACGTCTCCAGCGCCTTCAACGAGAAGCGCCGGCCGGTCTACACCGGCCGCTGATCTTTCCGTGCGCCTTCTCGCCCTCGATTCGGCGCTCGCGCGCGCCTCCGCCGCAGTGCTCGAGGACGGGCTCGTGCTCGGCGCGGCATCCGGCGAAACCAGCGCCGCACTCGCGGTCCTCGCCGCGAAGGCTCTCGCGTCCTCCGGTCTTGCCGCCCGCGATCTCGACGCGATCGCCGCAACGGTGGGCCCGGGAAGCTTCACCGGTATCCGCGCCGGCCTGGCGCTTGCGGAGGGCCTCGGGCTCGCGGCCGGCATCCCGGTCGTCGGCGTGAGCGTAGGCGAGGCGATTTCCGCACTTCTGCCCGACATCCCGCCCGCCCGCCTCTGGGTCGCGATCGATTCGCGGCGCGGGAGAATTTTTCTCGAGCGCGGGGGCCAGGTCACGGCGTGGGATGCCGCGTCCCTTCCGCAACCGCCGGAGCCGGTGGTGCTTGCCGGGGACGCGGCCGTTGCCGCCGCCGCCCGCCTCGGTGCCAGGGCACGGCTGGCCGGGATCCGCCTGCCCGACGCAAAGGGCGTTGCCAGGGCCGCCGCGCTTCGTCTCGCAGGCCTCCTGCCGCCGCGTCCGGCGAGCCCCGTCTATGTCGATCCGCCGGCCGCCCTGCTCCCCGGGGATGTGCGCCCGCCGCCCCGATGAAACAGACGACGATCGTCACCGCGTGCCGCGCTCATGCGCCGGCTATGGCCGCGATCCATGCCGGTGCTTTCCCCCCGGGCGCGCGCTGGAACGCGGAGGCCTTCGCGGCCCAGCTCGCGCTGCCGGGCGTGTTCGGCCTCATCCATCCGGAAGGCGGGTTCGCGCTCGCGCGGGTTGCCGCTGATGAGGCCGAGATCCTGACGCTTGCCGTCATTCCCGCGACCCGAAGGCAGGGACTCGGCCGGGCGCTCCTCTCCGCGGCCATGGCCCGCGCCCGCGCCGCCGGCGCGCGGCGGATGGTGCTCGAAGTCTCGGCCGGGAACATCCCGGCCCGCGCCCTCTACGCGGCTTCGGGCTTCGCCGCGGCCGGCCGGCGTCAGCGCTATTACGAAGACGGGTCGGACGCGCTCATCCTCGCCGTCATGCTATAGGGCGGCGATGGCGATCGACGTGGCCACGGCTGCCGACTTCTATGCCGGGCGCCAGGGGGTGGTAACGGCGCGCCTGGTGCGCGAGCGGCTTTCGGCCCTGTGGCCCGATCTCAGCGGCAAATCGCTGCTCGGGCTCGGCTATGCCGCACCCTATCTTCGGCTCTGGCGCGAAAACGCCGAACGCTGCGTGGCGCTCACGCCGGCGCAGATCGGCGCCTCACGCTGGCCGGCCGGCAAACCATGCCTCTCCTGCACGGCGGAGGAGGACGCGCTTCCTTTCCCCGACCTGGTTTTCGACCGCATCCTCCTCATCCACGGGCTCGAGGCGGCGGAGAACGCCCGGGGACTGCTGCGCGAGGTCTGGCGCGTGCTCAAGGATGACGGCCTCCTCCTCGTGGTGGCGCCGAACCGGCGCAGCCCCTGGGCCTACGTGGAATCAACCCCCTTCGGACACGGCCAGCCCTACTCTCCGCGCCAGCTCGGCGGACTGCTCGCCGCCTCCCTGTTCCGGGTCGAACGGCGCGAGTCGGCGCTCTACCTCCCACCGCTCAACCGGAAACTGATGCTGCGCACCGCCCCGTTCTGGGAACGGGCGGGACGACGCCTCGCACCACAATTCGCCGGGCTCACGATCTGCGAGGCAGTGAAGGACTGCTACGCGGCCGTTCCCGCACGCAAGCTGCCCGCCCGCCGCCTGGTGCTGTCCGAAGCCGCCTGAGCTTCAAGAAAGGCCA
>JASHRV010000265.1 GCA_030037175.1 Acetobacteraceae bacterium
CAGCGTCGGACTGTTCGACCGCTACGCGACCCCTGACAGTGTCGGCGAGGATGCCCGGCGGCTCGGTATCAACCCGCACTTCCTCGTTACCTTCCGCGACGCGACCAAGACGATGATCGAGATGGCCTGCATCTCGAACTACACCGGGCTGTTGCCGGACATCCGCGGTATGCACGGACCGGTTGCCGGCGTAAACGAAATTCCGCGCCTGTTCCGTCCGATCGCGGAGGGCGGCATCCTCAACCGCCGCGGCGTCGTCGAATACGCGAGACCGTTGATGACGGAAGAAGGCAAGATCGACTTCCGCCGCAATGTGACACTGGGCGTATTTCTTGTTCTGTATGCCGCGCACCAGCAGATTCGGGATGGCCTCGACTATCTCGACGTCACCGGCGCTGATGGTCGTTATTATAATGTTCACGCGTCTTATCACCTCGTTACGAACGAGCTGCCGCTTTCGATCGCCGCGGCGGTGCTTCTGAAGGATCAGACCGTTTATGCACGCCATGGCATGGTGACCGAGGTAACGGGGGGTCGCTATGCGCGATCTCAAGGTCAGCGAAAGGATCGACAGCCTCGGCGGAGCTATGGTCTACGGCTCGAACGACCTTTACGAAAGAACTAAGGTGAAACGGGAAGTACCAATGCGCATTCTTGGTGACACGCGCCTTTTGCGCAATGGGCGAAAAGATGAGGTTATTACGTGCGATATGGCGGAGCTGGATACCAGTACGACGCTTTATCATCTCCGAGCGCTCCAGGATGGTGGTCATCCCGGGGTCGCCAGCCAGACGCCCAACACGGAAGCCGGTGGGCGGAAACTAGAGGAGATCGAAGCCTGAGCGTACGCCTGATCGCCGGATCGGGCGGGGTCTGAAGAAAGAACCGGGGGGAAACATATGAGGCGAAGCTCAACGGTGTGGTGCCGAAGCGGCGGTCACAAGCGTCTGCTTTGGCATTTCCCGATCATGGCCGCGATTGCCACCGCGACGTTGTTCCTGTGTAGCCACGCCTGGGCCCAGTGTAAGACGCGGGCAGAGCCTTATCCGGCCTGGCCCGAGCCGAAGATCGTCTCTGCCCTATCAGTTGCACAGGCGAAAGAGATCGTGGCCGAGCGCACGGGACTGCAAACGAAATGGTACGGTCCGACCAGCGGACCAAAGGCAACGACAGAACCGGTTACCATCGCCTGGGTCGCCGATCAGGGGTACGCGACCTATATCGGCTGGGGCAACGGCGTTCGCGACGCCGCCAAAGCTCTTGGTTGGAAATTTCTCTCCTTCAACACACGCGGCACGGTGAGCGGCCAGCTCGCGGCGCTGGATCAAGCACTGGCCGCCAATGTTACGGCGATCATTACGCCGGCTGACGCAGACGCGCTGCAGAAGCCGATCCAGGAAGCCGTAAAGCGATGCATCCCGGTGGTGGGGATCCACGCCACCGCTTTCCCTGGCCCGTCCCCAACACTCGGGCTCTATGACAATATCGCGTCGAGCGCGGCCGAAATCGGCGAATCGCAGGCCGCTTATGTGATCGCGATGTCCAACGGCACAGCCCGCGACATCCATATGGTGGATAACAGCTTTGCGATCGCCCGCTTCAAGGCCCGGGCAGCGACCGAGCCCATCAAGAATTGCGCGGGCTGCAAGTTCCTCGAGATGGTGAACGTGCCAATCGCGGATCTCGCGCAGCGTGTGGGCCCGGCGACATCGGGCCTCCTGGCACGCTTCGGCGATAGCTGGTGGATGACGACCTGCTGCGATGACTACTACCCCTATGTTGCGGCGACTCTGCGGGCGGCCGGCGTCCCAACCGATAAAGTGCATCTCGTTGGGGCCGATGCACCGCCTGCGACCTATGAGCTCATTCGCAAGGGGGAATACGAGGTCGCGTCGGTGCCAGAGCCCAGCACACTTTTCGGCTACGAGGCAGTGGACGCGATTGTTCACGCCATGGCCGGCGAACCGCCCGCGAATTGGGTGCAGCCGACCTTCATCCGCACCAAGGCGAATATAGACCAAGAGGGCGGCAAGAATAACGAGTTCGTTCCAAGCAACAATTTCGCGTGTCATTATCTGAATATCTGGAAGGGCGCAAACAACCCATGCTGATATGCTAGCAGAAGGGAGGGGCCAGCTCCCTGCTGCGATTGGTGCAGTAGGGAGCAATCCTCATCCAGCCCTGGAGGTCAGGGCGCTCACGAAACGGTTTTCTGGCACGCTTGCTCTCGACCATGTTGATCTTTCAATTGAACGCGGAGAAATCCACGCGCTCATTGGAGAGAATGGGGCGGGAAAGTCGACACTTATCAAGATCCTTGCTGGAATCCATCCAGCCGATTCCGGTGAAATTCTGCTTAACGGTGTGCTCCTTCAGCCTCATTTGCATGAGCCACCAATTTCCTTCGTGCATCAGGATCTCGGTCTTGTCGATGAGCTCAGTGTGGGAGAGAACGTCGCACTGGTTACGGGATTTCCGCGCCGTGGTGGACTCATTGACTGGGGTCGCGTCAGGTCGCGGACACGTGAGATTTACGCCGCCATGGATATCGAGGCGCCCAATCCCCGAGCCTTGGTCGGGACACTGGGTGCCGCTGGCCGCGCGCTGCTCGGCATCGTCCGCGGGCTCGCCCGACCGAACGAGCTCGTCGTGCTCGATGAGCCGACCGCAGCCCTGCCGGAGCCGGATGCGCAGCATCTGTTCACGGTTTTGCGCACGCTCAAGGCTAGCGGCAAGAGCGTCATCTATGTTACGCATCGGCTGAATGAGCTTTTTGGTCTTGCCGATCGGGTCAGTGTGTTGCGCGACGGACGGCTCGTGCTCAGCGCTGTTATCGGCGATGTAACGCCTCCGGAACTGGTGCGGTGCATGCTCGGACGCGAAGTCGAGATGGCGGAATCACCTCCCGTCTTGCCCCATCGATCGCGCGCACTGCTCGCGGTGAGGTCCCTGCGGATCGGGCATCATGGCCCGATCGACTTCGAGGTTGCGCGGGGCGAGATCGTTGCGCTGGTCGGACTTCAGGGTGCCGGGCAAGAGATGATCGGGCGCGCCGTGTTCGGGGCGTGCCGCCCGGATTCTGGTGAGCTCTGGCTCGACGGGGTGAAGCTCGGAGAGAATGAGGGGATTGCCGCCCGTGTTGCCCGGGGTGTGGCGCTTTTGGCTGCCGACCGGGGACGCGAAAGTGCGTTCCCTGGTATGTCGGTACGCGAGAACATCCTGCCCAGCCCCAGTATCACCGGTCAGGCCGGGTGGCAATTTCTCTCGCCCGCCCGCGAACGGCGCGACGTCGCGGACAGGCTCGAGCGCTTCGATGTCAGGCCGCGTGACCCGGGTGCCCTGATCGACTGGCTAAGCGGTGGCAATCAGCAGAAGGTCTTCGTCGGGCGCTGGCTTGGTTCAATGGCACGGCTCTTCATCATGGAGGAACCGACCGCTGGTGTGGATATCGGGGCCAAGTTCGCGATCCACAGCCT
>JASHRV010000266.1 GCA_030037175.1 Acetobacteraceae bacterium
AGCCCGAAGGGCGTGGCGGGCCCAGGAGCACGTGAATCCGCTCGGTCAAACGAAGCAGAGCGTGTTCAGGTCAAGCTGAACACGCTCTAGGCGGCCCGATCCACCTTCGGTAACAGACAACCCTTTCTGTCTCCTCAAACCCGAGTGCAAGATGCGTGCGTTGGGCGGCGACATTCGCAAGGTCGGTATCCGAGGCAAATTCTACAGAGCCGCGCTCCCTTCCCCAACTCTCGATGGCATCACAAAGACATCGGGCGACCCCGCGGCGCCGCCAGGCCGGCTGCACGTAGATTCCTTCGAGAAACGTGACCAGGCTGGTCTCACAGCCGTTAACAAAATCATGACGCAACGTGGCTTCGGCGAAGCCTATGGTCAGCGATTTCGACGATCGGCCGAAGAAGACGACCGCTTGATCCAGCCGCTGCAGAAGTGCAACAGCTTCCTTAACCCGCTCATCCCTCGAGCCCTCCGGCCAGAGCAGGCATCTCATTGCGATCCAATCATCCAAAAGCTCAGACCTGAATTGTTCGATCTCGAACGCGGCAGTCCCCCTCATTCGCGCACCAACGCAAACGCCCGCAGTCCGGGATGACGGCGCAGACTCAAGGCGCGCTGCTGGCTTGTGCTGCCTATCGCTTCGAGAACTGGAAGCTGCGGCGGGCCTTGGCGCGGCCGTATTTCTTCCGCTCGACGACACGCGGGTCGCGCGTGAGGAAGCCCGCGACCTTGAGGATGCCGCGCAGATCGGGCTCGTAATAGGTGAGCGCGCGGCTGATGCCGTGGCGGACGGCGCCGGCCTGGCCGGAAAGCCCGCCGCCGGTGACGGTGCAGGTGACGTCGAACTGGTTGTAGCGGTCGGCGACCAGGAAGGGCTGGGTGATCAGCATGCGCAGCACGGGGCGGGCGAAATACTGTGCCGCGCGGCGGCCATTGATCGAGATCTCCCCCTTGCCGGGCTTGATCCAGACCCGCGCCACGGCGTTCTTGCGCCGGCCCGTGGCATAGGAGCGGCCCAGGCTATCCCGTTTCGGCTCGTGCTTCGGCGCCTCGGCGAGATCGGGCGTTTGCGCGGCCAGTTCCTTGAGGTCGGCGAGCGTGCGCGTCTGGCTTGCGGACATGATCTCAGACCCTTGCGTTCTTGGCGTTCATCGCCGCCACGTCGAGCTTGCGCGGCGTTTGGCCGGCATGCGGGTGCTCGGGCCCGGCATAGACATGGAGATGGCGCATCTGCTGGCGCTGCAGCGGGCCGCGGGTGATCATCCGCTCGACCGCCTTCTCCACCACCCGCTCGGGATGCGCGCTTTCGAGGCGCTGGCGGAGCGTGCGGCCCTTGATGCCGCCGGGATAGCCGGTGTGGTAGTAGAAGACCGACTGCTCGAGCTTGCGGCCGGTGACGCGCACCTTGCGGGCATTCACCACCACCACATTGTCCCCGCAATCGACATGCGGGGTGAATTGCGGCTTGTGCTTGCCGCGCAGGCGCATGGCGATGAGGGATGCGAGACGGCCGAGGACGAGGCCCTCGGCGTCGATCAGCACCCAGTCCTTCTTGACCTCCGCTGGCTTGAGCGAAAGGGTTGTCCTCATCGGCGGCATCCTTGCGAATGGCGGCGGCTTATGGCCGGAAGCGGGCCTGGCGTCAAGGGTTTGGGTATGTGGTAATATAATACCATAGTTTGCGGGCGACCGGCGCCGGCTTTAGCATGAGGCGATGGACACGGATGAAAAACGCGGATTCGCGCGCAACATCGCGGGCTACGGCGACCGCGAATTCTCCCTCTATCTCCGCCGCTCCTTCGCCCGCTCGATGGGCTATTCGCGGGCGATGCTGGATCGGCCCGTGGTCGGCATCGTCGATACCTCGTCGGGCTACAACAACTGCCACCGCACCGTTCCGGAGCTGATCGAGGCGGTGCGGCGCGGCGTGCTCGCGGCCGGAGGGCTGCCGCTTCCCTTTCCCACCGTCTCGCTCTGCGAGCCCGCGCTGTTTCCGACCTCGATGCACTACCGGAACCTCGCGGCACTCGATACCGAGGCGATGCTTTATGCCCAGCCGATGGATGCCGCGGTGCTGGTGGGCGGCTGCGACAAGACGGTGCCGGCGCAGCTGATGGCGGCGGCTTCGGCGGATCTGCCGGTGGTGGGGCTCGTCACGGGGCCGATGCTGGCCACACCCTACCAGGGCGAGCGGCTGGCAGCCTGCACCGATTGCCGCCGCTATTGGGCGGCGTATCGCGCCGGGACGGTGAGTGCGGAGCGGATCGGCGAGATCGAGGGCAGGCTGGCCACGACCGCGGGCACCTGCGGGGTGATGGGCACGGCGAGCACGATGGCCTGCCTGGCCGAGACGCTCGGCTTCCTGCCGGCGGGAACGGCGAGCATTCCGGCGGTTCATGCCGAGCGGCTCGTGGCGGCCGAGGCGGCGGGGGCGCTTGCGATGCGGCTGATCGAGGCGCCGGTGCGGCCGGCGCAGCTGATCACCCCGGAATCGGTCGAGAACGCGCTCATCGTGCTGCTCGCGCTCGGAGGGTCCACCAACGCGCTGATCCATCTGACCGCGATCGCCGGGCGGCGGGGGATCGCGGTGGATCTGCGGCGGCTCAACGCGCTCTCCGATGCCACGCCCGTGCTCGTCGATCTCAAGCCGACGGGCGAGGGCTACATGGAGGATTTTCACGCGGCCGGCGGGCTGCCGGCGCTGCTCTACGAGCTCAAGGACCTGCTTCATCTTTCGGCGATCGATGTGACGGGGCGCTCCTTGGGCGAGCGGCTCGCGGCGGCGCCGGTTTTCGTCGATCGGCGCACGATCCGCGCGCGGGCGGAGCCGGTTTCGCCGGCGGGCGGGCTCGTTGCGCTCTTCGGCAACCTCGCCCCGCGCGGGGCGATCCTCAAGCGGAGCGCCGCGACCCCTGCTCTCTTCGAGCGCGAGGCGCGCGCGGTGGTGTTCGACGGCGTGGAGGATCTTGCGCGGCGGATCGACGACCCCGCGCTCGACATCACGCCCGAGGATTTCCTGGTGCTGAAGAATGCCGGGCCGCGGAGCGATGCCGGGATGCCGGAGGCGGGCTATCTGCCGATTCCGCAGAAGCTCGCGCGCGCCGGGGTCAAGGACATGGTGCGGATCAGCGATTGCCGGATGTCCGGCACGGCTTTCGGCACCATCGTGCTGCACGTGGCACCCGAGGCGGCGGCGGGCGGGCCGCTTGCGCTTGCGGAGACGGGCGATCGGATCCGGCTTTCGGTGAAGGAGCGGCGGATCGATCTGATGGTGGACGAGGCGGTGCTTGGCGGCAGGCGCGAAGCCTGGCGTGCGCGGCCGGTGCCCGAGCGGGGCTGGAACCGGCTGGTCGCGGAGCAGGTGCTGCAGGCGGACGAGGGCTGCGACCTCGCCTTCATGCGGCCGGGGGGCGATGCAAGCGATAGGTGAGGCTCAGGCGATGCCGGGGATGACGAGGAAAAGATCGGTATCGCCGGTTTTCTGACCCGCGCGGGTGATGAGCGCGTGGGCCTGGCCGCGATGATGCGTCTGATGGTTGAACATGTGGGTGACGAGGAGCTTGCGCGGGGCCGTGACCTCGCGATTCGCCCCGTTGCTGAACCAGGTGAGATCGGAGGCGAGCCAGGCGTCGTCCACGCCCGCCGCCCAGGCGGAGATGGCTGTGTCGAGCTTCTCGCGGAGCGCTGCGAGCGCGGAGAAATCCTCGATCATGCGGGCGCTCTGGCTGAGCGGCACGTCCGGCTTCGGCCAGTCCGAAAAGCGGGAGAGCCACATCGAATCGCCCCAGAGCAGATGGCAGAGCGTGCCGTGGAGCGAGCCCCAGAAGGCGCCCTGATCGGCGCGGCGCTCCTGATCCGGGATGAGGGCGGCGGCGCGGTAGAGCCGGCGATTCATTTCTTCGTTGTAGGCGGCCATGGTCCGCACATAGGCGGGTTCGATCATTGTCTGACTCTCCGGGCATTGCAGGCTTGGGCATTGCAGGCTTGGGCATTGCAGCCTTGCACGGGGCGTTTCGGACTCTGTCGCCCGCGGCGACACCCCCATATACGAGACCTGGACGGCAATCGCGGCATGCTCTGCTGCGTTGCCGCGAGCTTTTTTATTGAAGAACCAAGGAGAAACGCCATGCAAGCAGAGGATCCGATCCGCGTCGCCCGCAGCCTCATCGACCGGCACGGGGTACGCGCCGCGGCGGTGGCGGAGCAGCAGGCGAACGAGGCGCAGCTCGCTGCGAGGATTGAGGCGCTCGATTTCTGGCGCTCGGTGCAGACCGCGATCGCGGAGCTTCGCCGCACCGCGCCTCGGCACGCCGCATAAATTTCAGGCGTGGCCGCGCCGCCACGCGGCGGCGAGCAGGCCCGCGCCGATCAGCAATGAGCCGCCGGTACGGTTGACGAGACGCTGCACGCGAGGGCGGCGAATCGTTTTCCGTGCCGCGCTCGCCATGGCCGCGTAGGCGGTGGTGTTGGCGATGGCGAGGAAGAGGAACGTCGCCTCGAGCACGAGGATCTGCGGCAGGAGGGGCGCGCCTGCGACCAGGAACTGCGGCACGAAGGCGACGAAGAAAAGAATGCTTTTCGGGTTGAGCGACGTCACCGCATAGGCATGGGCGAAGGCGCGGCGCGGAGTGATGTCGGCGGCGGCAGCGGTATCGGTTGCGAAGGCGGGAGCGCGCCAAAGCCTGATGCCGAGATAGATCAGATAGGCGGCGCCGATCCATTTGAGCACGGTGAAGATCGCGGCCGAGGTAAGCAGCAGGGCGCCGAGCCCGGCCATCGAGGCGGTCATTGCGGTGAAGTCGCCGAGCGCGACACCCGCGACGATCGGGGGCGTGAGCCGCCTGCCATGGCCGAGCGAATAGGAAATGACGAGGAGAACCGTCGGGCCCGGGATCGCGAGCAGCACGGCCGAGGCGGCGGCGAAAGCGAGCCAATGATCGATGGGCATGAATTCCTCCCCGCCGCGATCGGTCGGCGGGGAAGCCGATCGATTCGGGAAATGACTGGCGCACGCTTTCCTTTTCGCGAAGCAGGAGATATGCGCACCCGCCTCTGCCTCGCTGTGGCGGCAGAGCTCGAACGGCACCCGGGCACGCATAAGGAAGCCGCTCATCATGGCACAGCTTCGTTGTGCGTTGCAAACTTCGCCCGGCTTGCCCGCAGAACCGGCGTTTGGCCGCGCCCGTCGCGGCGCGCATCCTGACTGCGCCCTGACCCAACGCCGGATGGTCCGCACATCATGTCTTCCGCCCCGACAGAGCGTCCGACCGCGCTTCGCCTCTTTCTCGTCTTCAGCCGCATCGGCCTGACCAGCTTCGGCGGCGGGCTCAGCGGCTGGCTGCTGCGCGAGTTCGTTCAGGACCGGGCCTGGCTTTCCGAGGAAGAATTCCTCAACGGCCTCGCCATCTCCCAGGCGCTGCCGGGAGTCAACGTGAAGAACATGGCGATCTGGATCGGCTATCGCCTGCGCGGCAGGGGCGGGGCGATCGTCGGATTCTGCGGCATCATCCTGCCGCCGGCGATCGTGATCATCCTGATCGGCATGATGTTCTCCGCGCTCATCCGCTTTCCGATCACCCATCTGGCACTCGACGGAGCGGCCGCGGCGGCGATCGGCCTTTCCCTTTCCATGGGCATCACGGCCGCGCGCCGCGTGCCGCGCGGGCTCTTCCCGATCATCGTTCTCGCCGCGACCTTCCTCACGGTCGGAATTTTCCGCTGGCCGCTCGTCTGGGTGCTGATCGTTGCCGGATCGATCAGCGTCGGCGTGGAATACGCGAAGCTGGCGCGCGCGTAGCGGCGTGGGAAAGCTTCTCCTCAGCCTGCTCCTCGTCTTTGCGCCGCTCTCGATCGCCACGATCGGCGGCGGGCAGACGGTCGTTGCCGACATCCAGCGCCAGGTCGTCGATGTCCATCACTGGATGACGCGGGACGAGTTCCTGAATGCCTTCGCCATCTCGCGCATGGCGCCGGGCCCGGGCTCGCTCCTGGTTACATTGATCGGCTGGCAGGTTGCCGGCATTGCCGGCGCGATCGTCTCCACCATCGGCATCTTCGGCCCGACGACGTTCCTGATCTATGGCGTCGCCCATCTCTGGAGCCGCAATCCGGGCGCGCGCTGGCAGAGGGCGCTCGAGAGCGGGTTGCGGCCGGTCGCGGCGGGGATGATCCTCGCGGCCGTCTATGTGCTGCTGCGCTCGCTCGAGGGCGGCTGGCTCGCGCAGGCGATCGCGTTCGCCTCGACCGGCGTCCTGATGGCGACGCGAATCAATCCGCTGCTGCTGCTGGCAGCGGGGTCCGGGATTTTCCTTGCCGCAAGGATGATCTTTGCGATTTAGAATCTTCTCTTTCTGAAGAAAAAGAACTTTTTTCCGCTTTCCGGACCCGGCGCCGGGCTCGGGACTCCGAACGAAAGGGGAAAAGTTCTTTGGTTCTTTCTTTCAAGAAAGAACACTTTCCCTTGCCTGCCGCGCGCTTTCTATTCCCGCTGCTCCCGGCCATAAAGAAGGAGCAGGGCGAGGATGACGACGCCGTAGATGATGCTTCTGCCATATTCCGGCATGTTGAGCGCGAGCAGGACGCTGACGAGCGCGGTGAGGCTCACCGCGCCGGCGGCGGCGCCGAGATAGTTGCCGCGGCCGCCGAGGATGCTGACCCCGCCGATCACCACCGCGGCGATCGACTGGAAGAGATAGGGATCTCCCATGCCGAGCGAGGCCTGGCCGCCGAATCCGACCAGCAGGATACCGGCAAGAGCCGAGAAAAGCCCGCTCAGCGCATAGAGAAAAATGGTCGTCAGGTTGACGTTGACGCCGGCGAGGAAGGCGGCGCGCGGATTGTTGCCGATCGCGTAGGTGGCGCGGCCGAAGCGGGTGAAGCTGAGCACGAAGGAAACGACGACGATGACGACGAGCCAGAGCCAGAGGGCGGCGGGAACGCCGAGGAAGACGCCGTGCACGGCGGCAGCGACCACCGGCGGCGCGTAGGAGGCGCAGGCCGAGCAGGTCATGCCGCCGGAGAGGCCGAGGGCGAGGCCCTCGACGATGCCGTTCATGGCGAGCGTCATCACCACCGCCGGCACGGCGAACCAGACGATGACGATGCCGTTGGCGAGCCCGACGAGCGCGCCCATGCCGAGCGTGAGCGCTATCGCGTAGAGCGCGCGCGAATTCTGCCCGAGCGAGGATGTGGCGAGCAGGATTGCCGCCGCGTTCAGCACCCAGGGCACCGAGAGATCGATGCCGCCGATCAGGATGACGAAGCATTGGCCGGCGGCGACCAGGCCGACGAAGGAAGCGACGAGCAGGATCGCGGTGACGCTCGGAAAGCTCGCGAAGCCGGGATGGACGAAGGCGCCGATGACGAAGAGCGCGACGGCGGCGGCATAGGCGGCAAGGATGCGCAAGCTGTCGGGGCTGAAGCGGAAAAGCATGATCACGCCCTCCCGCGGCGGACGAGGCCGCCGATCGCGGCGCCGAGCACGACGGCGATGATGAGGAACAGCCCCTCGTAGAAGGATTGATAGAGCGGGTTGATGTGGGCGTAGAAAAGGATGTTGACGATCATCGTCGTGATGAAGGCGCCGCAGATCGAACCCAGCGCGCTGCCACGGCCGCCGAAAAGGCTGACGCCGCCGAGCACGGTCGCGACGATCGAGGTGAGGGTGAAGACATTGCCGCTGGTGGCATCGCCCGAGGTGGCGTTGGCGGCGAGGAAGAGGCCGGCGAGCGCGTACATCGCCCCGCCGATCGTATAGGCGATGACCTTCGTGCGCACCGCGTTGACGCCGTGCGCGATCGCCGCCTGCTCGTCATTGCCGACGGCGAAGATCGCAACACCGATGCGCGAGCGGCGGAGCGCCATCCACCCCAGCGCGGCAAGGGCGAGGAAGAGGAGCGCGTACGGCCCGTTGGTGTTGACGAGGAACGCGGTGACGCCGTCCGGAACCGTGCCGCCGGGCTGCGGCAGGACGCGGATGGCGAGGCCCTGGAAGATCGAGAGCGTGGCGAGGGTGACGACGATCGGCTGCAGGCGCCCGAGCCCGACCAGGAGGCCGTTGACGAGGCCCGCGGCGGCGCCGACGAGAATGACCAGGATCGCGACGACGATCATGTGGGTGAAGCTGCCGGCGAGATAGATCGCGGCCAGCGCGTTGGTCAGATCGACCACGCCGCCGACCGAAAGGTCGATGCCGCGCGTCAGCACGACGATGGTCTGACCGATCGCGGCGAGCGCCAGCGGCATCGTGTTGTCCACCGTCGAGGTGATCTCGAAATTGCCCGGCAGGCGATGCTGCTGGATCAGGAACATCGCGACGAAGACGATGATGCTGAGAAGGAGAATGGCGGCGGCGAGCACGAGGCCGATATTCTGGCCGATGATGTGGGCGGCGCGCGGGCGGCGGGCGGCCACGGACGCGCGGACCTCGGCCCGGCCGGACATCTCAGCCGGCATGGGCTTCGTCGGCCTCGCGCATCGCCGCGGCGACGATCGCCTCGGCATCGAGCGCGGGCGGGGCGAGCTCGGCCGCGATGCGCCCGCCGCGCAGCACGAGCACGCGATGGCAGAGATGGGCAAGCTCCTCGGTATCGGAGGAATAGAAGAGGATCGCCCTTCCCTCCCCCGCGAGGCGGGCCATCAGCTCGTAGATCTCGTGCTTGGTCGCGACATCGACCCCGCGCGTCACGTCATAGAGCAGCAGGATGCGCGATTCGGCGAGCAGCCAACGCCCGACCAGGACTTTCTGCTGATTGCCGCCGGAGAGCGTGCCGACCGGCTGCGCGGGACCGGGCGTCACGATGGCGAGGCGGGAGATGATATCGCGGCTCATCCGCCGTTCCACGGCACCGCGGATGACGCCGAATTGCGAGAGCCGGCCGAGGATGGGCAAAGTGAGGTTGTCGCGCACCGAGAGCGGCAGCAGCAGCCCCTCGGACTTGCGGTCCTCCGGCACGAGCGCGATGCCGAGCCCGGCGCGGATCGCGTCCGCAGGATGGGCGATGCGTGTCGGCCTGCCACCGACGCTGATCTTTCCCTGCTTCAGCGGCGGCGCACCGAAGAGGCCGAGGAAAAGCTCACGGTGGCCTTGGCCGGCGAGGCCGCCAATGCCGAGGATTTCTCCTGCGGCGAGCGAGAAGCTGAGCGCCCCGGCACCATCGATGCCGGCGCCATTGATGCCGGCGCCATCGAGGCTTGCCTGGGCAAGCTTGAGCGCGGGCGGCGCATCGGCAGGAACGGGCGGAAGCTTCGGGTAGAGCGCTTCCACGCGGCGGCCGGTCATCAGCGTGATCGCCTCGCCCTCGTCGATCGCGGTGTAGGTGCCGACCTCGGCGCCGTTGCGGAAAATCGTGATGCGGTCGGCGATCGAGGTGATCTCATTCCAGCGATGAGAGGTGAAGACGATGGCCGTGCCGGCCGAGCGAAGGTCGCGGATGCGGGCGAAGAGCCATTCCACCTCGCGCTCGACGAGCGAAGAGGTGGGTTCATCGAGGAGGAGAATGCGCGGGCGGCGGATGACGACGCGGGCGATCTCGATGATCTGGCGCTCCGCGAGCGAAACCTCGGCGGCGAGCGCGCGTGGGTCGATATGGTGGATGCCGAGGCCGGCCAGCACCGCCTCCGCCTCGGGGGCGAGAGCGGAGCGGCGAATCAGTCCGAGGGCGGAACGTGGCTCGCGGCCGAGAAGCAGATTCTCGGCGACGCTCATCCAGGGCAGCAGCGTGAGCTCCTGGAAGACGGTTCCGACACCGTGGCGCGCGGCTTCGGCCGTGCCGCCGAAACGTACGGGACGCCCGTCGAGCAGAATGGAACCGGCATCGGCGGGAATGCGTCCGCCGAGGATTTTTATCAGTGTCGATTTGCCGGCGCCGTTCTCGCCGACGAGCGCATGCACCTCGCCGCCGCTGGCGGCGAACGAGGCCGAGCGAAGCGCCTGGACCCCGCCAAACGCCTTGCTCACCCCACGCGCGGCGATCGCCGCGGCCGCTTGCGGCTCCGCGGCCGCGGCAGCGCTCATACCGAGGGCAGATTGACGTCGAGGCTTCCCTCGCAGGGCTTGCCGGTGAGCGCCGCGTCGACGCAGACCTTCACCGTGGCGTTGGGGCCGCTGTCGGTGAAGTCGGCGAAGAAGCTGTCCGGCAGGTCGGGGAACACCGTCTCGCCCACCTTCACCGTCTCGCTGGTGACGAACGGGAAGGGAATGGTGATGTCCTGATGGGGGTAGGATTTCTGCAGGATGCGCCGGGCGAGCTCGAGCGAGACGAGGACGAGGTAGGGCGGCTGACCGATCGAGAGCCCGTCCACGTGCTGGCCCATGTAGCCGCCGGGCAGCATGAATTTTCGAAAACCGTTCTCGGCTTCGCCGGCGGTCGGCGGAAGCGGCGTGCGCTTCGCGGCGATGAAGGCCTTGAGCACGCCGTCCGTGCCGCCCTGGCACCAGATGCCGTCGATCTTCGGCAGGCTGGGAAGGATGGCGGAGGTGTTGCGCTCGGCGGTCGAGGAATCCCACATCCCGGTGTAGCGGTTGACGACCTTGATTCCGGGATTCGCTTTCCAGACCGAGTCGGCCCCGGCATTGCGCTGCTGGTCGACGAAGGTGCCGGCCACACCGGTGACCATGATCACGTTGCCCTGCCCGTTCAGCTTCTTGGCGAGGAACTCGGCGAGCTGCTTGCCGAAAGCGAACTGGTCGGTGTTGACCTTGATGGCGGAGGGCGCGGTGACGACGTTGTCGTAGGAGACGACGAGGATGCCGCGGGACGTCGCCTCGTGGATGATGCCGTTGAGGCCGGTGGGAGAGGCGGCGTCGATCAGGATCGCATCGACGCGCTCGCCGATGAGGCCGCTCATCTGCTGGCTTTCCTGGCTGACATCGTTGCCGGAGTTGAACCAGCTTCCGTCCACCTGGCTCTTGTACGGCTCCATCTGGAGCGCCGCTTTGAAGAGGTTCTCCATCTCGATGCGCCACTTGTTGCCGATATACGAGTTGGAGAGCGCGATCTTGAGCTTGCCGCCGGCGGCGCGGGCGCCGCGCGGCAGGCTGGCGGCGACAAGGCCGGCACCGGTGCCGGCGAGCAGGGTACGCCTGGCGAGATTCATTTGCATGACGTTCCTCCCGTGCCGTCAACCGGTGGGACCAGGTGGCCCGATCCCGGCTGCGGCGGCGGGAGATTAGCGTTCCGTTCGCGGGCGTCAAATTGTCGGGGCCGGGATTCGGCGCGTCATTGGCGCTGATGCTGATCACGGACATTCGGCCGAGGGCGAGCGTACGGAATTGAAATGCCTGAAAACCCTCCTGACGCACCGTCGAAGCCCGTCGCTCCCTGGTACCTCGCCTATCTCATCCTCGGCCTGATCAATTCCGGGCTGCTTCCGTTCATCCTCCCGCTCGACGTGGCGAGCCGCTTCCACGACCTCGGCGACGTTGCCCTCGTGATCGGCGCCTACAACGCCGGGATGCTGCCTGCGCCCGTGCTTGGTGTGCTGATGGGATTCGGCGTCGGTGCCGCGGCGACCGTGGCACCGCTGTTCGTGATCGATTTCGCGCCGCGGGCGGAGTGGGAGCCGCGGATCGGCTGGCTGCAGAGCTTCAACGGCGCGGGCCAGCTTGCCGGGCTCCTGCTGGCAGGCGTGGTCGCTGCGGGATCGCTGGCCGTGGGGTTCTGGCTTGCGGCCGGATTCGCCGCGCTGGCGCTTGTCCTCGGCCGGATCGGGCTGCCGCGCGAGGCCCAAAGGCCGCCGATGCGCCTGCCGCGGCTTGCCTGGGCCGATCTGATGCGGATCTTTCCCGGGCCGGGCTTGCTTTCAGGACCGTGGGCTTTGTCGTGCTCGCGGCGCTGCTGCCTTCGGGGGCGGTGGCGACGGTTATCGGGACTTTTCTCGGCGGGTGGCTGGTCGCGGAATTCGGCTACAAATCGATGTTGGTGATTGCGATCGGTGGATTGTTGGACGCAGAAGGGGTGGTTGGAGGTGACGGGGGGAGAGGGAAGGGAAAAAGGGATTTTGAAGGTGGAAACTGAGGAAATAGGGAAAAAGCGGGAGTTGGACGGGGGCGTGTTTTTGGACAGTTGGACGGTTGGGTGTTCAAGAGGGAAAATTTTGAAAACGGGAAAATTCTATTAGAGAATCTTATGCGGGGCCGGGGGTGCTGGGAAGTGCGGCGGGCGGGCTAGACTGGCCCCGATCCTGCTGGGAGAAAATTTCCATGGGCGTGCTCGACCCCATTCCCTATCCGGACGAGAAGCTCGCCAGGATCCTGGGCAGCGTGAAGACGATCGCGCTCGTCGGCGCCTCGCCGGACTGGAACCGGCCGAGCTACTTCGTGATGAAGTACCTGCAGGGAAAAGGTTTCCGGGTGATCCCGGTCAATCCGGCGATCGTCGGGACGACGCTGCTCGGCGAGCGGGTTTATGCGGGATTGAGGGAAATTCCCGAGAAGATCGACATGGTGGACGTGTTCCGCGCGTCGCGGCACGCGATGGAGATCGTCGAGGATGCGATCGCGATCGGGGCCAGGGTGGTGTGGATGCAGCTCGGCGTGCGCAACGACGAGGCGGCGGCCAAGGCGGAGGCGGCGGGGATCGAGGTGGTGATGAACCGCTGCCCGAAGATCGAGTTCGGGCGGCTGGCGGGCGAGCTTTCCTGGAGCGGGGTCAATTCGGGGATCGTGCGCAACCGGCCGCCGACACCGCCGCGGGCGGAGCCCGAGCGGCCGGCAAGGGCGGCGGGGGGGCCAAAGGGCGGCCCAAAGGGCGGCCCAGGGGGCGGCAACGAGGTTCTGGGGTTCGAGACGAGGGCGGTTCATGCGGGCGCGGCGCCGGACCCGACGACGGGCGCGCGCTCGACGCCGATCTATCAGACGACATCCTATGTGTTCGAGGATGTCGATCATGCCGCCTCGCTCTTCAACCTGCATAATTTCGGCTACATTTATTCGCGGCTGACGAACCCGACCGTCTCGGTGCTGGAGGAGCGGGTGGCGAGCCTGGAAGGCGGGCGGGCGGGGCTGGCCTGCGCCTCCGGCCATGCGGCGCAGTTCCTGACCTTCTTCACGCTGCTCGAGCCGGGGGACGAGTTCCTGGCCTCGCGCAATCTTTACGGCGGGTCGCTGACGCAGTTCGGACTTTCTTTCCCAAAACTCGGCTGGACGTGCCATTTCGTCGATCCGCTGGAGCCAGAAAATTTTTCCCGGGCGCTGACGCCGCGGTGCAAGGCGATCTTCGTCGAGAGCCTGGCCAATCCGGGCGGGATCGTGGTGGATCTGGAGGCGATCGCGGCGATTGCGCATGGGGCGGGGATACCGCTGATCGTGGACAATACGCTGGCGAGCCCGTTCCTGTGCCGGCCGATCGAGTGGGGGGCCGATCTCGTCTGCCATTCGACCACGAAATTCCTTTCCGGGCACGGCAATGCGCTGGGGGGCGTGATCGTGGAATCCGGAAAGTTCGACTGGGGCCAGGGCGGGCGGTTTCCTTCGCTGACCGAGCCCGAGCCTGCCTATCATGGGCTGCGCTTCTACGAGAATTTCGGGGATTTCGCCTTCACGACCAAGGCGCGGGCGGTGGCGCTGCGCGATTTCGGGCCGGCGCTTTCGCCGATGAACGCCTTTCTGACCATCACCGGGATCGAGACGCTGGCGGTGCGGATGGAGCGGCATGTGGCGAACGCGGAGAAGGTGGCGCGGTTCCTGGAGGGGCATGAGCGGGTGGCGTGGGTTTCCTATGCGGGGCTCGATTCCTCCCCGTACCGGGCGCTGGCGCGGAAATATCTGCCGCGCGGGGCGGGCGGGGTGATGACGTTCGGCGTGGCGGGGGGGTTCGAGGCGGGGGTGAGGCTGGTGGAGAGCGTGCGGATTTTCTCGCATCTGGCGAATATCGGCGACACGCGGAGCCTCATTCTGCATCCGGCCTCCACGACGCACCGGC
>JASHRV010000026.1 GCA_030037175.1 Acetobacteraceae bacterium
TGGCTCGGGTGCGATGTCGTGTTGGTGGCCGAGACATCGTTCGGCAGGCTTGCCAGCGAGACGGTCATGCTCGCGGTGCTGCCGTTATCGAGCACCTTGAGGTGAGCATCGGCGCCCGGCTTGATGGCGGCGATGTCGATCGCGAGATCACGCGGATTCTTGACCGCCTGGCCGTCCACCGCGGTGATCACCTCGCCGGGATGCAGGCCGGCGCGGTCTGCCGGAGTGCCCGATTCGACCGAGGCGATCAGCGCGCCGTCCTGGCTTGGCAGATGGAGCGCCTGCTGCATGGCCGGCGTGATCGGCTGCGCCGCGACGCCGAGATAGCCGCGCGTCACGTGGCCGCTCCGGCGCAGTTCCGCGACGATCGTGCGCACGGTGTTCGACGGAATGGCAAAGCCGATGCCGACGCTGCCGCCCGAAGGCGAGATGATGGCGGTGTTGATGCCGATCACCTGGCCCTGCAAGTTGAAGAGCGGTCCGCCGGAGTTGCCTTCATTGATCGGCGCGTCGGTCTGGATGAACTGATCGTAAGGCCCGTCGCCGATATTGCGGCCGAGCGCAGAGACGATCCCCGCGGTCACCGTTCCGCCAAGGCCGAACGGATTGCCCATCGCGACCACCCACTCGCCCGGCTCGACGTCGTTGGAATTGCCGAAGCGGACGAAGGGAAGCGGATGGCCGGCATCCACTTTCAGCACCGCAAGGTCGGTTCGCGGATCGGTGCCGATCAGCCGCGCCGGCAGCTTGGTCCCGTCGTCGAGCGTGACCGTGAGGGTCTTCTCATCCTTCACCACATGGTTGTTGGTGACGATGATGCCCGAGGGATCGACGATGAAGCCGGAGCCCCGCGCCTCGACCGCCTCAGACTGCCCCGGGTTCATGCCAAAGGGGAACGGGAAGGGGAAGATGCCGGGCGGCGGGCCCTGCATGTCGGCCGGGTGGGGCTGGAGGTCGTTGGTGATCGACACAACGGCGGGCTTCACCCGGGCCACGAGGGGAACGAAGTTGGGCATCGTGACCGAGGCATCGGCGGTGGCCGCCGTGTCAGGGGTGGCCGCGCGGGCCGGACTGACAAGCTGGCTTTGGCCGGCCGCGAAGCCGCCGAGCGCGGTGCCGGCCAGCAGGACCCCGAGCAAGGAGGCGCGAAGCACCCGGCCTCCTCGGCGGCGTGGCATGGTCGGTTCAGGCATCCTGGTCTCCTTGCATGGGCTTGAGGGCAGGCGCCGCAGCGGCGCCTCTGTTCCGCCAAACTGGGGATTCCGGGGTGAACGTTGCCCTGGCGCAGTGATGAAACCCCCGTCATGCGCGGCAGGCGGGCCGAAAGCCCCAAAATCGGTTGCCAATGGGGAACGGGAAGGCGAAAGAGGCGCCGGGCCGGGTTAGCACAGCGGCAGTGCAGCGGTTTTGTAAACCGAAGGTCGGGGGTTCAAATCCCTCACCCGGCACCACCTGCTCCCCGGGCGGGCGGCGCGGCAGCGTGGTGCGCACGCAACATTTCCAAAAGCCTCAGAGGCTTGCCGGCCTGCCCCGGGCGCCGTTGAAAGTTTTGATCACGATTGCTCGAGGTAAGGCGCGGCGGGCGGGGCGGCCGGCCAATCCTGCCGACGCGCGAACCCGGCAGGGGGGAGCACCCGGGGCGGCCCGTATCACCCCCGTATCACGATTGATGGCGGCCCAGCGAGGTTCCCGGCACGACATGACGCGAACAGGATCGATCATCGACGATGCGTATGGCGTGCCGCACGTACGGCCAGGAAAATATATCCGCTCGTCCGTGATAGCGCGGGCTCTCGGACTTGGCATGGTTCTGGCGGCGTTGACCGGATGCGCAGGCGCCGAGGTGAGCGATGTTGCATCGGCGAGTGCTGCGGGTCCGCCTCCGACCGAAATCCTCGTGGACGTGAGCACGGCAACGACAAATGGAGATGTCCTGGCGCAACCCGCCGACGCTCTTGCCGCAAAGCTCAGATCGGATCTGGTGCAACGGTTGACGAAAGCCGGACTTCCCGCCGAACCGTTTGTGCCGGGAACAGATTACCCTGCCGGCGTACTGTTGCATGTCTCGATCACCGATGCGGAGCCGGGCAGCTATCTTGAGCGGTTCATCATCGGGTTCGGTCTTGGACGCTCCGAACTGCAGGCGAAGGTCGATCTCGCGAGCACCGACGGGACCGACCACGTGATCACTGCGTTCAACACATCCAGCGCGACCGGACGCTTCATGCCGGGTCTCATCCTGCCCGGCGCAGTCGCGGCGGCGACCAGGAACGTCGTGCCTCTTGTGGTTGGCGGGGGCGTCAAGCTCGCCACCAGCCTTCGTGGCGGTCTCGATAGCTCCGTCCAACAGACCGCCACGGCCATCGTCGGCCAGCTCAGGAGATATTACGCATCCGTGGGATGGCGATGGCCGGACGATGGCAGCGCGTGATCCGAGCGAGGGCCGGGGCGGGTTGAAAAGATCTGTACCATCTGGCCCGTTCCGGCGTTTTGTTTTGCATTAACAAGCTGAATATAAAAGAACAAATTCGTGAGGCCAAGTTTGCTGCAAGGACCGATCCGGCCACACGCGGGTGGGGATTGAAAAGGACGAGGATTGTCTTCTTTTTCTGAAGAAAAAGAAGCAAAAAGACTTCTTCCCGTTTTCCGGACCCGCGATGGCGGAAGGTTCATAACACCCTCTAGAGCAGATCGCGCCTCCCTGGAATCGCGAAGCGATCCAGGGGCGCGTGAATCTGCTCGGCAAAACAAGGCTGGAGCGTGTCCAGCCTGGCTGGACACGCTCTAGCGCTGCATCCCCCAGCGGCGGACCGTGCGTTCCTCGAGCGCGCGGAAGAACACGGATTCGACCAGGAGCCCGATCAGGATCACGGCGAGGAGGCCGGCGAATACCTGCGCCGTCTCGAGCTCCTCCCGCGCCTGGAATATGTACCAGCCGAGTCCGCCCGAACGGGAGGAAACGCCGAAAACGAGCTCGGCCGCGATCAGCGTTCGCCACGCGAACGCCCAGCCGATCTTCAGCCCCGCCAGGATGGATGCCGAGGCGGCCGGCATCAGGATCAGCATCACATAGCGCACGCCCGAGAGGCCGAAATTGCGCCCGCTCATGCGCAGCGTTTCGGGAACGGCGCGAAATCCCGTGCCCGTGTTCAGCACCACCGCCCAGAGAACGCCGTGGATCAGCACGAAGACAAGCGAAGGCGTGCCGAGACCGAACCAGATCAGCGCCAACGGCAGCAAGGCAATCGCCGGCAGCGGGTTGAACATCGCCGTCAGCACCGAAAGAATGTCGTTGCCGATGCGTGTCGCCACGGCGAGCGTCGTCAGCACGGCGGCGAGCGCGATGCCGGCGGCATAGCCGATCAGCAGGACCTGGATCGAGACGAGGATGCGATCGCTGAGCGCGCCGGAGATCATGCCGGCGACGAACACCCTCACGGTTTCCGTGAAGGTCGGGAACAGCAGCGAATTGTCGAGCCAGACCGCGTAGAGCTGCCAGAGAACGGCGAGGCCGACGAGCACGAGCGCGCGGCGCAGGGCGACGTTTCCGGACAGACGCTCGGCGAGCGAGAGCGGTGCCTCGACCGCTGCGATTTGCCCCACATCCTCGGGAACGATCTCGAACTCCGGCCGAAGCGGCGGGTTCGCAAAGGTGGCGGTTCCAGCCGGTTCAGGCATCGGCGGGCTCGGGCTGGATGGAAGGCGCCGCCGGTTCGAAAAGAAGATTATTGATGCGCCGCGTCAGCGCCCCGAAGGCGGGATCGGAGGCATCGAGCCCGTCCAGATGCTCCGCGTTGAGCTCTGCGCGCACCTGGCCGGGATGGGCGGAGAGCAGCAGGATGCGCGAGCCGAGCAGCACCGCTTCCTCGATCGAGTGGGTGACGAACAGGAGCGTGAAACGCAGCATCTTCCAGAGCTCGTAGAGCTCGTGCTGCATGTGCCGGCGGGTCAGAGCATCGAGGGCGGCAAAAGGCTCGTCCATCAGCAGGATCTCGGGCTCCATCGCCAGCGCCCGCGCGATCGCGACGCGCATCTTCATTCCGCCCGAGAGCATGTGCGGATAGACGTCGGAAAATTTCCCGAGATTCACTTTCTCGAGGGCGGCGTGCGCGCGCGCCGGAACCTCGCGCGCAGGAAAGGACCGCGCCACGCGCATCGGGAACATCACATTGCCGAGCACGGTCTTCCAGGGCATGAGCTGCTCGAATTCCTGAAACACCATCATGCGGTCCGGCCCGGGACCAGTGACAGGACGGCCGGCAAGCGTGATGCCGCCCTCGACAGGCGTGAGGAAGCCGCCGATCGCCTTGAGCAGGGTGGTCTTGCCGCAGCCCGAGGGACCGAGAATGACGAACCTATCGCTCTTGTGAACCGCGAGATCGACCCGATACGTCGCCGTCACCAGATGCTGCGCGGTCTTGTATTGCAGCGTCACA
>JASHRV010000267.1 GCA_030037175.1 Acetobacteraceae bacterium
CCGGCTTCGGTGTAGAGCGCGCGCGGATCGACCTCCACCTCGGCGAGCGCGTGGGCGACGGCTTCGGTCTCGCGCGCGACGTCGATCAGCCCGAGGCGCGCGAAGCGGTGGGCGATCGGCAGCGAGACGTTGAAGCGCCCCGAAAGCCTGAGGAAGAGGCCTTCGGTCTTGCGCTCCTCCGGCACGAGGCTGATGCCGATATGGGCGCGGATGGCATCGCGCGGCGAGGCCAGAACGACCTCGTGCCCGCCGACGAGGAGGCGCCCGGAGGTGAGCGGGCTCATGCCGAAGCAGGCGAGAAAGAGCTCCTGCTGGCCCATGCCCTGCAGGCCGGCAATGCCGAGAATCTCGCCCTGATGAAGGGAAAAGCTCGCGGCGCGGAGCTTGCCCGCGGTGGCGATGGCTTCTGCGCTCAGGGCGGGCGTGCCGCGCGCGGGCGGGGCGGCGGGGCGCGTGGGAAAGGTGCTGGCGAGCGAGCGGCCGATGATCATCCGGATCACCTCGTCGTCGCTCGCCTGGGCGACCTCGGCGGTGCCGATCGTCCCGCCGTTGCGCAGCACGGTGAGGCGATCGCAGAAGCGCCGCACCTCGCGCAGCCGATGGGTGATGAAGACGATCGTCACCGCTTCGGCGCGCAGCGCGGCGATGCGCTCGCCGAGCCAGTCGATGTCGCGGCCCGAGAGGCTGGAGGTCGGCTCATCGAGCAGCAGGATGCGCGGGCGGCGGAAAAGGGCGCGCGCGATCTCGATTTTCTGGCGCGCGGCGAGCTCGAGATCGCGGATCTCGGCGCGCGGATCGATATCCCCAAGCCCGATGGCGGCGAGATGCCGGGCGACGAGCCGCTCGCCCTGGCGCCGCCGCAACTGGCCGAGCGGGCCGAGCGGCGCGTTCGGCATCAGCATGTTCTCGGTGACGGTGAGATCGCGCACCAGCGTGAGCTCCTGGAACGCGGTCGCGATTCCATGGCGGCGCGCGGCGGCGGGACTCGTGAGCGCGACGCGCGCGCCGCCGAGCGCGATCTCTCCGGCATCGGGCGAGATGAGGCCGGAGAGCAGCTTCACCATGGTCGATTTGCCGGCGCCATTCTCGCCGAGCAGCGCGTGCGCCTCGCCGGCGATGACGCTGAAGGAGGCTTCCTTCAGCGCCACCGTTGCGCCGAACGTTTTGGTCACGCCGCGAACCTCGAGCGCGGCGGGCAGCGCCGATGCGGCCGGGAGGGCCGCAACGCGGTCCTCCCGCATCACGACGCTCACTGCTCAGGCTTGCCGTTCAGCGCAGCCTGCAGGCCGACCTCCGGAGTATCCGGCGAGTAGATCGAGGCGAACCATCCCGGATTGCTGATGATCGCCGGCTGGAAGACGTTGCAGCCCTGCTCCATCTCCTGCCAGGTGCCCTGCACGCAGAGCTTGGCGGTCGCGTTGGTCACGATCGGCAGCGGCAGCTTGGTGAATTTCGGCACCGTCTTGCCGTCGAGGATATCGACCGCGAGCTTGAGCGCGAGCGCGCCGGAATAGGGCGGCGAGGCATAGGAGATGCTGGACTCGCCCATCGGGCGGTACGTGTCGTGCGCGCCCTCTACGCCCGCGGCGCCGATGGGCAGCATCTGGATGCGGTGCCCGTTGGAGCCTTCGCCGGCGCAGGGCTTGAGCTTGTCGTCGGCGATGCCGGCCTCCTTTTCCATCGAGGCGGCGGTGTAGCAGCCGACCTGCATCCAGAGCCCGTCGATATCGCTCCAGGGATGCGTGGTCAGGATCTTCGTGAGCTCGGTGCGCGCGACCGCCTGGCTCCACATGCCGACACCTTCGGAAATGATGTGGATTCCGGGATATTTCGCGAACACTTCCTTCGCGGCGGCGGTGCGCTGGGTATCGACCGAGGTGCCCGGCACGCCGGTGATGAGGACGATGTTGCCCTTGCCGCCGATCGCCTTGGCGAGCCACTCGGCCGTGACGCGCCCGGCCTCGAGCTGGTCGATATGCACGTTGTAGGCGCAGGGCTCGGTGATCTCGGCGTCATAGGCGATGATCACGACGTGGCGCGCGCAGGCGTTCCTGACCACCTGGTTGAGCGCGGTCGGCGAGATCGGATAAACGACGATGGCCTGCGCGCCTTCCTCGACCATGGCGTTGATCTGCTGGATCTGGCGCTGCGCGTTGGGGCCGGCGACCTGGACCTGAAGGCTGACGCGGTCGGCGTAATCCTTCGAGGCGGCCATGGCTTTCACCATGTTCGCCGCCTCGGCCTGCCAGTCATTGCCGATATAGCTCATCGACAGGAAGATCTTGTACTTCTTGCCGGCGGCCTCGGCCGGGTGCGCGACCGCGGCTGCCCCAAGGGCGATCGCCACGGCAAGCAAGGGGGCTTTCCATCTCACGGCGTTTCCTCCTGCTGCGAAGCGCCGCCCGTTGATGGACGGCATTTTTCTCTCGACAGAGATTTGATCATAGATCAAGGATCATGGGGCCGCAAGCGGCCATGCCGCGGAAGAGAGGTGTGATGCAGGAGACGGCCGGCACCGGATATCTGGCGAGCCAGGGCGCGCTCGAGCGGAAGCTGCCGCACAGCCCTGTCGATCGCGAGACGGTGCAGGACCGTGTCTATCGGCGGATCCGGGAAATGATCCTGAACGGCGAGATCGAGCCCGGGCAGACCGTCACCATTCCCGGCCTCTCCGCGGCGTTCCAGGTGAGCGCGATGCCGGTGCGCGAGGCGCTGCGGCGGCTGATGGCGGAGCAGGCGCTGATGGTCGTCTCGGGCCGCTCCGTCGGCATCCCGGCGCTGACGCGCGCGCGGCTCGCCGATCTGAGGCGGGTGCGGCGCGAGGTGGAGGGGCTCGCGATCGCATGGGCGGCAGAGCGCATCGGCGCGGACGAATTGCGCCGGCTCGCGGAAATGGTGCACGCGATGCAGCGCGCCGCGGACGAACGCGACGGACGGCGCTACGTGCCGGCGAACCACGATTTTCATTTCACCATCTACCGCGCCGCGGATTCGCCGACCCTGCTCAGCATCATCGAATCGCTCTGGCTGCAGATCGGGCCCTATTTCCACGTGCTGCGCGCCTCGGAAAACTGGAACGCAGCCAACTCACGCCACCGCGCCATGGTGGAGGCGCTCGGCCGGCGCGACGGCAAGGAAGCAACGGCCGCGCTCCAGCGCGACATCGACGAAGCAGCCGCCTCGCTCGAACTGCTGCTGAGTTAAGACCAGGGGGGGCTCTGCCCCCCTTGGAACCCCCCGCCAAGGGCTGAGCCCTTGGAACCCTTTCGTTGGCGGCGGAACGGGCGGCTGAGGCAGCGAGCATTTCGCTCGCTGCCTCAGCCGCCCGTTCCGCCACCAAACGGATGGGGTCGGGCACCCAACGCGCATTGCGCGTTGGGAACCCGTCCAGGGCCTCAAGGCCCTGGCAGGGGTCCAGGGGACAGCGTCCCCTGGCCTTCGGCTTCACGCCGTGTAGTTGGCGCTGTCGCCGCCGGTTGCGTCGTAGGTTGCTCCGCTCACCATGCGGGCTTCGTCCGAGGCGAGGAACACGGCGATCGGGGCGATGTCCTCGGGCTCGATCCACGGCACGTGGAGTGGTGTTCTGGCGGCGAGCCTCGCTTTGGCTTCGGCCTCGAGCGTTGCGGTGGGCTCGCTCGTGTTCAGGTCTCCGACCACTTGCGCGTAGCGCTGGCGGTGGCGTGTGAGCGCGGTGTCGATCAGTCCGGGGATCACGGCGTTCACGGTGATGTTGTGCTCGCCGAGCTCGAGCGCCGCCGACTTCATCAGCCCGATGATGCCCCATTTGGATGCCGAGTAGGCGGCGCCGAATTTCGTGCCGTGCCGGCCCTGGGTCGATGAGGTGACGATGATCCGCCCGCCGCCGGCCCGCACGAGGTAGGGCGCCACGGCGCGGATGGCGTTGCATGTGCCGGTCAGGTTGACGTCGATCTGGTCGTGCCAGTCGGCGTCCTCCCATTCCAGGATCGGCTTGAAGGACTGGATGCCCGCGTTCGCGAACAGGATGTCGATACGCCCGAACGCGGCGAAGGCCTGCTCCGCCGCCTCCCGCAGCGCAGGCAGCCGGCGCTGGTCGAGCACGGCCTCGCACCAGCGCGCGCCCGCTCCGGCGACCATGCGCCCGGTCTCCGCAAGCTCCTCCAGCGTGGCCGGCACGACCTCCAGGGTCGGGCTGACGGGACCCGCGATATCGATGCCCATCACATCCGCGCCCTCGCGCGCGAAGGCGAAAGCGGTCGCCCGCCCGATCCCGCGCGCCGCACCGGTGACGATGGCAACCTTGCCGGCAAGACGCTTCGCGACACCGATCGTCATGGGTCTCTCCTTCCGCCCGGCAGCGTCCCCGCGCTTTGCACGATCCGCCGCGTTCGGCAATCTCGGCCGCCGCCTCCCGCCCCACGAACCCTCGCCCGGCATGATCGCGCCAGCCTTCGCCCACCTCCCCGTCGTTCCGCTCGCGATCGTCGTCATCACGATCGGCGCCGCGCTTCAGTCGGCCGTGGGCATGGGGCTCGGCCTCTTTGCCGTCCTCCTGCTCTCCCTCTCCGGGCTCAGCGCCCTGGTCCTGCTCTTCGCCTGACCCCCCGCTTCGGCGCCGTCCGCCCGCCCCCCCCACGCGCTGCCCGCAAACGCCGCGCCCCCGCTCGATCCCTTAAGGGTCCTCCTCGCGCTCCTCCCTCCGCCTCTCGCGCGTGGCCGCGCCCTTGCGCGCCGCGATCCTGCGGTCCTCCGCCGTGCGTCCGGTGCGCGGGGTCCTGCCCAGCTGCTGCCAGTCCGCCTCGGAGAGATGCACGCCGTAATGCCTCGCGGCCTTCTCGATGTTGAGAAAGGCCAGTTCGCGATCCTCGTCCGAAACGTCGAGGATCTGATCGAAACGCGCGACGGCGTTGCGCACATGCGCGGCATCCGTCAGCGGCTCCTTGCGCTGCCTTGGAAATGCGAAGACCGAATCGGGCAGATCGCTTCGTTCGCTGAGCGCGCCATGCTTCTCGTGCGGTTGCCAGGTCGGTTCCATCTTTCGCCTCCTGCGCCCGCGCCCCGCCTATGGCGGGCACCCGTCCGCGATCCAGCGGCCGAACAGATCGATCCGGGACTGCGGCCACGGCCCCTCGCCCCGCGGCGGCGGCGGCGGCATCACCGCGCCTCCGATCCCGCGGATCCGGTCATGGATGGCGGCGGCGTGCGCCTTCACCTCCTCGTAGCTCGCCAGGTTGAAGGCGCGGATCATCCCCTGGATATCCCGCTCCGTGAACAGCGGACGGATGTCGGTCTTGAAGCTCGTAGGGCCTGCCATGTCATCACCATCCCGTTGCTTCGGTTGTCACGATCCCGGCGCATCCGCCGCCTTCAGGAACGGCATCAGCGCGCCCGCGAGCGCCTCGGGCCGCTCCTCCGGAACGAAATGGCCGCAATCGGCGATCACGACCGGCGTGACGTTCCGGAAATAGGGCGCCAGCGACTCTCCCATGTTCGGGATCGCGTGCTGCCCGCCCACCGCGAGCAGCGGCACCGCCAGCCTGCCCGCGAAGCGGCTCTTGTTGAACTGCATATCGTCGAGGATTCTCCGGCAATAATCCATCGCCGCATCCATCCGTCCCGGCCGCGCATAGGCGGCGACATAGGCCGCTTGGTCTTCCGCGGAGATCGCGCCGGGGTCGTGCACCTTGTTCCTGAACCACCAGCCGACATAAATCTCCTCCTTGCCGCGCGCGAGCGCGGCCGGAAGATCCGGCAGCATCTGGAACACGAAATTCCATTTCCGCATGAAGTCGGAAAGCTGGATCTCCTCGCCGAGCGTGATGCCCGGAATGCCGGCATCGATCAGCGTGAGCGACCTGAAATCGCCGGGGAACATCAGCACCCAGCTGAACGCGACCCAGGCGCCGAAATCATGCGCGACGACATGAATGGGCGGGGCGAACCGCCCCACGAACTCGTGAAAGATTCTCCCCGCATTCTCCGTCGTCGCCGGAACCGGAAGAATCCCCGAATCCCCGAAGCTCGGCAGATCGGCCGCGATGGTCTCGTAATCGGACGAGAGCAGCGGGATCAGCCGGTTCCAGGAGCGCCTGGTCTGGGGAAATCCCGAGATCAGCAGCACGGGCTCTCCGTTTCCCACCCTGTCGAACGCGATCCGTCCCGCCTCGGCCGCCGGATCGAACCTCGTCTGCATCGCCATGCCCGCCTGCCTTTCCTCTGGTCCCGCCCGCGGTTCAGGCCAGGACGACGATCTTGCCCCCCGCCCTGCTCTCCTCCATGCAGCGATGCGCCTGCACGATCTCGTCGAGATGAAAGACCTTTCCGAGCCGCACGCGCAATGATCCGCGCGCGATGCGCCCCGCCAGCTCGTCGAGCGGCGTCTGCATGAAATCCTCCGCGCTGCCCGAATAGGTGGTGAGGCACACTCCCGTCGGAATCGCCTCCATCGGGCTGAACGCGCCCTCCGCGCAATCATCTCCCGCCGCGTCCGCCAGGCAGACGATGCCGGATTGCCTCGCGCAGCGCAGCGAATCAGAAAGCGTCGCGGCACCCATGAGCTCGAGCACCTTGTTCACCCCGCCCGGGCACACTTCCTGCACCTGCGCCGCGATCGCTCCGGTGTCGATGAACACCTGGTCCGCCCCGCTCGCGCGCAACGGCTCGCTGCAATCGGGCCGTCGCGTCGTCGCCGCGACCAACGCGCCGTGGCCCTTGGCAATCGCCGCCGCCGCCAGGCCCACCGCCGTCGTCCCGCCCCGGATCAGCAGCCGCTCGCCCCTGGCAAGGCGGAGCGAGCGGAACAGCGCGCCGAACGCGCTCTGCAGCATGTCCGGGATGGCGCCGAGCGTCTCCCAGCCAAGCCGGGTCCGCACCGCCTGCACCTGCGTCGCCGGCACGCACGCATATTCGGCATAGCCGCCGTCGAACGCCCGCCCCATGCCGCCCCTCGCGGTCGCAACGATCTCGCCCGGCGCGAATTCGTTGCCCGGCGCGCAGGCGACGATGCCCACCGCCTCGATGCCCGGAATGCGGGGGAAAACGACGCCCGGCGCGCGTCCCTCCCGGACCAGGATCTCCGCGCGATTGAGCCCGAACGCCCTGACCCGGATCAGCACCTCGCCGGGCTCCGGCTCCGGAACCGGGCGGGTCTCGATCCTCAGCGCCTCCGGCCCGCCCGGCTCGCGGATCACCGCCGCCTTCATCGCCCTCATCCCCGGCACCATTCCGCCCTCGTGCCGATCCCGCGCGGCTCAGGCAGGCAGCGTGGTGGAGAAGCAGTAGCGCGCCATCTTCCAGTGCCCGCCGATCTTCTGGAAAAGATAGAGCTCCTGGTTGCCCTCCGGCACCACCGCGCCGCTCGCGTGGATCTTGACCGTCCCCGTCGAATTCGTGCGCGCAAGCACCCACTCGGGCGCGAGCTGGCGGATCTCGCCGATCTTGAACGTGATCGTCAGCGCAATCGCGCCGAACAGCCCCTCATAGGCCGCGCGGATCGCATCCGCGCCGACGCTGGTCGGGCCGTTCTGCGGCATGAACACCGCATCCGGCGCGTAGATCGCCATCACCCCCGCCGTGTCGGAACGGTTCAGCGCGTGCTCGTAGGATTTCAGCGCTGCCGCCACGGATTTTTCATCGGCGTTCATCCCGGTTCTCCTTCTCCCCGAAAGCTCAGCCCGCGCCGGAGGCTTCGCCGCGGGCGCCGAGCCCGCCGCCGATCTCCAGCACCTCCACCCCGCCCGCCAGCTCCAGCGGATCGATGCCGGCGCCGTGCGAAACCAGCCCGCCCATCACGGCAAGCCTGCGCACGAATCCGCCCGGCTTGACGCTGAACGCGGTTGCCGGAAGCTTGAGGACGACACCCTTCACCAGGGAATCGCCGGTGCCGCCGAAGGTCTCGATGCCGCGCCGCACCGTGATCTCGCCCACCTTCCTGCCGATCTGGATTCCCACCGCCCCGTCCGCATGCGTGACGATGCGGTCGAACACGGCCGCCCGCACGGTGCCCGCATAGACATTGAACCCGCGCGCGCCCCGGCCGAACGTTTCCACCGGCGCATTGATCTCGAGCCGGCCGATCGTGCCGAAATTGACGAAGCCGATGCCGCTCGGCCCATGGGAGGTGATCTTCTCCTCGGCCAGCCAGTGATCGACCGTTCCCCAATTGTCGAGCACCATGTCGTTGGCGCCGTACGTGCTCACCGGTCCGAGGTTGCGGACCCGATCGACGAACGCGCCATGAACCGTGAACACCCCGGCCGCGATGCGGTCGGGCGTGCCTTCGGCGATCCCGCCGTCGCTGTGCACGGCCCCGGTCTCGATCCGGCTCGCGATCAGCCGGCCGCCCTCATCGCCCGCGCCGCTCACGAAAATCCCGCCGCCGCGCACCGGGGCGCCGGCGCGCCCGGCGGAAAGATTCGTCAATTCCGCCGTGATCGTCACGGCCGCATCCGTCTGCCGGTTCCAGAGCGTGAAGGCGCCCGCCACCACCTCCACGCCATATCCTTTCGGCCGCTCATCGAATCCGCGCGCATCCGCGGCGACGATGTCGATATCGCGCGCCTCGACATGCCCGCTCCGCACGTCTTCCTCCGCCAGCAGCCGCACCGCGCCCGTGATCGTCAGGCCGCGCAGCGCGATCCGGCCCAGCCCCGCCATCGCGCTGTCGTTGAAAACCGCGCGCCGGTCGGGGTCGGTCGCGAGCCGGAGGCTCTCCACCTCATTGTCCGCCGAGAGAAGAATCCCGTCCTGGCCCGGCGCGAAACGGAGCGAGACCTCCGCCGCGCCCGCGATCGCCTGGCCCGGCGAAAGCCGGAGCGTCGGCACCCCGGTGAGCGAAGCCGCCACGAAAATCCGCCGCGCCTCGCCATCCTTCGCCGCCGCCAGCAGCTCTTCGGTGCTTCTCACCTCGCGCCGCCCGCCGCTCATCGCCTCGCCGCCATTTCGTTTCTCTCCCCCAACCGGAGCGCCGGGGGGAACGTTTGCACGCGCCGCGTGCTATCCATTAGACGGCAAAGCCGGGATTCAATTTCCCGGATTCGGGAAGATGGCGGACCTCAACACGCTCATCATCTTCGCCAAGGTCATCGAGGCGAACAGCTTCTCGGAGGCGGCGCGGCGGCTCAAGCTGCCGGTCTCGACCGTCAGCCGCCGCATCGCCGATCTCGAGGACCTGCTCGGCGTCCGCCTGCTCGAGCGCTCCACGCGCAGCCTCCGCCTCACCGACATCGGCTCCGAAATCCTCGAATATGCGCGCCGCGGTGCGGAGCTCGGCGAAGCGGTGGACAGCATCGTCTCGAACCAGCTTGCGGAAATTTCCGGCCTGCTCAGGCTTTCGGCGCCGCCCAGCATCTCGGACACGCTGCTTTCCCCGCTCGTCGCCGCGTTCCAGGCCGCCTATCCCGCGGTGCGCGTCGAAATCCTCGTCACCGACCGCTTCGTCGATCACATCGCGGAGGGCGTGGACCTCGTCTTCCGGCGCGGCCCGCTCAAGGATTCCTCGCTCGTCGCGCGCACGATCCTGACCTACCGCCACCAGCTCGTCGCGAGCCCGGCCTATCTTTCCGCCACCCTCCCGCCCGCGAAGCCCGCCGATCTCCTCGCCCACCGCCTGCTCGCCTTCGCGCACGGCAGGGCGGACCATCGCTGGCATTTCGAGCACGCAAGCGGGCAGGGGCGGGAAAGCCTCACCTTCCATCCGCATCTTTCGATGAACGACTATGCCGGCCTCGCCGCGGCGCTGCTCGACGGCGCCGGCATCGGCGATCTGCCGCCCGTCGTGCAGCCCGCCCTGGTCCGCGAGGGCCGGCTCGTCGAGGTGATGCCGGAATGGCGCTTCCAGAGCTTCGATCTCTCGGTCGTCCATCTCGGCAACCGCCACCTTCCGCGCCCGGTGCGCGTCTTCAAGGAATTCGCCGCGGAAATGGCGAAAACCCTGTTCCCGGCCCTCCCGGCCTGAGCGATGCCCGCCGTCCATCTTCCTGAATCGGGAAATCTCAATCCCGGCTTTGCCGGCTAATCGGCACCGGCCGCCCGTGCGATGTTGCGCGCGGAACGAACATCCATCGAGAGGGAGGTCGCTCATGAAGGCGGTCGTCATTCGCGAATTCGGCGGTCCGGATGTCCTGAAGCTCGAGGATTATCCCGATCCGGTGGCCGGGCCCGGCGAGGTTCTCGTGCGCGTGGCCGCGGCAGGCATCAACCCGATCGACACGCTCCAGCGCGCGGGCCTGACGAAAAGCTTCAACCCGGTCCCGCTTCCCGCGATCCTCGGCTGGGACCTCGCCGGCACGATCGTGGCCGTCGGGCCCGGCGTGACCGGCTTCGCCGCCGGGGAGAAGGTGCTCGCCTGGGCGTTCCACACCTACGCGGAATTCTGCGCCGTGAAGGCCGGGCTTCTCGCGAAAATCCCCCCATCCCTCGATCCCGTCGCCGCCGCCGCGCTGCCTCTCGTCACCGTCACGGGCAACCAGCTCATCTCGGTCGCGAGCGAAGCCAGCGCCGGGCAGACCGTCCTCGTCTCCGGCGCGCTCGGCAGCGTCGGCCGCTCGGCGGTCTTCACGGCCAGGGAACGCGGCGCCACGGTCATCGCCGGCGTCCGCAGCACGCAGCTCGAGGAGGCAAAAAACCTCGCCGCGGACCGGGTCGTCGCGATCGACGACGATGCCGCGCTCGCCGCCCTGGCCCAAGTGGACATCGTCGCCAACACCGTCCGCGGCACAACGCCCGAACGCCTGCTCGAGAAGGTGAGGGAAGGGGGCACCTTCGCCTCGGTCACCGGCGCACCAGCCAACGCCGCAAGCTTCCCCTCCGTCCGCATCGTCCCCTACGTCTCGCGCCAGGACGCCGCCACGCTCGCCCACATGGCCGAAGCCGTCGCCACGAACAGGCTCGCCATCCCGGTCGAACGCAAGCTGCCCCTCGCGGACGCCGCGGCCGGCCACGCCGCCGTCGAGAAAGGCGTCGCCGGCAAGGTGCTCCTGCTGCCCTGACAAGCAAGCAAGGCCAGGGGACGCTGTCCCCTGGACCCCTGCCAGGGTCTGGGACCCTGGACCCCATCCGTTTGGCGGCGGAACGGGCGGTCCGATCGGAAGCGAAACCGCTTCCGATCGGACCGCCCGTTCCGCCGCCAACGAAAGGGTTCCAAGGGCTCAGCCCTTGGCGGGGGGTTCGGGGCTCCCATCGCGCTTGCGCGATGGGGACCCGCCAAGGGGGGCAGAGCCCCCCTTGGCCCTTGGCCCGGCTGTTACGTCAGATGTAGTCGGGTGGATAGGACGCGACGCCGCCGAGCACGTAGGCGACCTGCTGCTGGAGCGGGATGGTGCCGCTGGCCTGGGGCGGGCCGAACGTCACCGTCACTGTTCCGGAGCGTGCATCGGCATCGATTTTCTGGACCGAGTACGATCCCGAGACCGAGCCCAGTGTGAACAGCCCGAACAGGGAGAGCTTTGCGGAGGCGTTCACTTTCAAATCGCTCGTGACCTTGCTCGTGTCCACGCCGGTGAAGGTAAGCACGATCGTGGGTTGCTCGCTGATGACGAATGTCTTGAGCCGCGAGAACGCCTTGCCCTTTCCGAACAGGTCGCCCACGTGGAACTCGTCGCCCTGAAGCTTGTAGCCCGTGGCGTCCTGCCCCGTCTTCGCAACGACTTCTTCCAGGATGTCGTTGGCGTACCAGCCTGTCGCGTTGTCCGTCGCAAGCGCGGAGGGGATGGAGGGGAAGAGGGTCACGCCGGGATAGGTGATGTCCATCGTCAGATTCGTGGACGATGACGTATACCGCGAGACATCGTACGAGGCCGAGGCGTTGATCGAAAGCCCGAGAATGTCCGCGATGGGGATTTCGAAGCTCGTCCCGCCGGATATGGAGAGGTGAGACGATTCGGAGCTGAAGTTCGACACGTTGATCTCGATCTTGACGGCGTTGCTGGCCGTGTTCAGCGCGCCGATCAGCTGGTTGGCGGTCGGCAGCTTGTTGGGCGTGTACCCGACATAGTAGCTGTTCGCATCGACCTGCTCGCCGCCGTTCTTGGCGGTGGGGCTGGTGGCATTGGCAACCGCGGCCGCCACCCGGGCCGTCGCCGCATAGTACCGGTTGTGCAGGGCGTAGCTGTCTCCCGCCAGAGATTTGTAGCTCGCGATGGCATTGCGCAAAGCATTGAGGCTGTCGGGCAGCTTGTCCACGCTGCCGAACTTCTTCGTCAGTTGATCGAACACGTCCTGCAGCCGGCCGCCGAAGGGCAGCGGGTCGGAGAAGGTTCCGCCGGCGTTGGTGAACTCGGTCAGGACGGATTGGATCTGCGCGGCGGCGGCGGTGTCCTGCTTGTTCATTGTCTGGACGTCCTGCTGCGAGAACGAGAACGTCACCGCCTGCATGACCTGGACATAAAGCGTGGCGAAGCCTCCGCCCGTAAGATCCAGCTGGCCGTTCGGGGCCACGCCGAGCAGCGTGTCGATGTCCTGCAGCGTCGCGCGATTGTAGTAGGCGTTGCTCCCGTAGGTGATCCCGTAGTTGAAGCCCGAGGGATAGATGACAACGCTGAAGGCGCCGTCGAGCTGCGTGGACAGGAACTTGGCGACCTCGCTCTGAATCTCGTCGACAAACGCCTGTTGGCCGGGCGTGATCGCCGCGGCCCCGAGAACCATGGTCGTTCCGACCTCGTTCACCATATATTGGCACTGGCTCAGCGGCGGAACCTGATCGCTGCTGTCATCCCTCCAATCCGCGTAGGCCCAGCCGAGGGCAATGTCGCGGCTGCTCGCCACGACCGTTTGCAGCCAGTCCCACAGCGGGGGTTTGGTGCTCGGACGACGGATATACACACGATAGGTCGGCATATTTTCCTCCATTGTCAGATGCGGCTTCTGAAGTCCGTGCGCTTGCCAACGAGTCACCCGACGCAATGCCTGTGTGAAGTCCGAACGCTTGTTGTTGCTTCGAAGACTGACCTGCTCCGGCGAAAGGAACCCTGGGCCTCTGTCATGACGATAAGAAAAAGCGCTTGGCTCGCCGTCCTGCCGGCGCCGCGGGAATCAGGCATGATGCCGGCCAGGGCAGTTTCCAAAACACGAAGTCAAGGACTTCCTGTTTCTTGAAACCGCTGCGACTTTCCTCGATATGGCCGGACCGCTATCGAACGTTTCGGAGTGTGAGTGAGCGCGCCACGCAGCCGGTCGATCCCGCTGTTCCCAAGTCAGACCCAAAGATATCGCGGCACTTGTCGTAAGCGTGTTTTCCTGAGCACCAGGCAGGCAAAAACATAACGTTGTCTATCCGTACCGAACAATGACAAACCCGTGTTCTCAATTACAGTTTTGCAAAACAAATAAGACCGAGTCGAGCACTGCGGAATTCATGAACAAACCGCTTTTTTTATACATCCGCGTTTGATACCCCGGCTCCGCGTCACGATGCCTTGGCGCGGCGCGCGAACAGGCTGTGCCGGCCGCGATTCTCGCTTGCCGAACAACGCCCAAACACCCATGTCGCATTTGCGGCTTCGCGTCAGCAAAGGATGATCTCGCCGGACAAATCCTCCGCCGGCCCGATCGCGCATCCAAATTAAAAAAATATTTGACGGTTTTGAGCGCGCGCTTTCCCTCACCTCGTCCGGGGTTCATCCCGCTTCGAAGGCGCGCCCACCCCCGCCTGCCTCGCCCGCGGCAGCCCGCGCTGAGCCTCCGCGCTTGTCGCGCATAGCCCATGCCGACAAGCGCGGCCCGATCCTGAACGGCGGACACCGATCGTCGCCTCTGGCGTCAGTCGTCGGGCCGGATCGATTTCGCACCACCGATGTGCGCGCTTCCGCACTCAACGCCTGGCGCCGGCGGACCCACGTCGGGGGTCTCGGGGACCTCCCCGAACGAGCGAAGGCGGAGCCTGAAAGGACAAGTCATGGGAAAGCTCGAAGGTAAGGTTGCAGTCATCACGGGTGGATCGAGCGGCATGGCGCTGGCGAGCGCCAAGCGGTTCGTTGAAGAAGGCGCCTATGTTTTCATCATGGGCCGAAGGCAGGAGGTGCTCGACGAGGCCGTCAGGCAGATCGGCCGGAACGTGACCGGCGTGCGCGGCGACGCCGCCGATCTCGATGACCTTGACCGCCTGTTCGATACGGTCAAGCGGGAAAAGGGCAGGATCGACGTCCTCTACGCGAGCGCCGGCATCGGCGAAAATGTCATGCTGGGCGAGATCACCGAGCAGCACTTCGATGCGGCGTTCGGCCTGAATACGCGCGGCACGCTGTTCACGGTTCAGAAGGCGTTGCCGCTGTTCAACGATGGCGGATCGATCTTCATGACCGGGTCGGTCGCTTCGGTGAAAGGCTTTCCCGGCTACGGCGTGTATTCGGCGAGCAAGGCGGCGTTGCGCTCATTCGCACGCACGTGGCTCAACGAGCTGAAGGGCAGGAACATCCGGGTGAACGTGCTGAGCCCGGGGCCGATCGCCACACCGATGCAGGACCAGGTTCTCGACGAGGAGGGGAAGCGGATGTTCGAATCCCTGATCCCCCGCGGGAAGATGGGTCGCCCTCAGGAAATTGCCGCGGCCGCGCTGTTTCTTGCTTCCGACGAGTCCAGCTTCGTGAACGGGGTGGAGCTCTCTGTGGACGGCGGCCTCTCGGCCGTCTGAAAGGCCGGGGAATCACCATCAACACGGATCGGAGAAGCATCATGAGCTATGCGATCGTGGGATTCGGCGCGGTGGGCCAGGCCCTCGCCCGCGCCTTCGCCCGCAAGAACATCGAGGTGGCCGTTGCGGGCCGCCGGCCTCCCGAGGCTTTGGCGCCGCAGGCTCGGGCGATCGGGCCCACGGTCGTCGCCAGGCCGTTGCCGGATGCGCTCGCGGCCGACACGATCATCCTGGCGGTCCCGTTCGGGGAGCATCGCGAGGTGGCGTCGGCCCTGCCGAGCTGGGAAGGCAAGACGGTCATCGACGCGATGAACGCATTCGGCGTTCCCCTTGAGGCGCTGGACGGCCTCCCGTCCTCCGCCTTCGTCGCGAAGGCGTTCACCGGCGCCAGGTTCGTCAAAGGCTTCAATCACCTGATTGCGGCCACCCTGGCTGAGGATCCGATCGTCGAAGGCGGCCACCGGGTCGTCTTTCTCTCGAGCGACGATGAGGACGCGACCGCTCCCGTGGCGGCCTTGGCCAAGCAGCTTGGGTTCGCACCCGTCGGGCTGGGAAAGCTCGACGAGGGTGGCGCGCTGGTGCAGGCACGCGGCCGCACCTGGGGCCGGCTGATCTTCCAGGACCTGTTCAAGAAGGAGCAGTAACGGATTTGCTGTCCACTCTCATGGATGCTGCCTGCCTGGGGCCGTCCATGAGAGTCCACGCGGGCGAGAGGGTGTCATGAACCTTCCGCCATCGCTGGTTCGGCAAAAAGGAAGAAAGGTCGTTCTTTCTTGAAAGAAAGAACCAAAGAACTTTTACCCTCCCGTTCGGAGTCCCCGGCCGGCGCCGGGTCCGGAAAACGGGGAAAAGTCTTTTTGC
>JASHRV010000027.1 GCA_030037175.1 Acetobacteraceae bacterium
CGGTGCATGTACCACTCGTACTGCGCCGTGCTCGCCCGCGCCGTCACCAGGATCGCGAGCTCGCGCAGCTTCGGGGCCAGCCCGGATTCGAAGCGCAGGAACGCGCCCAGCCTCTGCGCGGGGTCGGCGAGCCCGGGGCTTTTGAGCCAGAACGGCACCGGCCCGCGCACGCCCCCGCGCGGCCCCGCGATCACCGCGTCATAGACCCGCTTCTGCTCTTCATCGAGCTTTTCGACCTCGATCGGCGCCAGCCGGCTCATCGTCACCCGTCCTCCCTGTTCGCTTGGCCGCGCCCTCCTTACCATGCCGGGCATCGGATCGGGAAAGGGCCCAGCCAGGAATCGCCATGCTCGAAAGGATGCTCGCCGGCTTCATCCGCGAAGGCCGCCTCACCGTGCGCACCGCGGGCGGGCGCACGCTCCGCTTCGGCGCGCCCGCGCCGGGTGTTGCGGATGTCGCCATCCGCTTCCGCGACCGCGCGAGTTTTCTCCGGGTCGCGCTCCGCCCGATGCTTCATTTCGGGGAGGCGTACATGAACGGCGATCTCGTGCTGGAGGAAGGCCGGCTGGCGGATCTTTTCGAGCTCTGCGGCCGCAATCTCGCCAACCGCGCGCGCTCGCGAAGCGGCCCGTTCCGCCGGGGGTTTCGCGCGCTCGCGCGGCGGCTCCAGCAGCACAATCCCATCGCCGCCTCGCGCCGCAACGTCGCCCATCATTACGATCTCTCGGAAACTCTTTTTCGCCTCTTCCTCGATTCCGACCTCAATTATTCCTGCGCCTATTTCGCCCGGCCCGATCTTTCGCTCGAGGAAGCGCAGCGCGCCAAGCAGCGCCACATCGCGGCCAAGCTTCTGCTCGCGCCCGGCCAGCGGGTGCTCGATATCGGCAGCGGCTGGGGCAGCCTGGCCCTCGCGCTCGCCGGCATGGAAAAAGTTTCCGTCGACGGCGTCACGCTTTCCACGGAGCAGCATGCGCGCGCGAACGCCCGCGCCGCCGCCGCGGGGCTCGCCGATCGCGTCCGCTTCCGCCTCGCCGACTATCGCGAAGTGACGGGAACGTATGACCGCATCGTCTCGGTCGGCATGTTCGAGCATGTCGGCTCGCCGCAATACGAGACCTTCTTCGCAACCCTCCGCCGCCTCCTCGCCCCGGACGGCGTCGCGCTCATCCACTCGATCGGGCGCATGGACCCGCCCGGCCTCACCGATCCCTGGACGCGGAAGTATATTTTCCCGGGCGGCTATATCCCCGCACTCTCGGAGGTTCTGCCCGTGGTCGAGCGCGCCGGCTTCTGGGCCACCGACATCGAGATCCTCCGCCTTCACTATGCCGAGACGCTGCGCCACTGGCGCGAGCGGTTCCTGGCGAAAAAAAACGTCATCCGCGACATCTACGACGAGCGCTTCTGCCGCATGTGGGAGTTCTATCTCGCCGGCAGCGAGATGGGCTTCCGCCACGGCGGTCTGATGGTCTTCCAGCTCCAGCTCGCCCGCCGCGTCGATACGGTGCCTCTCACCCGCGACTATGTGCGCGAAGCGGAGTCCGCCTTGCCGGCCTGATTTCGCGCCCTGCCCGCCCGCTCGAGCTCCTCGATGAGCAGCTTGAGCCCGCGCTCCATCACCTTCTCCCGCCGCATCGCAAGCCCGATCGGACGTGAGAGCGGCGGGCGTAAGGGCAGCACCTCGGTCCCCGCCACCGCCTGCCCGAGCGCCAGCCCCGGCAGGACCGACGCGCCGAACCCGCCGCCCACCAGCACCTTGATCGCCTCGACGCTGCCGAGCTCCATCGCCGCCCGCGGCGCCACCCCGGCGCGGCGGAACCACCCGTCCACGATCTCCTGCGTGGTCCCCCCGCGCTCGTAGAGAATGAGCGGCAGGCCGGCGAGTGTCGCGGGCATCAGCGCCTCGTCCTCCACCGAACCGGCCGGCACGAGCCCGAGCAGCGGGTCGGTGAAGAGCCGCCGGGCGGTCAGCGTGCGCGGCACCGGCCCCGAAAGTGTGACCAGCGCCGCGTCGAGCGCGCCCTCCGCGACCCGCGCCAGCATCTCGGGCGTGTTCCCGGTCTCAACCACCACCTCGATCCCCGGCAGCCTCTGGCGGAGTGCCGCCAGCACGGGGGGCAGGAAATGGATGCAGGCGGTCGCCCCGGTGCCGAGCCTGACCCGCCCCGCGCCCCCGCTCTTGTGCGCCCTGGCGGCGGCTTCGGCTTCCTCGGCCGCCTCCACGGCCCGCCGCGCCGGGCCGATCACGGCGGCCCCGGCCGCGGTCGCGATCACCCGCCCCCCGGCGCGCTCGATCAGCCGCCCGCCGAGCAGCCGCTCGAGCGCCTTGATCTGCTGGCTCGCGGCCGGCTGGGTGATGTTGAGGGTTCTGGCGGCGGCGGAGATGGAGCCGCTCTGGACGGCTTCGAGGAAGGTGCGGAGCTGGCGCAGGCTCGGGCTCGTCATAAGCAAAGCTTATCCTGATGCGCGCGATAAGAAAATTATCCTTGGAGCCCGGCTGTCCGGACTCCACTCTGTCCTGGTGTCCAACCCGTCCAACCGCCGGCTCGGCCTCACGCTCGCAATCGGTTGTAATCAGGTCGTTTCCTGGGGCGTGAGCTTTTACCTCCCCGCCGTGATCGCCCCTCCCGCCGTCCAATCCCTGCATGTCCATTTTGTCGCGATCGTCGGCGGAATCTCCTGGGCCCTCCTCGTCGCCGGCGTCGCCGCGCCGCGGATCGGCAAGCAGATCGACCGCGCCGGCGGCCGCCGCATCCTCGCGGCCAGCACGATCGTTCTCGCCGCCGGCCTCGCCCTGCTCGCCGCCTCCCCCAACCTCGTCGTCTGGTATCTCGCCTGGACCGTCCTCGGCATCGGCATGGCGATGGGCCTCTACGATGCCGCCTTCGCAACCGTGGGCGTCCTCCTCGGCGCCGAGGCCGCCCCGGTCATCACCGGCATCACCCTGATCGCGGGCTTCGCCAGCACGATCTTCTGGCCCCTCGGCGCCTTCCTCGCCGCCCTGATCGGCTGGCGGAACCTTCTGCTTCTCTATGCCGGGCTCGAGCTCGCCCTGAACCTTCCCTTGATCCTGCTCATCGTCCCTCC
>JASHRV010000268.1 GCA_030037175.1 Acetobacteraceae bacterium
CGACACCCCCGTACGCCGCGAAATCTCACGGATCGGCACATGCTCGCGCAAATGCCACCGCCGGATGATGCTCAAAAACGCCATGTCCAACACTCCGTTCGTCCCCGCCACAACCCGACGGGAAAGCGTTCAAACATGGGTCAAATCTCAGTGGAAAAACCGACCCTACCCGGGTCAGTTCTCAGTGGAAATCAACACTCGGCGTCTTCGGCAGCTTGGCGGACCAGATCCTGAGAGTCGGCCTGAGTGATACGGTGCTGGAGGATGTCACGGATAGGCTCGAGCTTCTACACGATCGAGCAGCGTACCGCCGGCACACTGTCGAAGAACACGAAGACATTGTCGCCAGGAACCACCGGGTAGAGGCCCAGAGGCGTGCCGGAGAGCACGATCTGGCCGGGCATCAACGCCAATCCGAACTCAGAGAGATGTCGGCGCAACCATTCAACTGAGGCTGCCGCTCCGCCCGGCAGCGGCCAAAGCTCGCCCGACCCGGCGCAATGATTACCGATCTGGACCGCAAGCTTGGTCCCGCCCACGGATGGGAGACCATGGGACAGCCATCCGTCCATCGGCAGTACGATCCCGCCGTTGAGGCCGTTGTTCGCGACCAGCTCCACCAATGTTTTGCGCGGCGCTCGAAAGACGAAGTGATGCAATTCGATGACTGGAAACGCTGCGGCGATTCCGCCGTCTTCGCCAATGCGAAGGGCCATTTCACCTTCGATCGCCAATTGCGTGAAGTCGGCGGCATTCAGGGAGGCGCCACTCTGACGAACCTCGCTTTCGTAGAGGTAGCCGCGGATTGGGCCGGCCATGCCGAACTGCGCGGTGGTGCCCGACCCGGTGCATCCGACCTTGTAGCCAATCACGCGGTCGCCGTCGGCTACCCGCAGGGCCGAGACGGCGTCCTGCAGTTCGTACGCCTGCCGCAGATTCAGCGCGAAGCCAGGATCGGCAAAGCACGTGCCCGGTGCGCCCGCGCGGTAGTCGCGCCATTGCCGGGCGGCAAGTCCGGCCAACGCGCCGGCAACGGCGGCGGCGGGATCAGGCTTTGACAACACTGGCTGCCGTCTGACCAAACAAGAGTTTCTTCCCTTCCTCCGTGACAACTGGCTGGGCCGAGAACGGTTCCCCCTTGGCATAGGCGCGTTGCGTGGCAGGACGGTCACGGATGGCGTTGAACCAGCGGCGCAGATTGATGAAGTCGTCGAGGTTCTGCTGCTGCCGCTTCCACGGCACGATCCAGGGATAGGATGCCATATCAGCGATGCTGTATTCAGGGCCCGCCAGGAACGGGTGGGCGGCAAGGCGCCGGTCCATGACGCCATAGAGGCGGTTGGTCTCGTTGACGTAACGGTTGATCGCGTAGGGGATCTTCTCCGGCGCATAAACGCCGAAATGGTGGTTTTGCCCGGCCATCGGCCCGAGCCCGCCGACCTGCCAGAACAGCCATTCCATCACCGTCTTTCGCCCGCGCAGATCGGTAGGCAGGAAGCAGCCCATCTTTTCGGCCAGATAGAGAAGGATGGCTCCGGACTCGAACACTGTCACCGCTTCGCCGCCGTCAACGGGGTCACGATCAATGATCGTTGGCATTCGGTTGTTCGGCGAGAACGCCAGGAATGCGGGTTTGAACTGGTCGCCTGCACTGATGTTGACGGGATGAATCGTGTACTCCAGTCCCGCTTCTTCCAGAAACATCGTGATCTTGTGGCCGTTCGGCGTCGGCCAGTAGTAGAATTCGATCATCTCTGTTGTGTCCTGTGCATGGAGATTTTGGACGGGGACGGTGTCCCTAAAGCGCGGAGTGGTCTTTCACCGCCTCTTCCAGCGCGGGCTTCAGCCCGAGGAACCGCTCGTCCACCGCGGCCGGGTTTTCACGGTTGAGCGCGATCATCTGCGCGCGAGCCTCGCCACCACGGAGCACCTCGAAGGCACCCGTCTCGATGCCCTCGACGATGGCCCCGGCGACGTTGGCGGCAGGCTCTCGTCCAAAGCCCAACTCCGGTCCGGCGCGGTTGGATTTCATCATCGGCGTGTCGGTGCCGCTGGGGTAGGCGGTGAGCACATGGACACCTTCGCCCTTGAGTTCCCGCCGTAGGGCTTCACCGAAGCGGGCGAGTCCTGCCTTGACGGCGGCATAGGTTGTGTAGAATGGCGCGCCGAGCAGGGCGATTCCAGATGTGACGTTCACCACGATGGCGTCTCCGCTTGCTCGCAGCGCCGGCAGCGCCGCCCGGGTGAGCAGAATCGGCGCGAGAAGATCGACCGTCACCATGGCCTCGATCTCGGCCTCGGAGGTCGCCTCAAGACGGCCGGCGCGCACGCCACCTGCATTGTTGATGAGGATATCCAGCCCACCTAGAGCGTCGCGGGCCTTCTGCAACGTAGCCGCCCGCCCCGCGGCGGTCCCGACGTCGGCGGCGATGCTCCAGACTTGGTCGCTAGCCTTCTTGAGATCCTCGGTGGCAGCCGCCAAAACATCGGGGCGGCGGCCGGAGATGACCACCTTCGCGCCTTTGGCCAGCAGGATGCGGGCGATGGCGAGCCCGATGCCGCTCGATCCTCCAGTGACGAGGACGCGCTTGCCTTGCAGGTTCATGGTGTTGTCTTCCTACGCTGACGGCGGATAGTTGGACGGGAACAGAGCGCGCCTGGTCTCCTCGTCACTGACCTTCTTGAAGGGGTGGTCCTTCGCGACCGCCCGAGCCCGGGCAACGGCGGGACGCGCGTCGACAGTCTCGAACAACCGCTTCAGATTCGGGAACGGAGCGAGCGGGTCGGCTTCATCCTTGCGGACACGAGAGGCGCGGTCGAGCCAGCCCCAGGCGGAAATGTCGGCGATCGTGTAAGTGCCGCCAACGATGTAATCCCGGCCCTTGAGATGGTCGTTCAGCACTTGGTAGTGCCGTTCCGCTTCCCGACGATAGCGGTTGACCGCGTAGTCAAGCCCCCCGGGAGCGGCGAACTGAAAATGCACGGCCTGGCCCGAGAACGGGCCGAGCCCCGAGGCGATGAACAGCAGCCATGAGAGAAGTTCCGGCCGGTCCTCCGGCTTGCCGAGCAACTTGCGGGTCTTTTCGGCCAGGTAGATCAGGATCGCGGTCGAATCAAAAACCCGCACCTCCTTGCCGCCGGGACCGTCCGTATCGACGATCGCCGGCACCTTGCCGTTCGGGTTGATCGCGCGGAAAGCGGGCATGTGCTGCTCGCCCTTGCTGGTGTCGACGGGAATGGCCTCGTAGGGCAGGCCGGTCTCCTCAAGGAAGAGCGCGACCTTCGCGGGATTTGGGGTCGGGTGGAAATAGAACCGGATCATGGTGTCACCTCGGGGTCAGCGTAGTACCGCGTCTCTACGCGGCTGCTTTTTGCCTGGGATGGGCATTGAGGGATGCTGGCAGGATCACGCCGGTCGCAGGGTCCGCAGCGTGCTCAGAATGGCCTCTGGCTCGAGGCGGTTGCGGTAGTCGACGTCGATCGCTGCAAGAGCGACGCGGTAGCCGCGCGCGATGACGTAGGTCGCTGGCACCGGCAATTCCCAGCTATCGTCGCCGTTGATATCAGGCAGTGCCTTGTTGTTCGACCGCAGGGCGGCACGCAACTCTTCGGGCAATGCCCAGACGAGGCCATAGCTCCGGGCCACCCGGTTGCCGGAGTCGCTGAGCACGTCGAAGGTTAGCTTGTTCGCCTCGGCGGTCGAGAGCGACCCATCCGGTAGTTGCGGGGAGATGGCGACCAGCCGCCCGCCGAGCGTGGTTATCTCGGTGAGGATGTCCTGATACGCGCGGAGCTGGATATTGCAGTAGGGGCACCAGCCGCCCCGATAGAAGGTCACGACCGCCGGCCCCGCCTTCAGCAGGGCGCCGAGCGACACGGTCCTTCCCTGAGGATCCGGCAGCGTGAAATTTGGCGCTTCGTCGCCAGTTCGGATCGCGCGCTCCGAAGCGAAGCTGGCGCGCAGCTCCTCGATTTTTGCCTCGTAGAGCGCGGGCCGGCCGGCCGGAGCGGTGCGCACGAACTCGGCCCTGAACGCGTCAAGCTGCTGTTGCAGTCCCACTTGGCTGATCCTCTTCCAGTCCCCTACCTCGCAAGCGCCAGTTACCCCGCGCGAGCCCACGCCTTTTGGGCCATCCACGCCGTGCGTTCTAGTATGTATGTTCTAAAATGCGCCCCGGCGGCAAAGATGGCAAGATGCCCTGGAGCTACGGGCGGACGGTGGAATGGCAAGACCGAGGGAATTCGACGAAGACGCCGTGCTGGATGCGGCAGTGGAGTGCTTTTGGAAACGGGGATATGAGGCGACGTCGGTCAGGGAGCTGGTGGCGCGCACCGGTATCACTGCGGCGAGTCTCTACAACGCGTTCGGCGACAAGCGCTCGCTCTATGGCAGAGTCCTGGATCACTACGTCGAGGCGAGTGTCGCCAACCGAATCCAGCGCTGTGAGGCATTGCCCCCCCGCCGGGCGATCGAGGTGTTTTTCGAGGAAATCGTGAAGCGGTCACTGGGCGATCGAGATCGAAAGGGATGTCTGCTTGTGAACGCCGCGCTTGACGTAGCACCACACGACCCTGAGTTTCGCAAGGTCGTCGCAGCCGTTCTCGTCCAGATCGAAGTGTTCTTCCTGGCATGTACCAGGGACGGTCAGGCCGATGGCACGATCGCCTGCTCGTTGTCTGCGGAAACCTTGGCCCAGCACCTTCTGGGCGTGTTGATGGGCATACGCGTGCTTGCGCGCGTCCGGCCCGAGCGCGCCCTGCTTGAAGGCATTCTTGCCCCAACACTGGCATTGCTCCGCGGTGCACCGGGATCGAGTGGGACGTGAGCGAGCTGGTCGTCCACTTGTGACGTCGTCGGACGCGATGACTGATAGCGACCTAAGATCGCGGTACGAGGCGGCCGTCCTCGGATTGCTCGCGTGGGTTGCGGCACTGCGGGAAGAAGGCAGGTCATCGGAGATGATCGCGCGCGCCGTTCATTCCGAGCGCAGGCATCTGGCCGCCACTTTCAAGGTCCTCACGCCGGAGCCTCTGCGCTCGCGGATCCGCAGTCGGACGCTTGCCATCTATGGCGACCCCATTGGCCCGACCATTCAGAGTCTCCGGACTCGGGGCAAGAGCTGGGACGACATCATCGACAGCGCCACTCGCCCTGGTCCCCGGATTTCATGCGACGGGGGCGGCCGATAGCGCCGGAGAGGCGTCAGAGATCAGCTTTTGCCGACTCCTTCGCGATCACCGAAAGAAATCACGGCGCCATGGGCAAGCAACACATCGAATCTGCGGCCATGGCGAGAGGGGAGAACAGACGCTGGGTCAGTGGGCGGCGTTTTCGGGTTCTGCTCTGTGCATCGGGCATGTGCTTCATGATCATGCTCGATTCCAACATTGTGGCCGTGTCGCTACCGTCGATTGCGCGCGATCTTGGCGCCACGATCTCGGATATCGAATGGGCAGTCAGCGCCTACGTCCTCACTTTTGCGGCATTGTTGATGCCGTCTGGCACGCTGGCCGATCGCCTCGGCCGCCGCCGCATCGCCCTCGTCGGGCTCTCGGTGTTCACATTGTCCTCTTTGCTCTGTGGGCTGGCACCAGGGGCTCTCATTCTAAACATCGCGCGCGCGGTGCAAGGCATCGGCGCGGCCCTGCAGCTTAGCACGGCGCTCGCGATTCTGAGCTATGAGTTCCGCGGCCCCGACCGCGCGCGCGCCTTCGGGTTTTGGGGGACCGTGATCGGTGTCGCAGTGGCGCTTGGCCCGCTCGTCGGCGGTATCATCACGTCCAGCTTCGGTTGGCGGTGGGCGTTCCTGGTTAATGTCCCGATAGGCGCGATGCTGGTCGCGCTCGCTGTGTCAGTCGTGGAAGAGTCGCGAGATCCGGATGCCGTCCGGCTCGACCTCGTGGGCATGGTCTTATTTGGTGGCGGGCTGTTCTGTCTGGTTTGGGCGCTCATCGACGGGAACAAAGCCGGTTGGCGCCGGCTGCTCAGAGCGCGACGATAGCCATCTCCCGCGGGAGCTTTGCCGCCGGATTTACGATCGCGCTGCTCGTCGCCGGCAGCATCGCCACGCTTGCAGCGCTTCTGACCGCGATCCTCGTCAGCGCCGAGGAGACCGCTCCAGCACGGCAATTGCGCATGGAAACCTCTCACCTGCCGGAGGTGTTGGATTGATCGGCCGGAGACGGTGACGCAAACGGCCGCCTGACGCCGCGGGCGCAGTGCGAGCCAACAGTGAGCCGGTGTCAGGCCCGAGGCTCCGAACTCCTCAAGTTCCGATTATCAAAGTCCTGATCTGCCAACGGACGGGAGCAGCGCATCGGAGGAGAACGGACCTTGCGCGGCGTAATCCGATGCAACTGCGAACCACCGATGAGGGTCGGGAAAATCCTGGGTCGTTACATTGACGTTTCCAAGTGATGGAACTCCCTTGGCTCCGCATCGGTCTGGCCAGAGCGCGGGGGGGCACGACCGTTCGTTCACGTCCAGAGAGTTGCGGGCATCCGAGCACCGTTTCCGTTTTACCGCGGTCTGGAGCGAGGCGGGGTTGCTTCGGGTGGCCATTGGGCGCATTCTAGTACGGTCGCTATAGAACGGATCACGAAGAATGGCGAGGGACGGACAAAAATCGCTGAGGCGTGCTGTCGTGAGGTGGCGAAGCGATGGGGACGCTGTCTGAGATGGCGTCGCCGCTCCTGACATTGCGCGCGATCCGAGCCACTGCGGTCGAGGTCCCAATGGCGCGGGCACTGGGTACCAGCGCGCAGACTATGCGGACCGCGCCTATTTTGCTCATCGACCTTGAGACCGAGGAAGGCATTACCGGCCATGCCTATCTGTTTTGCTACACACGGATGGCGCCGGGACTGATTGCGGCAGTGCTGGCCGATATCCAGGACGCCGAGCGGGGTGAACGCCTGGCGCCGGTCGATTTCTCCACCCGTTTCCAGCAACGCTATCGCCTGCTTGGCGCACAAGGCGTCGCCCGCATGGCATTGGCAGGCTTCGACGTGGCGTGCTGGGACGCCATGTCGCTGGCGGCCGGCCTGCCGCTGGCTAGCTATATTGGCTCGCAGCCTCGACCCGTCCAAGCGTACAACAGCAACGGGCTCGGCCTGATCCCGCCGGAGCAGGCGGCCGACGATGCCGAGGCCCTGCTGGAACGAGGCTTCCGCGCGGTCAAGTTGCGCCTCGGGCGGCCGACGGCGGAACAGGACCTGGCTGTCGTGCGTGCCGTACGGCGCCGGCTGCCCGATAGCGTCGCCTTGATGGCGGATTACAACCAGGCCCTGACCGTCACCGAGGCGATCCGGCGGGGCCGGCAATTGGACGGTGAGGGGCTCTACTGGATCGAAGAGCCCACCCGGCACGACGACTATGCCGGATGCGCCCGGATCGCCGCCGAACTGACCACGCCGGTGCAGATCGGAGAGAATTTCGCTGGCGCCCAAGGGATGGCCGCGGCCCTCTCCGCTAATGCCTGCGACTATGTGATGCCGGACCTTGAGCGGATCGGCGGCGTCACCGGATGGCAGCGTGCCGCTGCGCTGGCCTTCGCCGCAGGGATCGAGATGTCCTCACACATCTTCCCGGAAGTCAGCGCGCATCTGCTCGCGGCTACCCCCACCTGCCATTGGCTGGAATATGTTGACTGGGCAGCGCCGATTCTTGCCGAACCGCTGCACATCGCCGACGGCCTGGCACAGGTCTCGGATCTGGCGGGTTCAGGCGTCTCCTGGGATCCGGACGCCGTCAAACGCTATCGCATTGGATGAGGGGAGCATGAGCGACGCGGTTGTCGCCGTCACGGAAGCTGCCGCGACGGGCGAGACTGCTGCGGTCTTCGCCGATATCCGCCAGGTCCTAGACGTCGGTGTCGTCAACCTGATCTCGCGCCATCTGGCGACGATCGACGGCGCTTTGCCCTGGGGCTGTGGGACACTGCGCCCGCTTTACGCCGATGGATCGGTACGCGGCGAGGCGACCGCACTGCGCCGGGAGCTGGCGCTGCCATCGATGCCCCCGGTCCAAGCGGAGGTGCTTGCGGGGCTGGGCCTGCGGCGGGACGACTTAGCGGCCATCCGGGGCGTCCTGGCGGCCTACGACCATACCAATGCGATGGCTGTGGTGGCACTCTCCGCGCTGCGCGCGCACCTGGACGGGCATACGCGGCGCAACACCAGCGCCGCAGCGCCGGCACCGGTGGCCGCGGCGCCGCGTATCAACCTGCCGCGGCTGCTCGACCTGACCGACATGCAAGCCGAGACCGCGGCGCTGGTGACTGCGCTGAGCGGGTTCGGCACACGGCGTCCGGGGGCGGTGCTGGCCAGTATCTGTCGGCATCTTGCCCACTGGCCGTCCTATCTGTCGTTTGCCTGGTTGGTGGTGGCACCGCTGGACGGCGACGGGCAGCTGGCCACTGCCATCAACCAGGCAAAGCATAAGGCGCTGGCTCGGGCGGACCGGCTGCTGGTTCGGCTGAGCGGTTCGGCGTCCCCACCCTCGCATGCGCTGGCCGCTGCCATCAGGTCGGCGATCGAGCCGTTCTCCGGGGGCGTGATTGTCAAGATGCTGGTGGTCTGCGCGTTCTTGCGTCGCATCACGGCATGAAGGACAGGGCATGACCGTGAACGCGCTGGAGAGCATCGAGGGGTTTCGCGATAAGTGGCCCTTTGCTGCCCGCTATGTGCGAGTCAACGGTTGGCGCATGCACTACGTCGATGAGGGCACTGGCGATCCCGTCTTGTTGCTGCACGGCAATCCGACCTGGGGCTTCCTTTACCGCGATGTCATCCCGCCGCTCGTAAACTCCGGTCGGCGCGTCATCGTGCCCGACATGATCGGCTTCGGCTTGTCCGAGAAACCGGCTCGCGAGCAGGCGCATAGTCTGGACGGCCATATCGCCAATCTGACTGGCCTGGTCCGCCAGCTCAACCTGCGGCGCGCGACGATCGTCTGCCACGACTGGGGCGGGCCGACGGGCCTGGGCTTCGCGATGAGCAACCCGGAACGGGCGCGCGCGCTGGCGGTCATGAGCACCTGGGCTTGGCCGACGCCGGCGGCGGAATTCCACACCCGCCTGTTCCCCTGGCGCATCATGCACGCCCCACTGGTCGGGCCCTATCTGCTGGGTCGCCACAATGTCCTGGCGCGGCGCGGGGTGTATCTGTCCGTCGTTGGCCGCGACAAGCTCTGTCGCGAGGCGCAGGCCGTCTACGAAGCCATCCTGCCGGACGCGGAGACACGCCTCCTGACCTGGGTATGGCCCCGCTGGATTCCCCTCGACGACACGGCCCGCGCCCAGGCGCGCTTTGCCTGGCTGGAGGCAGAACTGGCGAAATCCAGGCTGCCGACATTGATCATCTGGGGGCGCGAGGACGAGGTGTTCGACGCAGCGACTTTCCCCGAACGGTTCAAGCGCCTGCTGCCGCATGCCGACGGGCCGCACATGGTGACCGGCCGGCATTTCCTGCAGGAGGATTCCGGTCCGGAAATCGCTCGTCTGATCGCCGCATTTCTCGATCGCCTCGACAAGCGGGGAGGTGCGTGATGGCTGACGTCGCAGTCATCGCCAAACCGGCAGCCGAGGGCACGCGCCAGGCACTGGTCCTGACTGAGGATCGGCTTGGCCACTATCCGGAATTCCGCGCTTTCTTTGCGCGGGCGTTCGATCTCGACAGGGTCGGGCTGTCCGAAGCGGGCTTTGTCCGGGCGCCGTCCGGGATGGCCTATGCGCTGGTGTTCGTGGGCCGGAGCGGGGAGCCCTTCCCGTCGGGGCTCGAGGTCTACGCGATCGTCGATGCGCTGGAACCGCTGGACGATGCGATGGTCGACAAGGATCTCTGGGCGATCCTCGGCTGGATGATCGGCGGCGTGGGGGCTCCCTGGTCAGTGGAAGACCTGCAGGCAACAGGCAGGCTCTATCGCATCCCTGCGGCGGGATGACACGGCGCCGATGCCACCCGTTCTTACTGGAATGATCAGGGAGATCTCGAATGAGACTGTTTGATACGCCGCTGGAGCCCGCCCGCCTGCAGCGCAACAGCGACGATTTCGCCGCCGTGAAATTGATTGCGGAAAGCGGCAACGACCATTCTGTCCTGATGCTGAATCTGAACCGCTACACGCCGGATGCCGGCTTCCCAAACCGCGGGGCGTATCACGAGTACATCACCGGCCTGGGGCCATTTCTGGAAGGCGCTGGCGCCAAGCTGCTGTGGCGATTCCCAGTCTTTGGCCAAGCGGTCGGTGACCAGAGGATCGATGAGATCATCGCGTGCTGGTACCCGTTGCATCGGAATTTTCTGGAACTGTACCAGGCGCCTGGCGCGGCCGAGAATTTTCGGCGGAAGAGCGTGTGCGTCGAATACGCAGTTATCCATCGCTGCCCGGGCAATCGCCCGCCCTTCGCACCGTGACGCGTCCGCATTTCTTTCGACCGGATCATCGCAATGGGCCAAACCATGGCAACATCTGTTTCGCAGGCGCCCGGATTCCAGCGGTGGAAGATCGCCGATATCGTCGTGACCGCCCTGAACGATGGCTTCATCATTCTGCCGCCCGAGATCCTGTTGGGGATCGATGCCGAACAGCAGGACGCGCTTTATCCTGCCGCCGGTCGTCGGCCGCCCTTCGCGACGGCGATCAACGGGTATCCGCCACGCGCCAGAGGTGCAATGCGCGCGGCCAGAGGTGACCGTCGTCTTCGATGTTTCGCCAAGGGCGGCCATCGCCAGCCGGCGCTGGATGCTCGATCGCGCGGCCCGCGAAGACCTGCTGATCGCCGGGATGCATATGCCGTTCCCTGGCTTCACGCGCATCGACCACGCAGCTGACGCCTACGTCCATCGACCGCAAGTCTGGCAATATGACCTTATCACATAGCCCTGCCGACAAGCCGCTTTCACTGCGGATGAATGCGAGACGACTCATGACGCCCAGCGAGGGGCACGACGACCGCTCACCTTGGTTGCGATGACGAATGAGGAAGATGGCATCATGAGCCTGAACAACGTCAAAGCGCTTTGTTTTGATACCGGTGGCACCATTCTTGACTGGCATACTGGTATGCGGACCGCGTTGGCCGCGACTGGCGCTCGTCACGGTCTGTCGCGCAATTGGGCCGCGATCGCCAACGACTTCCGCCGCCGGTCCCTCAAGCTGATCCTGAACCACGGAGAACATGCTCCAGCCACGTTGACGTTCGACGACGCTCATCGTGACGCCCTCGATCAGGTGATCGCGGACAACCGCCTTGACGTCTTCACTGAGCAAGAGCGCCGCATGTTGTGGTGGGATACGATTCACGGCCTGACGTGCTGGCCGGACTTTCCCGGCTCGCTCGCCCGGCTGCGCGCCAAGATCATGTGCGTGTCGTTCACGCTGTTGAGCTTCCGTATCATCATCGACACTGGGCGAAAAAATGGCTTGTCCTGGGACGCCGTTATCTCATGCGAGGCGATCGGCAAATACAAGGTCCTACCCGAAGCCTATAGGACCTGCGCAAGGTTCCTTCAGCTTGATCCTGGCGAATGCTGCATGGTCGCCTGCCATAATTTCGATCTCAACGCTGCCAAGGCTTGTGGATACCGGACGGCCTTCGTGCGCCGACCGGATGAATGGGGGCCAGAAGGGCCGCCCGATCCCGAGCCCGGTCCGCACCACGACATCGTCGTGGCGAGCTTTCCCGAACTGGCGGAGAGGCTCGGGGCATGACGGCGGACGTCGTTTACGATCCGGTGACGGTAATCGACGAGGCAAAGGCCCGCCTTCAGCTGACGCCGATATGCTTCCCCGTGCGCATCATGGCCCAGATGATCCAACCCATCTTGTTGGCCAGAGCAACCGTCGCCACCTTGCGCGGCTTGGGCTCCAGCAATTGCAAGAGCCGGGCTGAGGCCGAGTTGCCACCGGCCTTGGCGACGGACCACGGCGGTTGCGCTGGGGACCACCAGCTGCCGCAGTGTAGATATCAGTGGTTTAGACATTGCGTAAAAGAAAATGTCTTGGTGGCGCGTCTCAAAGTCCGAGCTTGCCGGACGGGCTGGCGGTATCAAGCTTTGTGCGACGGACATAGCTGCGCATCGTGGCCAGACTGTGATGCCGGGTGTGGC
>JASHRV010000269.1 GCA_030037175.1 Acetobacteraceae bacterium
GCAATGGCGAGCGAGACATCCTCGACCGCGCGGATGCCGCCGTAGAACTTGCTGAGGCCGCGCGCTTCGAGCGCGGGCGCGCCCTGGCTGGCGCGGATGGCGGGCGCGGCGAGCGGCAGCGCGGGCAGGGTTTCGGGGAGCGCGGAGGCGGCGGGCGCGGGTTTCGTGCGCGCGCGGCGAAGCGAGAGGAGCGTGCCGGCGATGCCGCGCCGGAGCACGGTGACGAGGATGACGAAGATGAGGCCGAGCAGGAATTTCCAGAGGGCGCCGACGCCCGGGATGAGCTGGAGGTTCTGCTGGAGATAGAGCCACACCGCGCTGCCGACGAGCGGGCCGATGAGGGTTCCGACACCGCCGATCACCGTTTGCGCGACGAGCTGGCCCGAGGTCTCGAGCGAGAAGGAGTCGGGCGGCATGTAGCTCTGGAATACGCCGAGCAGGCTGCCGGCGAGCCCCGCATAGAGGGCGGCGATGACGAAGACGGCGAGCTTGTAGCGCCCGACCGCGTGGCCGAGCGCTTCTGCGCGCGCGGTGTTGTCGCGGATGGCGCGGAGGATGGCCCCGAACGCGGATTGAACGATGCGGCGGGCGAGCGCGAAGCCGGCGAGGAAGATGGCGCCAACCAGGAGATCCATGCGCCAGCCGGAGGTGAAGGCGAAATGGCCGAGATGGGGCACCGGCACGCCGGGCAGGCCGTTCTCCCCGCCGGTCCATTGCGAGAGCGGCGAGTTCTCGAGAAAATACGAGATCTGGCCGAAGGCGAGCGTGATCATCGCAAAATAGATGCCGATGCGGCGGAGCGCGAGCCAGCCGACGATGACGCCCCAGATGCCGGCCGCGATCGTGCCGATGGCAAGCGAGAGCCAGACATTGCCGAGCGTGTGCGTGGTGAGCAGCCACGCCGAGACATAGCCGCCGGTGCCGTAGAAGGCTGCCTGGCCGAAGGAAAGGAGGCCCGTGTAGCCGAAGAGAAGATCGAAGCCGAGGCCGAAGAGTCCCCAGATCAGGATGCGCCCGAACATGTCGGACGAGCCGCCGATGAAGGGGAAGATGAGGAAGCAGACGATGAGCGCGGCGGCGAGCGCGGCCTCCGGCAAAGGTGTGTCGCGGCGGGCGGAATTTCTCACGCCCGGCCTTCCGTGCCGAACAGGCCCTGCGGCTGGACGACGAGGAGGAGCGCCATCACCGCGTAGAGCATCACGTACGAGTAATCGGGGTTGAAGGCGCTCGTGAGGCTGATGATCTCGCCCGCGATGAGCCCGCCCGCGACCGCGCCGGGGAAGGAGCCGAGGCCGCCGATGACGATGACGACGAAGGATTCGGCGAGGAAATTCTCGCCCATGTCAGGGTCGACCGACACGAGCGGCGCATAGACCATGCCGGCGAAGCCGGCCGCCAGAACGCCGACCGCGAAGACCAGCATGAATGCCCGGCGGACATTGATGCCGAGCATGTTGACCATCGTGGCGTCCTCGATCCCGGCGCGGACGATGAGGCCGATGCGCGTGCGGTAGAGCACGAGATAGAGAAGGAAGAGTGCCAAGGCGACGATGAAGATCACTTCGAGGCGGTATTTCGGATAGAACATGAAGCCGATCCGCACGATGCCTTCGCCCCAGTCGGGCAAGGGCACGCGCTGGCTGAGTCCGCCGAAGATGAAGCGCACGGCTTCGACGATCAGGATGCCGACGCCGAATGTGACGAGGATCTGGTCTTCCTTCGGGCGGTCGTAATAGAGCCGGATCACCACCCGCTCGAAGACGATGCCGGCGAGCAGCATGAAGGCGCCGCCGGCCAGCACGGCGAGCAGGAACGAGTCCGTGTGGCCAAGCACGACGAAGGCGGCGTAGGCGCCCAGCATGAAGAGGGCGCCGTGCGCGAAGTTGAGCACGCCGAGCGTGCCGAGCGTGATGGTGAGCCCGCTCGCGGCGAGCGCCAGAAGCGAGCCGAGGGCGAGCCCGTTGAAGGCCTGGGCGAGAAGGAGCGGCAGGCTGGGCATGCCTTAGCTGTCGCCCCTTCGGCTGTCAGGAATATCGGCTCTTTTACGTGTAGGAGCCGAGCTTGCAGCCCATGAGATCGCTCACAGGGTTGATCACCTGCTCGCCGGGAACCGTCTCGACCACGGTGAAAAAGTCATCGCTGCTCTTCATCTCGCTCGGCGTCTTGCCCTGCACCACCGGCACCGGGCGGATCATCTGATGGTCCTCCGCGCGGTACCAGACCTTTCCGAGCGTCGAATCGAACGGGTTCGACTGCGACGCCTCGAGCGCCTTGATCACCTCCACCGGATAGAAGGTGCCGGCGCGCTCCACCGCAAGCGCCCAGACATAGGTCTGCATATAGGCGATATGGGCGCCCCAGCTCGGGCGGTACTTGTTGGCGGCGTAGAAGCTTTCGACGAAATCCTTGGCCAGAGGATAGGTATCCTCGAGCGTCCACCAGAAATCGAACGTGCCGTACACCCCGCCCATGATCTTCGCGCCGAGCTCCTGGGCCTGGAAGGAGGAGATGTTCGGGACCACGAGCTTCATTTTCTTGAGCACGCCGAACTGGTCGGCCTGCTTGCACGAGGCGACCGAATCATTGCCGAAGGCGATGTTGCAGAAGACATCCGCGTCGCTGTTGGCGATGTTGATCAGCGCCGAGCTGTAATCCGCCGCCCCCACCGGCACGACCTGCTTGCTTGCGGTCGTCCAGCCGAACGGCTTGGTCGCGTCCACGAAGGAATCGAACACCGAGAAGCCGTAGGTGTAGTTGGGCACCAGGTAGGCGACCTTGCGGTTCGCGCCGAGCGCCTTGCCGATCACCGGGCCGAGGGCATGGCAGGCCATATAGGCCGAAGGCTGGGAGCGGAACCCGTAGCGCCGGCAGTCTTTCCCCGTGGTATCGTTCGAGCCGCTGCAGCCGACCATGTTGATGACCTTCATGCGCTGCGCGAGCTCTTCGAGCGCGATCGCGGTTGCGCTGCTGACGCAGCCGGAGATCATGATCGCCTTGTCCTGCTCGATGAACTGCGTCTGCGCCTGAACCGCGACGTTCGGCTTGAGCTGGCTGTCCGCGATCTTGTAGCGGATGGTCTTGCCGAGCACGCCCTTGCCCTTGAGCCCCCATTGGGAGGGAATGTCGCCGCCCGCGTTGATCTGGGCGATGGCGAGCTGATAGCCGAGAGAGTGGTCCTTGCCGTCCGCCGAATAGGCGCCGGTGAGCGGCGGGGTGAGGCCGATGAAGCAGGAATCCCCGGACACGCCGGCGGGGTAGGTTCCGAGCGGCGGATAGTCCGCGGCGCGCGCGGCCAGGGGCGAGAAGAGCGGCAGGCCGAGACCGCCGCCGGCCGCGAGCCCTGCCGCGAGAATGGAACGCCGGCCGAACACAGGGCCGCGTGCATTGTTCATTGTCCCCTCCCTGAGACGTGTGCCTGGAATTTTCATAACAAGCTGCCGGGCGGGGCACCAG
>JASHRV010000270.1 GCA_030037175.1 Acetobacteraceae bacterium
GGCGCTCCCACTCGGCGACAGTCTTCTGGTTGATCCCGTAGCGCTTCGCCAGAACCCTCAGGCTCTCTTGACTATGCTGTATCGCTCGACGGATCGCCGCTGTCGTTGTGGCGCTCCCATGCAGAACCTGGCCCATAGTGCTTCCTTCCACGCTTGTGAAAAGACTGCACCATCAAAACCCGGGATCGAACAGCTAGAGTGGTTTCGGATGATTTAGAATCGCACTTGCCGACGCGGAGAGGAGGTGTGGTTCATAGGCTCCCGGCGGAAGTTGCGGGCGAAGATTGCGTGGCGGCAGATGATCTAAGTGCACGGTAGGCGACGGCGCGTTTTGCGGTCAGCGTTTCGTGTGTGATCAAAGCCCGGCAACGCCGGGAAGCGGACGGGAATGATAGCAACTAAAGCACGGGACTACCGTCAGTCGCGGCGGGTGACCGGACTGGAGAGAGCAATCCTGCGGCAGGTTGAGAGGTGATCATCGGCGATACCAGCCACGTTGGCGGAGTGCCGCGTACCCACCCCAAAAACTTGGGATTGCACTGGGCGTCGACACGCGCCCAATGACAGACGGCATTGCGCAGCCAAATGTACCCCGTGTAGCGCATGACGATGATGTGGGACTTGCCGCTTTGTTTGGCCACCATCGTGCGTACGGCCCGGCATGGCATTCGAGCGTCTGGCCTGCACTTGGAGGAGCCGTACAACCATCTTGGTATCGACCTTCGGCGAGCCGGCAGCCTTGCGCTGCCGGTCGCCGCAGCTAGTTTGCGTTTCGTCAAACCGCGGAGGGCTAGGGCGTACAAGCATAGGAGGTCGTACATGCGCTGTCCGCCCAGCTGGAGGCGAATTCCAAAACTCACCTTCCGTTTTCGGAGGGAAGGAGCACGGAGGAGTGGTTTGGGCACCACTGATACTTGTGGCAGGTTTTACTCCATGCGCCCGGCACGGGCACGGGGAGCAGGGATGGTCTGCAAAGGCGTCGCAGGGTTGCCGGCCCGATTCACCGGCAGGACACGACCATTCCGCGTCCTGAGCATGAGCTGCGGCGTTTCCATCAACTGTGCCGAAAGCAAGATCGCGCCATCGGGAATGACAGTGCAGGGCCGTGCACGCACCGGGAAGACACCATTCGGCAGACGGATTTCCGCGCCGATATTCGTGGGATTGCCCCAGTTCCGCCTTCATGGGATAGCCGGTAGTGGACGATGAATTGCGCAAATTTGTCCAATTCATCGGTTATCATATACTGTCCGTCCGAAAGAAGCCGAACGATCAGCATACCGGGGCGGTCGCGCCGTATATCGCTCACGATCACATAGCCAATGTCACGCCAATTCACCCCGTCGTAAGTTCTGACCTTCCTGATCGTCTGCGAATATCGCGCCTGATCGGTTTCATCCGAGAAGAACATGATCAGCGCGTCATCTCGGCCGAGGGTGAATTCCGGCTCCCAAAGACCCCCTTTGTTCGGGCACCTGATCTCGCTAAGATAGCGCCAGGTGCGGCCCTCATCTCGGCTGCTAAAGATCTTGATCGCTATTGGCCGGTATTCGGGTTTCTGGCCCACAGAGGCCGCTCAGAATAGCGTCCCTGGCGGCAGGGTGCCGACCTTGCGCGGAAGTTCGTAGAGCGTTCCGCAGCAGAGCCAGATCGCGAATTGCTGATCGGAAATCACGCCCATCTGCCGGAAGGAGGGCCCGTTTGAACAGCTTCATAAACGTCGATATGCGGGCACCGACTGGCGAAGTGGCTGTAACGACAATCCGGAAACGTTTCTCCGGCTGAGCCGCGTCTTGCAGCCGCACGACCCGAGCGTTGTAGGTCGGCTCCAGGCTCAGCAGCGTCTCCGCCTTGGCCCCGGCCCCAATACGCCTAAGATAGCGGGCAATACACTGAGAAATGGTTGCGATATGGACCCAATCGGACTGTCGAACTGAATAAGCGTCGCGTGCCGCGCCGTGTTGTCATGCTGATTTCGCAACTAACATTTTCCTGCTCTCGTCATGAGAGGCAATATCGAATAACCGACGAACACCTCAGGTCGTGAAGAGCGTCGTTCAATCGCCCGGTTACGGCTGAGACACGAATCCTTTGCTGCGCAACAGGAATGCAGTTTGCAGGCGCCATAACGTGCTTCCTGTGGCCGACAGGAGTGCGACGATGCTGGGTTCAATGGATCGGATCAGCTCAAGCTGTGCGGGCGAACTGCGGGCTGCCATAGCCGGCCGCGTGGCGCTGCCGGGGGAGGCGCTTTATGACGAGGGCTCGCGTGTGTGGAACGGTGCCGTACGTCGCCGCCCGGCGATTATCGCGTTCTGCAAACAACCCGAGGACGTGCGGGCAGCGGTGCGTGCCGCGCGGCGCCGCGGCTTGAAGCTGTCGGTGCGCAGCGGCGGGCACGACTGGGCGGGGCGCGCCCTGCGCGACGATGGCCCGTCATCGACCTCACCGGGATGCGGGATGTGGTAGTGGACCCGCGAGCGCTGGTGGCCACCGTCGCGGGCGGCGCCCGGGCCATGGACGTCGCCGTTGCCGCCGCTGCTCACGATCTGGTTGCGGCATTGGGCAACTGCGGCACGATCGCGATCGCCGGCCTGACCTTTGGCGGCGGCTACGGCCCCCTCAGCGGGACCTGCGGCCTCGCGGCGGACAATCTGCTCGGCGCCGAAATCGTGCTGGCGGACGGGCAGCGCGTAACGACCGGTCCCGACGCGGAGCCCGAGCTGTTTTGGGCGTTGCGTGGCGGCGGCAACTTTGGCGTCGTGACTTCCATCCGCGTCCGCCTCCATCCGGCGCGCGACATGCTCGCAGGATCGGTCATCTACAAGTGGAACGAGACGGGCACGGTCCTGCGCCGCTACGCGGCATTCGCGGCGACCGGACCCGACGAACTCGGCGTGCCCGTGGGCCTGATGTCCGGCCCGGACGGCGAACCCGTCGTCATGATCGCTCCGCTATGGAATGGCGAACGATGCCAGGGCGAGCGTGTCATGGAAGACGTGCAGGCCCTCGGCACGCCGCTTGCCGCGCAGGTCGGACCGGCGAGCTACGCCGACATGCTCGACCAGGTCGACGCGTGGGTGCAGGCCGCGGACGGCTGCCACTGGGAGATTCGGACGTGCTGGCTGCCCGCGCTCACTTCGGGCGTCGCCGACGCGATCATCGCGGCGATGGCTCGCGCGACGTCACCGCATTGCTCGGTCTTCTGGCACCACTTCCACGGCGCCGCGACGCGGTTTGCGCCCGACGCCGCCGCATTCGGTCTCCGCCGCGAGCACTTCATGGTGGAGATCATCGCTGGTTGGAAGCCGGATGGGGATGACGGCGTAGCGCATCGGCGCTGGGCACAAGATCTCCGGCAGAACCTCGCCCCGTTTGCCCTGCCAGGCGGCTACGCCAACCTGCTCGGCCCAGAGGATCGCGAACAGACGGCTTGGGCTTATGGCGGCAACGCCGCCCGGCTCCGCATCCTCAAGCGCCGCTTCGACCCCGATGGTGTCTTCGCGTCCGCCATCCCGCTGCCGGAGGTTTCGCTATGATCAGGATTGCGCAATGCTGCTGCGGCTCGCTGCGCACGGAGGTGAGCGGCGAGCCGGCGTTTGTGGGCGCTTGTCATTGCATTGAGTACCAAGGCCGTCCCGGCTCACCCTTCGGCGTCAGCACCATTTTCCCGAAAGCGCGGGTACGCACCGAGGGGCCGAACAAGGTCTACGTGCGCGGGAGCGACTCGGGGCGAAAGATCGAACTCCATTTTTGCCCCGACTGCGGTTTCACAATGTTCTGGTACGCCGAATTTGTCGCGAACCTTATCGGCATCGCCTTTGGCACATTCGTCGACCCGACGATCCCCTGGCCGACGGTATCCGTGTTGGAGACGACAGGGAATTCCTGGGTGATTTTCGATCGGGCGCTCGATCGCTTTGAACGTCAAGTCGAGCTTATCGAGGGCCCTATCGCGGCTCGCCGATGAGCACCCGCGCAGAGGCGATGCCTCCGACGCCTGCCCCGCGAAATGGTACGCCTGACGCCCGGAGACAAAGGATATGATGGTTCGTAGCGGCGGGTTCTATCACAACGATGATCCGCCAGGGCCGCAACCGCTCAACACTGCCGCGCTGGCGATTTTGCTCGTCATCGTATCGGCCGTGGGCGCAGCGGTCGTGTTGCTCGTGCGGGTGCTCCTTTTAACCGCTGTGCGATGATCGGCCCGATCTCACGCGCTGGCCATTCCTGGTGACGTTGCTGCGCTCCGCTCGGACTGCCAGACGGTTGCGCCAGCTTGCTGGAGCCTGATGACGGCCAACGGGCGGTGGGGCTTTGGCGATTACACCGCCCGGTTCCAGGTCTTCGAGCGCCGCTGCGATGCCTAGGGTCTTCGCGTCGCCACCTCGTTTCCAAAGGGCAAACCTGTTCGGTTACGTCTGAAACGCATCCCCCGTGAGCTGCAATCGAACCGTATTTCGCCAAATGCAGACTGCCGCTTTCTTGCTCTCCACTTGGAGGATAGTTTCGATGACTACGCTTCTCAACAAGCAGCGATCGGCAGCCACCAACGCCCGGAGCCCTGACGAGGCAACAGTGGATCATGTGCTTTCGCGCATCGCTGCGCTCGGGCCGATGGTCGCGCGGCTCGCTCCGGAGATTGAGCAAGGTCGGCGACTGCCACTGGAGCTCGTGTCCGCTCTGAGGTCAGCACGGATTTACGGCATGCTCGTGCCTCGGCGTTACGGCGGCCTTGAACTCGACCCGCTGAGTGCCTTTCGGGCGGTCACGGCCCTGGCCAGGCTCGATGGCTCGGTGGGCTGGAATGCCATGATTGGCCAAATCGGAGCCCTGATGCCGTTCCTCGCGAGCCCGGCCTTGTGTGAGCAAATCTACCAGGACCGAAAGGATCACATCATTGCCGGTGCGGGTCAGCCAGCCGGCACAGCCGAACGTGTTCCCGGAGGATGGAAGGTTACCGGCGCCTGGCCATTTGCCAGCGGGTGCCAGAACGCCGAGTGGATAGCAGGCACTTGCGTGATGATGGAGGGCGGTTCCCCTATCGACGCCTCGGATGGACCCGGCCCGATGATCCGCACCTGTCTCATGCCGGCCGAACACTGGGAGATCCGGGACACCTGGCATACATTCGGCCTCAGGGGCACCGGCAGCCACGATGTCGCGTTGACGGACGTGTTTGTTCCCGACTCGAACTTTTTCGAGTTTCCGTTCGGAGCCTCGTTCGCACCTGATCCCATCTTCGGCAAATTCCCCGAGGTCCTCGTGCTGTTGCATGGCGCCGCCGCTGTGGGGATCGCCGAGGGCGCCATCATGGATCTGGCCGAACTGGCGCGCGCCGGCGTCAAACAAATGTTCATCACCACTCCGCTGGTGGAGACCGACCGCTTCAAGGAGGGCCTGGCACGGCTCGATGCTGAGCTCATGGCGGCGCGTGCGTTGCTTGAGACGCAGATCGCCCATGTTTGGCAAAATCCCGAGCGATCGGCGACAAAGGATCTGGTCCGCGTGGCCGAACAACTGCAAGCAGCGATCTGGATAAACTCTGCCTGCGTCCGCGTCGCCGAAGGCTGCTTCGAGCTCGCCGGAAGCAGGGCCGTGTACGAAAGCTCGCCGCTGCAGCGGCGGATGCGGGATCTTCGCGTCAAGGCCCAACATGTGGCGGTCCATCCACGCCACTACGTTACGGCTGGGGCCGCAGTGCTCGCGCGCCTGTAGAATTGTCCAGCCAAGGAGCGCAATCAGATGATCGACCACGTATCGGTCCCGGCGCCTGGCCCACAACACGTTGCCAAGGTGCTGGCCGAACTGATGAACGGCAAGTGCGTTCTATTCGGCCCAATCGAGGGCGCCTTCCTGGCGACGAGCGGCGACGCCAACGGCACAATGATCGAAATCGGGAATGGAAAAATTCTGGTCTGCATGAGGAGGTGCGGGGAAGATCGGTCCTTTCAGTGGGATGAGGGTGATCATGGAGTGGGTGGTCAAGCTCGAGGCCAGAAACGGCTGGGGAGAGGTCGAGACCATTGAGGTTGGCAGGCGCGATCGCCGGGTTCTCGGGCTCACGGCCGAGGAAATGGGCCTGACGCTGGCGGTCGGGAAGAGCCTGCTCGGCGAACTCGCGCGTCTGATCCTTCAGGCCCAGATAGAGGAGTTCACCACCTGTGCTCGTTGAAGCTTCGACGTCTGCGTGATCAGCGAACGCGCAAACTCCAGACTCTGTTCGGCGCCATCGCCATTGACGCGCCTCGTATCAGCGCGTGCCCCTGCGGGAATGTCTGGGGCTTCGTGGATGTCGCGTTGTCACTCCTGGCGGAGATGCTCCCTGACCGGAGCACGCCTGAACTCCGCCGGCTTCAGGCGGAGCTGAGCGCCCGGCATACCTGTCGCTAGGCGGTACAGCTGCTGGACATGCTCCCGCTCTGTGGGCCAATGAACCACGCAACCATACGCAATCGAACGCATCCTGTCGCTACCGATCTCGAAAGCGCGACCACGAGATCGCCCAAACCCGAGCCGAACATCGACCCCCCATCCAGATGATGGTGGTGATTGACGGAGCTCACATTCGGGCCGCTCACGGCTATCAATCGAGACACATCGACGTCATCGTGGGCAAGATCGAAGTGGCAGGAAAGCAGCCATGGCCCTTTGCTCTTGCACCGAAGGGTGCGGATGCGCCGCTGTCGACGTTGCGCCAGGCCCTTCGAGAACAAGGACGGAAGCCTGGCTGTGCCGTCACGGTCCTGAGCGACAGTGAACCGGCTCTTCCGGGTCTGGTCCGCACCGCCGTCGGCGAGCCCATCACCTGCATTTTGGATTGTTGGCACATCTCTACGCGGGTAGAATATATTGAGTAGGCATTACGCGGGGTCTACGCCGTTGCGCCGCGGCACCGAGCAGGATTGGAAATCGTCTAGTGGAGGATTGGATGCCTGCGGCACCTGATCGGGGACGGCTATCACCAAAAGGCTCATAACGAACTGTTCGGGATGCGCCACATGGTCTCCGAGGTCGCTTAATTGAACGACAAGAAGTTTCGGCCCGCGGTCGCCATGCTTTTGTGAAACTGCGATGAACTCCGTCGGTGCCTAGCAAACAGCGTCGGCCCTCTGATCGATTATGGCGCGCGCTACCGCTCCGAACTTCCGATCTCGCCGTCGCGCGCGGAAAGCTGCATCGATGAGATCGCCAACGCACGCACAGCGCAGAAACAACGTATGAGGTGGTCGCCCTAAGGAGCTCACAACGTCGCAATCGTTCGAGCCGCGGTCCCAGCCGGTCGCCTTAAACCATCGCCCGATCGCCCACCCATGGCCTAGCAGACCAAGATCTTCCCGTTCCCTAGGCAGATCCGTTCGGCGGGCCGGATCATCTCGGGGGCCGCCCACCGGGAGAAAGTCATCAGAAGAATCCGGCCTGGGTCGGAGCCACCGACAATCAGGTGCGCCACCTTTTGCGCCAAGGCGTTGGTCTTCTCGGTTCCTGCCCCAGCGATGACCAACAGCGGCGGAGACATACTCGCCCCCGGGACAACGCCGTATTCGGCAGCCCGTCGCTGTTCGGGGCTCAGCCTCTCGAGATAGGAGACGGGCATAGGATGCGGTCAGCCACGACAGACGCTGCTTATCCGCTATTCCTGTTTTGTTCGCGATGCCACAGCCAGGCAAGCCTGCTGGCTACGGGGCGAGGCCCGTCAGGCTGACTTGCTTCCTCTCTGACCGAACCCCGGTCTTAGGCTGCTACCGGCTTGCACCCCTCGGCCTTCAACACCCGCTTTGTTGAAGCGGGAAAGCGAGCGAGCGCCTGCGCAGGCCGGATCGGCCTCGCGACGAGATTGCCCCCGCAATTCGGGCAAACGCCGCCAAGCACGGCCTGTGCGCACTCAGCGCAGAATGTGCACTCGAAGGAACAGATGCGGGCGTCGGCGCTCTCCGGCGGGAGATCCCGATCGCAACACTCGCAGTTCGGACGAAGCTCCAACATTTCGGCCCTCATGATGCATAGATGCGGGGCTACACACCGTCACAAGATCCCCATTATCTTTGTTTTCTGATTGGCGAAAATTAGGGCGAATATCCTCTCGACGCATGGAGGCCGTCCCAACCCAGTTCATCCGAATTGGCAAGGCGTTTCACCCGCCGCCGCAAACGCGCCGGCATGTGGCTGCTGCCCGCCTCGTCATCCGCGCGGCAACGCCGAGCAGGTCTGTTTCGGCTCCCTGCGGTCGCCCCGCCGCGATCCAGAGCCCGAGCAGAGCAATGACATATACCAGGGTGCCGATGGCGGCCGTGCCCAACAGCCGGCCGCCGAGCACCCATCCCTCGCCGGAGAAGTCCACCCAGCCCACTCGGAGCCAGGTGAGAACGAGCGCCATAATCGCGGTCGCGATCAGGCTCCGCAACACGCGGGCGAGGAGAGCGCCGAGGCGAAGCCCGAGGTGCCGAAGCGTTGCGCGGAGGTGGACCAGCTGGCCGAACGCATCGGTGATCGCGACGCCGATAGCGGCCCCGATGAGGCCGAAGCGCCACGGCAAGCGCGCAGACGATCGTTGCCGCACCGCTCATCTTCGCCATCGGCCTCAGCCATGCGTGCGCAGCGAAGAGCGTGGCGCTGATCCAGCCGAACAGACCGAGCATTCCCGAGAGGCCGAGGATCTGCGCCAGCGGCACGGCCTTCATCCACGCCGGCCCGAAGGCGAGCTCGACGACCGGGTAGGCGACCGCGGAGATGCCCGTACCAGCCGGCAGAGTGATGAGGACCATCGCGCCCAAAATGCGCAGGAAGGCGCTGCCGCCGCTGTCGCCGCTCCGGCGAACCGCTGCGAATCCAGAGAAGGAGGCGCGGCTCAGCGGCATGACCAGTTCCGTCGCGGGAAAGTTTGCCACCTCGCTCCCGATCGAGAAAATCCCGACCGCCGCCGGTCCGATCAGGCGCCCAATGATCAGGATGGGCGCCTGGGTGCGCGCCAACGTGATCAGCCCGACCACCCACATCCAGAGGGAGAATTCGGCCACCCGGCGCCATGCGCCGAGCGCGAGGCGCGGCCGGTCGGGATGCATCCAGTAGCTGAAGATCACGCCGAGCACGGTCACGGAGGCGATGCCGACGACCAGCGCCCAATAGCTGCGCAGGAGAATGCCGGCGGTGAGCGCGATCGCGACGGAGAAGATCCGCGGCACGACCTGCGGGATGAATTCCTTGTCGAAGGCGATGTGGCGGCGGAATTCGATGGTCCCGATATTGGTGAGCCCCGTGAACGCGGTCATCGCGGCGAACACGAGCACGATGCCCTTGAGGCGCGGATCGCCGAAGAAGTGGGCGATCGGTCCGGCGCCGATCGCGAGTGCCGCGCCCATGAGGAGCGCGCGCAGCAGATTGAGGGTGAAGCCGGTGTCGAAGAGCTCGCGGTCGCCACG
>JASHRV010000271.1 GCA_030037175.1 Acetobacteraceae bacterium
AGGACGCTGACACGCTCAGCCCCGTCATCAGCGCTTTGGAGCAGGACATTGTCCTCGGGCGGCTCCATCCCCGCGAGAGGCTAGTCGAGGACGACCTAATGCGCCGCTTCGCGGTGAAACGCCATGTAATCCGGCAGGCTTTGGCGGGGCTCGAGCAGATGGGCGTGGTCGAACGAATCCCAAATCGCGGTGCCATAGTCCGCGCCTATGCGTCGGAAGATATTCAACAGCTTTATGTGGTCCGTAATCTGTTGGAGACGCACGCTGCTCGCCTTGTGCCCATGCCGATGGCCAAAGCCGATCTTGATGACCTTAGGCGCATTCAGGGCATGCACGACAAGGCGGTCGCGAGCGCGGATCTCGGTCGGGTATTTCGCTCCAACGTTGAATTTCACGAGCATTTGTTCGCTAAGACCGGCAACCACTACCTCGCCGAGGCTATTAAGCAGTTTGCGCTACGAACCCATGGCATTCGCTTCTACTGCCTGACCTATCCGGGCTATCTCGAACAATCCCGCCGGGAGCATTGGTTGATGATTGAGGCTATCGAGGCCCATGACGCGGCATCCCTCGTACGCCTGTGTAGTCAGCATCTGCTTGCATCTCGGCTCTGCTACGAGGTGGCGGCCGGCATCCGCACCGCCGATGTGCCGGCCGATGCGACCCTTCGACAAGCTTGATCCAGCGAGGTCACGACGGTGTCTCGCTCCCTCAGACCTCTCACCAAACTGCCGCGTGTCAGTGGCCTGCTCGGTGTGCTGACCAACCTCAGCGTGCCGCCTGTGCTTGTTTTGGGCGCCACGCAGCGCGATCCCGAGGCCCGGAATCGAGGCAGTCGTCGCGACCTTGTGATCGCGCGCCGGAATCATCGGAGATGCTATTCGAACATCGCACAACCCACGTGCCTGGCTTCACGCCCTCCTGGGCCAGCGAGTCTCATTCAGATGTTGTCCGATGTTCAACTCGACACCCGAGCGCGGCATCGCGCCCCTGGCCAAGCCCGTACCGAGGCATGGAGGGTCGACTTCCCGATGGCCTATCCTGCAGTCCCTACGATCGGCCACTGTCAACCGGGCCTGTCTGCTCGCCTGAAGCGGGGGTCAACTGACCGGTGCTCGCCAGGTGCCAACATCGATCGCTATTGAGGGCTTCCCATGACACGAATCGGGCTGATCCATGCCGTGCAGGCGGCAATGCAACCCGTCGAGGATGCCTTCAAATCTCTGTGGCCTGAGGTTCGGCGAGCCAATCTGCTCGACGATTCCCTCGCGCCCGATCGCGAGGCGGCGGGCGGACTGAGCCCCGAACTTTCACGACGGATAGTGTCGCTTGCCTCCTACGTAGCGGATACAGGAGCGGACGCAATTCTGTTCACATGCTCGGCGTTTGGAGAAGCTATCGAAGCCGCGGCACGTGCCCTGCCAATCCCCGTCCTGAAACCAAACGAGGCCATGTTCGAAGCCGCGTTGGATATTGGGGGGCGGATTGGCATGCTTGCGACTTTCGAACCCGCAGTCACTTCGATGGAGGAAGAATTTCGAGATCTCGCGCGCCAACGCGGGTCGACCGCCACACTCGAGACTTTCGTCGTGCCTGGTGCGCGTGCGGCTCTCGCGGCTGGCGACCTCACCGAGCACAATCGCTTGATCGCCGACGCCTCTTCAGCGCTCGCTCATTGCAGCGCGATTTTGCTGGCGCATTTTTCCATGGCTCCGGCCGAGCACGCGGTCAGCGCAACGTCGACTCGCGTCATTTTCTCGGCGCCCAAAAGTGCGATCGCCAAATTGAAGTCTGGCAGCAAGTCAGGACGTTGCTAAGAACGTGCGCCAAGAACAGTTTTGTCGTTCGCATTGTCGGGTTGGTCGATGCAAGCTCCCGGCACGGCTGGAGAGGTAAATGCTTTCTCGATGCATCATAGCCACCAGCACGGCGCGCTGGCCAACGCTCTGGCTGCGCAGCCGTCCGTTGACGATACGCTGAGGCTTGTACTGCAGGCCGCCCAGCAAGCGCCTGAAGGAGCGCTTAGCTAACCTGTAATTTACCATCGCAAAAGGCGCGAACTTGATGCAGGCTGGGTCTTCTAACTTCATTTATCGAGATGGTCCATCAAAGCACGGCCTGCGGCCGGGATATGAGTTCGCAGAAGCGCTGAAGCATGTTCGATGTTGTCGCTTTCGATGTTCTCGATGATGGCGCGATGTTCGGCGTCGGAACGAGGCTGCCAATCAAGATCTCTCCAAGTAGCCAAAAGAAAGCGGGCGCTTGACCGCTGGAGATCGTGAATCGCGACCATCAGGCGCGGCATTCCGCACGGCGCGGTGATGGCGCGATGAAAGTGCCTGTTGGCTCCTTCCCACACAATGAGTTCACAACCTGCCTCTCCGTCGGCGATCGCAAGCCGAGCGGCGTCGAGATCGGCGCTGGCCAACCTGGGCGCTGTATGCTGGAGTGCAAGTACTTCAAGCGCCGCTCTCATTTCCGTCACTTCACGGATAGCTGACGGATTCATCGGGGCGACCCTCACGCCGCGTCGCGGCTCAATGACCAGAAGCCCCCGCGCCCCCAACCTGCGGAATGCCTCCCGCACAGGGACATGGCTCGCCCGGAATTCAGCCGCGATCAGGTCCTGGCCCACTTTTCGGCCCGGTTGCAGTTCACCGAGCACAACTCTTCTCGCGAGGACGTCCACGATCACGTCGGCGACGGACTTGCTTGGGTCCTGCTCTTGCGAGGGGATAACGCTCATGGTTTCATAGATAATCTATGAAACTGGGAATGGCCATGCATCGGGCGCGCCCTGCTCGGTTGCGATATATCGCTGGCATCGGGGTCGACCGAATGGGATCGCTCGCCGATGCATCTGGCAAGGATTTCCTCAGACTGGAGAATCTGGATACCGACATTCCTCCAGATGCAGCAGCCATCGAAGGAACACGCCGGGCCGCATCGACTGATGACGATAACAGCTATCTGCCGTTCATCGGGCAGGCGCGGCTGCGCGACGTGGCCGCTCGGCATGTCTCGTGCCTGAGTGGTGTAAGCTATTCCGGGGCGCGAAATTGCGTCATTTCAGCGGGCGGGCTTTCCGGCATCCTCAATGTCTTGCTGGCGATCGTCGAGGTGAGCGACGAGGTTATCGTCACCGATCCGACCTACGCCGGACTGATCAACCGCGTTCGCCTCGCCGGCGGTGTGCCGAAATTCGTTCCGTTCACTTTTACGCCGGCAGCGGAATGGCACCTTGATCGAGATGCCCTCCGTCAGGCGATCAGCCCGAACGTGAAGGCGATGCTGTTGATGTCGCCCTCGATGCCGTCCGGCGGCTTTCTCGATAGGAACGATTGGATCCTCATTGCCGACCTGTGTGTCGCCAACAATCTGATCCTAATCCTCGACACAGCTATGGAGAGGCTGTTGTTTGATGGCCGGACTACCATTCATCCGGCCGGGCTGCCAGGCATGGCGGAGCGAACCATCACTGTCGGTTCCTCCGCCAAGGAACTGCGCATGATCGGTTGGCGGGTCGGATGGATCGTGGCACCCGAGGCTTTCATACCCGACCTTGTCGCGGTCTCTCTCACCAATGTTGTTGTCCCGGTCGGCATCGCGCAGGACGCTGTTGCCACTGCCCTCGAAAACTCACGAGAGTCCCTGGGCACCTACGTCGCTGAACTTCAGGCGAGACGAGACGTGCTTGTCGAAGAGCTCGCGGATCTACCGTTCGGCATTCCGGCCGGAGGGTGGTCGTTGCTGTTGCGCGTCTCCGATTTTGGCATCGACGGTGCCACTATGTCGGCACGCTTGTTTCAGGAAAGCGTGTGCGCCACGGCGATGTCTGGCTGGGGCAAGAGCCATGGAGACCAATATATTCGCTTCGTCTTCGCCAACGAGAAGGTGTCGCGGCTAAAGGGTCTCGGCGCGCGGGTTCGGACGGCATTGCAGCTCCGATGACGAGAGCCGGCCTTGTTTCTGCCTGGCGTACCCAGAGGCCCTGGCTCGAGGACGCAATCTTCTGCGATGGGCTCCTGCCTTGGACTGCGGAATTCTTGCCACCCGGCGCTGACCTATGCGAACAGCTCGCGCGCTTTCACGATCACGGTTGCGACCACATCTCCCTGACCGTCGCCGCTGGGCGCGACGGGCCTGAGACGGCCATGGCACGCTACGGCTTCTTGGTACGTGAACTCGGCCAGCTTGGCGAGCGGGTGCAGATCGTGTCCGACGCGGCGGCAATCCGCCGGGCGAATGCCGAGCGCCGTCTATCGATCGCGTTTCATTTTTAGTCGGCCACGCCCTTCGTTCCCGATGTCAACCTTGTTGAGTCCTTTCACCGTCTCGGGGTTACGCGCTCAATCCTTGCCTACAACGAATCCAATCTCTTTGCAGATGGCTGCCACGAACCACGTAACGCCGAACTTTCGGCGGTCGGGCGTCGTCTCGTCGAGCGGATGAACGAGGCCGGGATGATTGTTGATCGGAGCCATTGCGGCGAACGGACGAGCTTCGAGGTGCTCGAAATGCCGTCGGCACGCCCACCGATCTTTTCGCATTCCAATGCCCATGCCGTTTATGATCACGAGCGTAACGTCTCGGACGCCCAGATCAAAGCCACGGCCGGTCGGGGTGGCTATATCGGCATTAACGGCGTCGGCATGTTTCTGGGTGTCCCAGGCAAGGACATCCCCGCCGCGATGGCGAGGCATGCTGCTCATATTGCCGGCATCGCTGGGGCAGACCATGTGGGCCTTGGGTTAGATTTCATGTTCCTCGAGGGCAGCGACTACGGTTTCTTTCATCGCCATGGTGAACGCTGGCCGAGGAGTTATTCGCCGCCGCCCTGGGATTTCATTCAGCCCGAGCAGTTCGGCGATCGCATTACCGAATTCGAGAACGTGGGCTTCAGCACCAACGAGATCATCGGCCTTCTCGGTGAGAACTACCTTCGTCTGGCGATCTGACGACGTCAAAAGGGTGCTCCAGAAATATAACTCAACGGGCTCAGCAGTGCTGGATCAAAACCGGGTATCGTAACAAAAGCACGCGAGTCCATGGGTTCCGCACCGCCTTTAAACAACCTTCAAGGGCAAAAGTCTCCGCCTTGCGCTTCTGACCGCGCAGATTGCGCTTGATAGGGCCGAAAACTCTGCGGCCCGATTAGACCGAACCGGCCTGCCTCCCCGCTGCAACCTGGGTTTTCAAGACACTTCGCAGCAACTCGATATCAGCAGTGAGCACCAGCTCGTCGACACCCATCTGTGACCACTGTGATGCTTGTTCTACGCGTACCGCGTGCATTGTAACGGGGAGACGGGCCGCGTGCCCGGCCGAAAGAATATTGCGCAGTTCAGCTCCGTAACGAGGGTCGGCAGAATCCAGACCAAGGCCTAGGCCAAGGTCCACCGGGCCGATATGCAGCCCCGCGATACCTTCGACCGCCGCGATCCCCTCAATGTCGGCGACGCCGCGGCGGTCCTCGATCATCGGAAAGACAAGTGGGCGGATCTCCGAGACTGCGGCTGGCGCTTGGTGCATGCCATAGCGCTGCCCGCCGAAACTACGCACACCCTCAGGTTGGTAACGTGCACGGCGCACGGCCTCCTCGACGAGTGCGGCGCTTGAGGCCATCGCCACGACGACACCGGCCGCCCCGTGATCGAGCAGACGTGGAATGAGCGCTAGTTCCTGCTCGGAGACCCGCACCAACGCTGCCATGCCTAGTCAGTCCAGCAACTGAATTGCGCGAAACGCCGTGCCAAGATCCCAGGCACCGTGTTGAAGATCGAGTCCAACCCAGTCCGGTTTAGCGCGAGCAGCCGCCTCCACCACAAGTGGTTCGGGCAGCGCCAGCTACAATCCTATCCTCGTCCTCACGACCAGCTCGCCTCACGATCCGCCAAAAATATGTTGCCTATTCCCTTCATCGCTTTAGCAATCAATCTTTTGCGCGCGCCTAGCGATCAGCTCCTGAAGCTCTTCGACACCGACTTCGCCGCGATCGATGGTGCGCACGATTCGCCCATGTTCAAGAAGAACAACCCGGTCGGCGACGGGAAGGACATGACTCATATTGTGGTCGATATAGAGCACGCCCAAGTCATGATCGCGGGCCCGTTCGATCGACGCAAGCACGTTGCGTGTTTCCCGCACCGAGAGAGAGGCGGTTGGTTCGTCCAGCAGAAGGAGCTTAGCACCGAAATAAATCGCCCGCGTGATCGCTACGGATTGTCGCTCGCCCCCAGAAAGCGCCAAAACTGGCTGCTCTACGGAGCGAATCCGTGTAAGGCCCAGCTTTGCGACCGCGGTTTCTGCTTCCCGGCGCATTCGCCTCCGCCGAAGGATCCGTAGAGGACCGACCTTGTGGACGATTTCCTTGCCAAGAAAAAAATTCCGCCAGAGGCTTAGCTGATCGACAATGGCGAGATCCTGATAAACCGCTTCGATTCCCAAAGCCCGCGCGCGGGCAGGCGTCCTGAAACGGACTTCCTCCCCCATAAATCTCAAGCTTCCCGAAGTCGGCTCCAGATAGCCGGCAAAGATCTTCAGAAGGGTCGATTTTCCGGCGCCATTATCGCCGACCAAGGCGACGACCTCACCTGGCCACACCACCAAATTGACATCAAAGATAGCCTTGTTGCGACCATAACTGTGAGAAATCGAACGTAACTCGAAAAGCGGTTCACGGGTTCGGTCGACCGCGGGCCTTTTCTCGGGCACCGAAATGGCCCCATCCGCGACGACGGGGCTCCGGCTCACGCCTGGTTGCCTCCAAAGCGGCCAAGTCGCACATTTGCGATCACAACGATAACCAGCAGAACGCCGATGAACGTGACGTAAAACGACCCCGGCACACCGATCAAAACCAACCCGATCTGAATCGTAGCCAACAGATAGGCCCCGATGACACTACCCCAGACGGTCCCTACGCCGCCAAACAATGAGGTCCCCCCCAGAACCGCCGCAGTGATGGCCAATAGCTCGTAATTCTGTCCTTGTCCCTGGGTGACGGTATGGAGATACGAGAACTGCATGCACCCCGCCAGGCCAGCCAGCAATGCACTCATGACAAAATTGATGCGCTTCACGCGGATGGTGGCAACCCCCATTGCCTTGGCCGGCCCGACCTTGCCGCCCGTCGCAAAAACCCAATTTCCGTATCGCAGGTGGGTCAACACGAACCAGAATACAAAGGCGATGATGACCATCCACACCAGCGGCATATAAAAGGGAGTATTGCCAATCTGGGCCCCGAGCAGCCACATCGTAATGCTTGGCTGGAACATAATGAGCTGATGCCCTGTGATGAGCAGGTTGTTCAACCCTTCCAGAACAAAAAACATGCCTAGCGTGGTGATGAACGACGGAATGCCGAACACGGTCGTGATCAGTCCATTTATAACTCCGACAGTGCCCGCGAGCCCGAGCGCAGCGATTAAGGCGAGCCATTGGTTGATGCCATCACTGACGAAGAGAAGGGCCCAGACAATCGGCGTGAACGCGAAGTTTTGGCCTACGGACAAATCGAACTCGCCGCTTATCATGAGCATCGTCACACCGACCGCCACGATGGCGATCGTGGATGCCACCGAGCTTATCGCCGTCATCGTTTCAGGAGACCAGAAATTCTCTGTCTGAAGCGTGAAGAAGAGAACGACGAAAAGCAGGCCTAGGCCTGGTGCTAGCTCGCGCACATCCAGGAGCGACTCCGCAAACGCTCTTATCCGCGCTCGACCGCGAGAGGAAATCGAAGCAGGCATACCTTTGTGCGAGGTGTTGTAGGACATCGCTCTTTCGCTGCTGTCTGTCGCGGAGACTGGGAAGCCGCCAGCCAGCGGCCGATGCGGCAGTGCTCGGCCGAGCCGGCAGCGGGGCTCAGCAGCGGCCGGCTTTGATGCAGGCCTGGATAACGCCGATGTTCTTCCTGCCCACGATCGACGTCCCTGTATCGACGTCGACCGGGCTTAGGCCGTACGTGACATGAAAAACCAGGTTCTGCACCGCCAGGTAACTCTGCAGAAAAGGCTGCTGATTAATTGCCATTCTCAGCCAGCCCGCCTCGATTAGCTTGGCGGCCTCCGCGCCGACATCGAATGTCGCCACCGCGACATTGAGGTGATGCTGCCCAACATATTCGGCGGCGGGGTTCGCCGCAGGGTTACCCAGCCCGACGATGGCACAAATGCTGCGATCCGCCTGCAGGGCGGCACTGATCAAGGAGAGATTCTGGCCTTCATCGGCAGTGGCAACGAGATCTTTGTAAGGATAGCGAACGGCATTCAACGCACGCTTCACGCCGTCCGCCCGCAGCGTCAGCACGAATGCGGTCGGAAAGGGATTGACGATCAGCACCGTGCAGGGCTTGGCTGGAAGCGAGGGAAGGAAGGCTTTCATAAGGATCTCGCCGGAAGTCGATTCGTCCTGACCGACGAAGGCGAGACCGAGGATCCGTTTGTCTGTCGGTCCGTTGTCTCCCTCGAACCGATCATTGTTGTAGAGCACGACCGGAATGCCTGCGTTGAGTGCGGCCGTCGTGACCCCCTCCATGGCCTTCGAGGTATAATCGATTGCGATTCCCTCAGGCTTGGCCGCGATGGCGGCCTGGACAAGGGGAATCATTCCGATATCGCCGGTATCTTGGGCGGGTGCCTCGAATGCGACATTGACTCCGAAGTCGTGGCCCGCCTGTTTGGCCCCGTTCTCTTCCGTGATCCAGAAAGGATCAGTAAGGCTGGGCCCGATCACATAGATGGTCGGCTTGCCCGCTGCCTGGACCGCGCCCACGCCAAGCGCAGCAAGCCCGATCGCCGAAGCCACGAGGCCGATGCCGAAATTGCTGACCTTCCTCCAATTGATGAGCATTCGTGCTTCCTCCCTGGGCGAGCCCATTCGGGCTTTTCGCAGCTGCACCATGTGCAACTGTATTCGAAAGTATGCTGTATCAGCTGTAATCCAGTCAAGAACGAGTCTGAAGCAGAATGAGATCGAGGTGATCGGCGCTCGCTCTCAGTCTCGTCGGGCCCTGTAGGCCGCCTTGTGTCTTGGCGCGGTCGGCCGCACCCATACGACCGCCACTGACAAGCTTCTGCTTATTCGCGTCGACGACGCACCAACGAGGCTGGCCTACGAGCAAGTCCTCAGCAGATTGGTTCTCGATATGGCAGCAGACGCAGCCTAACGGAAGACGGGAACACCAATAGAAGAAGCACAAGTCGGAAGGGAAAGCGAAGATATGGGATCAATCGAAAGCGTCTTGAATTGCCAAGCGGAACTGGCCGAGAGCCCAGTGTGGGATGCTGGGGATGGGGTTCTTTGTTGGATCAACATAAAGGGTCGTGAGATTCATTGCTATGATCCTCCGCCAGATTGTTTCTCGGACTGAGACCGAGATCGCGGCAAATCGACGGCTTGCAATTGCCGTTAAACAGAGAGTTTTCCGCCCAAAATGAGAGTTGCGCCTTTCGCGTTGCTCTCACTGTGAGAAATTCGAGCTGCACGCTCTCGGAACCCATCTGGGCCAGCGGCCCTCGAGCCGCAAAAACAAGGGCGGGACACCTGACCGCATTCGAACCGTCGTTATTTTCCCAACGCTCCGCCTTTAACTTACTGGGCTGTCCACACATGAGTGAGAGCCAAAATTGCACGCCGAGCAACATCATGCGCTACAGTGACGTATTCTCCCCCGCTTTGCTCACCGTGGCACCAACTCCGATCCGGACTCCTGCAAACGGCAACCTGGCAGCCAGATCGGCATGCTCGAGCAGCACCCCCGCCTCGAACGTACGTTCGACGATGTCCTACAGATCGGAGGGCAGCGCGTTCCACGAGGCGGGCACCGTTACGCTCTGGCATCCATCCGAGCAATGTTTGGTGAGCGCGCAATATCTCTGCACTTCGTAGAATTTGGCGTCATCGATGACGGAAGCAGGATTTCAATCAGTCAGTCCTTACCTTAGAGTGCGCAAAAAAAGCGCCCCCTCGGATCAATCTCCGGTGTCGTGGCCTGTCCCTTGCCGGAGTCCAGAGTCTCTGCCTCTTGCGCTAAGCCTCACCGCACATTGCGAGCATGGTGAGCATGTAGATCTTTACCATATCGATGAAATCAGCGATATCCACACGCTCATCCGGCATCGTATTATAGCGGCCGCCCGGGCCGCAGACGATCCCTTCCATCCCGCCCTTGCGAAAGAGATGAGCCGCATCGGTACCGTAGAAGCCGGGCGGCGTGACGGCCCCAGTCGGCTGGTCGACGCCACGCACCTCGCGGTACGCCGCATTGACCGCCCGCACAATCGGGCTCTGCCTGGAGACCTCGAAGGAGGGCATGGCCGGTCGGCCCAGCTGATGCTCCGGCGTCAGCGATGATTTCAGCCCTGGGAACCGTCTTTCGAGGGCATCAAGCTCAGCACGCAGGTCGGCGAGCGCGCCCGCTTCGGTCTGGCCCGGCGCATATCGTCCAGAACCCTTGATGCGCACAAAGTCCGCTACCTGCGGCGGCCGCCACTCATGCAGTTCCTTGCCTAGCGCGCCGTGAACGACGCCCACATGCACACGGTTGATCGCTCTGTGCTCGGGCGTTGGTGCGTTCGAAAACTTCAACGCGTCGAGGCGGGGAATCAGATCGCAGGCCGCGAGGATCGCGTCCACCGCTTCCTCGCGCTTCGAAAGATGTCGCGTCTTGCCGACGAGCTCGATCAGAAAGGTGAAGGCCGCCGCGTGCATGGTGAGCGCGGCAAGATCGGTCGGCTCGGAATTGACGAAGAAATCCGCGCGCAGCCCTTGGTCGATCAGTGCAAGCGTGCCGACGCCGCCCTGCAGCTCACCCACTACGAAGGTAAGGATGACATCGCCCTTCAACCGCACTCCCGCATCCATGAGCGTGCGCACCGCGCAGAAATAGGCTGCGTCGCCCGCTTTCATGTTGGACACGCCGATGCCGTAGATGAACCTGTCGTCCACCTCGCCGCCCCAGGGGTCGACCGTCCACCCTTCGCTCACAGGGTTGGTGTCGAGGTGGCCATTGAAAAGAAGGCTTTTGCCCCCGCCCGCGCCGCGCCAGATTCCGACCGCATTGACCCGCTCGCCCTCCACCGGCCTGACGCCGGCCTCGAGCCCGAGCGCGGTCATCTGCTCGGCCATGAAGGCAGCGAGCGTTCGCTCGCCCTCGGTCTGGCTGTAGCTTTTGTGTCGCACCATCCGCGAAAGAAACTTGAGACAGGCTTCCGTATCGACGCGAGCGAGCAGATCCTCGTGAGTCATCGGACGGTCCTTCATGCCGTTACGGGAAGGGGAGAGGCCGCGATCAGCGCACCTGTATAGGGGTGGACGTCGCCCTCGCGGAGTTGCGCGACAGGCAGCAGATCAACCAGCCTCCCGCGGTACATCACCGCCACGCGGTGTGCGACCTCGGCGATCAGGTTGAGATCGTGCGTGATGAACAGGTAGGCGGTGTCGTGCGCTGCGCGGAGAGCCAGCAGTAGCTCAATCACCGATGCCTGCATCGAGACATCGAGCGCCGCAGTGATCTCGTCGCAGATGACGAGGCGCGGTCGGGCGGCGAAGGCGCGTGCGATCGCTACGCGCTGCTTCTCTCCTCCCGAAAGCTCGTGAGGGTAGCGCGCGGCATAGTTCGGCGCCAGCCGCACCTCATCTAGCAGGCGTGGGATCTCCGCAACATTGCCACCAAACATCTTGAGCGGTCGAGCAAGAATCTCGCGCACACGCTGGCGGGGATTGAGCGAGGAATCGGGGCTCTGGAACACGATCTGCACGGCCCGGCGATAGGCGCGATCCATCGCGCCTGGGCCTTTGACCGACCGGCCCGTGAAGCGAATCGTTCCCTCGAAGCGGACAAGTCCCGCGAGGGCGCGGGCGAGGGAGGATTTGCCCGACCCTGATTCTCCGATCACGCCGAGGACTTCGCGCTCGCGGATGGTGAAGCTCACATTCTCGGCGCCCGTTGCTGCGCGGCGGCGGAAGACTCCACGTCGGTCGTAGCGAACGCTGAGTGAATCAAGCCCCAGCAGCGGCTCGGCACCGGCCTCGTCCGTTGTCAAGCGCCGGTCGGGCCGTGGCGCCGCTTCCGCCAAAAGACGCGTGTAGGGGTGGCGGGGATTCCGGAAAATCGTCGCTGCTGGCTGCTCCTCCACGATCCTGCCCCCACGGATGACGGCGATCCGGTCGGCCACGCGCGAAACCAGCGCCAGGTCGTGCGAAATATAGAGCCCGGCCATACCGATCTGGGCCCTGAGGCGGCGGACAAGCTCGAGGATACGCGCGCCGGTGAGCACATCGAGTGCCGTCGTCGGCTCATCCAGCAGAACGAGTTCAGGGTGGCAGGCAAAGGCTGCCGCGATCACCACTCGCTGCTTCTCTCCGCCCGACGCCTCGTGCGGGTAACGCGCGAACAGCGCCTCCGGATCTTTGATCTCGACATGGCGGAGCATGGCGAGCGCCTCTGCTCGCGCTTCCGGCGGCGTGAGCCCGCGATGAGTTTCGAGCACCTCGCTCACCTGCCGCCCAAGCGTCAGCGTGGGGTTGAGCGCGCTCGATGGGTCCTGGAAGACCATCGCGATCCGCCGGCCGCGCACGGAACGGAGCTGCCGTGGCCCCATCGCGCGAAGATCCTCGCCCTGGAAGCGGATCGTGCCGCCGCCCTCGCGTGAGTTGGGGGGCAGAAGTCGCATGATCGCTGCGGCGAGCGAGCTCTTGCCGGACCCGGATTCGCCGACGAGGCCGAGCACCTCACCCGGTCCGATAGTGAGCGAAACATCGTCGAGCGCCCGAAATGCGGTTCCGCTACTCCTGTATTCCAGGCGGTAATTCTCAATCGACAAAACCGGGCTCATCTTCCGACTCGCGGGTTGAGCGCATCGCGCAGCCCATCGCCGAGCAGGTTGAAGCCGATCGCGGTAAGCGCGATGGCCGCCCCGGGGGCTATGATCATCCACGGCGCCTGGTCCAGGTACTCCCGCCCCTCCGCAATCATCAGCCCCCATTCCGGCGCCGGCGGCTGCGCGCCGAGGCCGAGAAAAGAAAGGCTCGCCACCAGCATCACCGCGAAGGCGACACGGATCGTGCTCTCCACCACCACAGGCGCGATCACGTTCGGCCCCATCTCACGGAAGACGATCCAGCCGCTACCTTCGCCGCGGGCAATCGCGGCACTCACGTAGTCTTGATGCCGAGCGGCGAGCGCGACGCTGCGTGTGATCCGCGCCATGCCCGGGGCAAAGGAAATGGCAATCGCGAGCGTTGCATCCGTTGCGCCCTTACCGAGCGTGCTCAAGACGAGAAGTGCCAGCAGCAGCGCCGGAATTGCCATGATCGCGTCGATCGTGCGCATGATCGCTTCATCGGCGCGGCCCCCGACATAGGCCGACGCGGTGCCGAGGATCGCGCCCGAGAGCGTGCCGAGCAAGGTGGCGGAGAGCGCGGTGCCCACGCTCTCCCGCGCGCCCACGAGGATGCGGCTCAACAGATCGCGGCCGAACTCGTCGGTGCCGAGCCAATGGTGGAAAGAAGGAGAAGAAAAGCGTGCCAAGAAGCTGATCGCGTTGGGATCGTTCGGCGCGAGCTGAGGCCCGAGCACCACGGCAAGCGCGACCGGTGCGAGGATAATAAGCCCGAGGACGCCGTGCCGAGTGCGGATCAGCTGATGCAACCACCCGTTCACGCGCGATCACTCGTAGCGGATGCGCTTGTCGAGCAGCGCATAGGCGATGTCGGCGAGAAAGTTCACGCCCGCATAGGTCGCGGCCATGATCACCGCCGCGGCCTGGATCGCCGGCAAGTCGCGCGCCTCGATCGCGACAATGAGCGCGCGGCCGATGCCAGGGATGGCAAAAATCTCCTCGACGACGATGATCCCGCCGAGCACGTACCCGACATCGAGCGCAACCACGGTGATCACCGGCAGCAGCGCATTGCGCAATGCATGGCGGAAGATAACGATCCGCCAGGGAAGGCCTTTGAGGCGCGCGGCGCGCACATACTCGCTCGCCAGCACGTCGATCATCTCGGAGCGCAGCATGCGCGAGACATGGGCGATCAGCACCAGCGCTACTGTCAGCGCGGGGAGCGCGAGGTGGCTGAGCCCCGCTAGAGGATTCTGTGTGAGCGGCACATAGCCGGTTGCCGGCAGCCAGCCGAGCCGGTCGGCGAAAATCATCAGCAGTAGGGTCGCGGTCACGAATTCCGGCAGCGATACGCCGAGATAGGAGATGAGGCCGGCTAAAAGGTCGATCGAGCGGCCGCGGCCGAGGGCCGCCGCGAGCCCGAGGGGAATCGCCACCACGAGCATGAGAAATATCGCCCCGGCTGCAAGCAGAAGCGAGCGGCCGAGAGCCGCGAACATCTCCGGACCTACCGGCTGATCGGTGCGCATCGAGATGCCGAAATTGCCGTGCAGCGCGGGCCAAAGCCAGTGCCAGTACTGCAGCCAGGCGGGATCATTGAGCCCGAGCCGCGCACGCACGGCAGCGAGCGCAGCCGGCGTTGCGTTCTGGCCGAGGATCACCACGGCAGCGTCGGCGGGCAGGATCTCGGTGACCGCGAACACGACCAGAGAGACGACGAGCAGCGTGTACCCGATCAGCAGGACGCGCCGGGCGAACCAGCCTGCACTCATCTAAGATCGATACGGCCTCGGGCGGAACGCGAAGCAGGCCGCCAAAGCCGTAAAACCGATCGTAAATTCAAAGCCGAAGCATGATGACCAGGACTCACCGCGCCCTCAGCGCTTTGGTGCGCCGGCTCCGAGCGAGACATAATCGAGCCGGAACACAGCCCCGCGCGGATTGAGCGCGTAACCCGCCACCCACTCTCGCTCGGCCGCGAGCAGATCGAAGAACACCGGAATCACCGAAGGAACCCCGTTCCTCTGCAGCACCTGTGCCTGATCGTAGAGACTGCGGCGCTTCTCCACGCTTTCCGTCTGGCGTGCCGCGGTTACCAGCGCATCGAACTGCCTGTTGTTCCAGTGCGTTTCGTTCCAGGCGGAGTCGGAGGTGTAGAGAAGCTGATAAATCGCATCCATTGTCGGCTGCATATTGTAGAAGCCGACGTAGAATTTTCCCTTCTTCCATACCTGGGCGAGATAGGTTGCATGTGGCATCGTCTGCACGTTGATCTGGAACCCCGCAGGCTGTGCCATCGCGCTCAGCGCCACGCCAAGCTCGGTGCGCGTGGCCGGAGTGTCCGAGGCGATGAGCGTGAGGTCGAGCCCGTTCGGATATCCGGCCGCGGCGAGCAACATCTTCGCCCTCCGGATATCGGGCTCACGGAGCGGCAATCTGTCGTAATAGGGATAGGCTGGGCTTATCGGCGTATCATTGCCGGGCGTGCCGTAGCCGTCGGCGACGAACCCCACCATATCCGGCCGGCTCACCGTGAGCGCGAGCGCCTGGCGCACCCGCGTGTCATCGAAAGGCTTCTGATCGCAGCGCATGTTGACGTTGAGGAACTGGCCGGAAGGGACGCGCAACGCCTTGACTCCTCTGGCCGCAGCGAGCCGGCGATACTCCGCCGGCACCGTCGAGGCCATGAGATCGGTATCGCCCGCGATCAGCGCCGAGGCCTGTGCCGTTGGGTCCGGATAGACCATCACCTCGACACGGTCGAGATAAGGTCGCGGCGCAGCATAGTAGTGCGGGTTGCGCGCGACCACGATTTCCCGATCCGGCGCGAAGGAGACGAGCGTGAAGGGGCCCGTGCCCACCGCCTTGCTCGCGAGCCCCTCCATCCCCGCCGCATTCGCGTAGGAAGCGGGAATGACGCGCGCATTGCTATAGGAAAGCGCAATCGGCATGTCGGCATAGGGCGCCGTCAGGTGAAAGACCGCCGTCTGCGTGTCCTTCGCCTCGACGCTTGCAATCGGGCCGACATTCGTCCGCCCAGGCGAAGCCATTTGCGGATCCAGAATCACCGCGAAGCTGGCGGCGACATCCTTCGCCGTGCAGGGCGAGCCGTCATGGAAGACGAGGTTCGGCCTGAGCCGGAACGTCCACTCCGTGAGATCGTCATTGGCGGACCACGAAGCGGCGAGATCGGGCTCCGCGGTCATGGCTTCGGTCAAGCGCGTGAGGCCGCTATAGAGGAGCTCGGCCACAAGATATTCCGGATTGACCCGCGATAGCAGCGGATTGAGCACGCTCGCGGCCTGATCGACCGAGATGCGCAAGCTGCCTCCGCGGACTGGCGCCGCTTCGGCCCACCCCGAGTGCGGCCACGCCGTAAGCACCGCACTTCCCGCAAGAAACCCTCTGCGCGCGATCGAAAAATTGTTCATTCCCGTCTCCCATCTTGTTCTTCGGGCAAGAGCTCAGACGCGAAATCCGCGGCGAGATAGAGCAGGATGCTGCGCGCGAGCCCCGTCAGGTCGGCCATTGTCGTGAATTCATCGGCCGCATGAACATTGTTGTCGGGCCGGCCGAGACCGCCCAGCAGAATCTCCCGAATTCCCGCCTGCTGCACCCAGCCCATGTCCGAGGAGGAGGAAGCGCCCCAGGCGCGAAACTCCTCGGCGCGCCAGCCGAATCCCGCCGCAAGCGCACGTCGCCAGCGCGGCCAGTGCGGCCCGGTGGGGTCGGAAACCGGCGCGAGATGGCCGAGCATCTCGATTCGCATCGTCACCCCCGCCGCGCGCGCGGCCTCTTCTACCACCGCTGCGATTTCGTCGCGCGCGGCCGCAAAACTTTCTTCGGGCGCGTAGCGGCGATTAAGCAGTATCTCGAAGCGCGCCGGCACGACGGAGCCCTTGTCCCCGCCATGCACCGCGGCAATGGTGAGACGCGCGTGCAGCGGCGCCTTCCCCGGCCGCGGCGGCAGCGCCGAGCGGCGCGCTTCCACCATCTCCTTAAGCGCGGTAAGCCGCGCGAGCAGGGGAACCGCGTGCTCGATCGCGTTCCGGCTCCCCTCGCTGTCACCCGAATGCCCACCCTTGCCCTCGATTCGGATCAAAAGATCAAAACTACCGAAGCAGCCAGCCCAGATGCGCGGCGCAGCGCTGCCGTTGAAGCTCAAAAGATGGCCCCCGATCATGCCTTGCTCGGCGAGGTAGCGGATACCGGGATAGAGCCCGCCTTCCTCGTCGGTACAGAGCAGGAATTCGGGATCGTAAGCGAGCGTGAGCTCGGCCAGGTCTGCCGTCTCAATCGCCAGGATCGCCGCCGCGATCGTGCCTTTCATGTCGGCGCTGCCGCGGCCATGAAGGCGCCCTCCCCTGCGCGTCAACGCGAACGGCGGAACACTCCACCCCTCGCCTGGCGGCACAGTATCGACATGGAAATAGAGGCTGCAAACTGCCTTACCGCGCCGCCGACCGGCGATCAGGTTGACCCGCTCTCCGCCCACGCCGCCCCAGAGCTCCATCGGCACCCTCACCCGCCGCGCAGCAAAACCGAGCGGCGCGAGGCGCGCCTCCATCAGCGCGGCAAAATCCTCATAGCCGTCGCCCGGCGGAAAGGAGGTATCGATGGCGATCATCCGGCCGAGATCGGCCACCGCGCCCTCGGCCCCGCACCCAAGGCGGGCCAGCGCGTCCTCAAGACAGGCGGTTGCGATGCTGTCGGACATGAGCTTCCCTGCTCTGCGGATATTTCTATAATGTTTATATGAACCAGGCCGCCTCCGCTACGCAAGCGCCCCGCCCCGTCCCGCTCTACGAGTTCGTGAAGCGCCAGCTCTCGGAGGCGATCCTGCTCGGCAAATATCCGCCCGGCACGCAGCTTCCGGGCGAGATCGCGCTCGCTCAAAGCTACGGCGTTGCCGTCGGCACGATGCGCCGCGCGCTCACCGATCTCGCGGCCGAAGGCATGCTCGCGCGGCGGCGCAAGACCGGCACCGTCGTTACCGGCCGCCCGCCGCACCACTCCTTGCGTTTCTTCTTTCAATATTTCCGCCTCCGCGGCACGGACGGAGCCCTGCTCCGCTCAAAGCCAGAGGTCCGTCGCCTCCGCCGCGTTCCCGCCGGCGAGGAGGAGGCCGCGCGTCTCGGCCTCCCGCCCGGCTCGCCGCTCATCGCCATCGACCGCCTGCGCCGCCTCAGGCACCGTCCGGTGATGCACGAGCGCTTCTTCTTTCCCGCTGCCCGCCTGCCTGATTTCCCCGCACGTTCCGCAGACGTGCCGGACTTGCTCTATCTCCATCTGCTCGAGCATTACGGCATCCGCATCTCCGCCGTGCGCGAGCGCCTCAATGCGGAACTTGCCACCCCGGAGGACCGCCGCCTGCTCGCCCTTCCCGAACGGGCCGCAATCCTCGTCATTGAAGAGATCGCTTTTGACCAGGGCGGCCTACCGATGATCTTCGCGCGCCATCGCGCCACCACGGACGGCCTCTGCTACATCAACGAGGTCAGATAGCCAGCGACTCTACCCATGGACCTCAGCAAAGGCGGAGCCTTTGCGATCTATTTGTTTAAAACGATATACGGGATTGAGGCCTCCGGACCCCAATGGGATGAGCGCAGGCTCGCAAGGGGCCGAGCCCTTTGCCGGATCGGCAGCGGGTAAAGCACCCGACCAATTTCCGCACCCTACTCCAACCTGACCTTTCAAAGTCACCACGCTCTGAACCGGTCGGCAGCGTAGGGGCCGGGATCAATCTCCGGCCTTTTCCCCGAAACAAGCGCCGCCACCAGCTTTCCGCTCGGCGGCCCACCAGTCATGCCGAAATGCCCGTGGCCGAAGGCTAGGAAGAGCCCGGGCTGGCCGGGTATCGGTCCGTGCACCGACAGGCTGTCCGGTGTAGAGGGGCGGAAACCCATCCAGAAGCGCGGCGTGCCATGCTCGAGCCCAGGGAACAAACGCTTCGCGTGTTGCACCAGAATAGCCGCACGGCGCTCATCGGGCGGGGCTTCGAGTCCTGCGATCTCCACTGTGCCGGCAACGCGGATGCCGTGCTCCATTGGCGTAAGGCCGAAGCCGCGGCTTTTGTTGCTGATCGGCATCGGAGACGAGATATTCGGTGCCGGCAGCATGGCGTGATAGCCGCGCTCGGTCTCGAGCGCGACGCGAATGCCGAGCGGCGCGACGAGCGCGCCGGACTACGCGCCGGCAGCCACCACCACGCGCGCCGCGAGGCGGTTGGGAATATTGGTCATCACCATGAATCCGCTCCCTGCCGCAGTCGGAATGAGCTTCATCGCACGCTCGGCAATGATCTCTCCTCCATCAGCAAGGAAACGCTCGGCGAGTGAGGTGACGATCCGCTGGGGATTGATGGTGAACCCGTTGCCGGGCACGAGCAGGCCGCGGCGGATGTCGCGGCTGATGCCCGGGAACATCTGGCGAAGCTCGTCCGGCCCGAGAGGTTCGGCGCGGATGTCGTGGCGTTCGCGCACCCGCTGCTCGAGCGCAGCGGCGGCTGATTTCGCCTCGCCTTCCCAGATCTGGACGCTGCCCACCGGCCGCTCGAGATCATGAAAGCGCGCAGGTCCGAGCAGCTCCTGCCAGCAGGCGAACGTGTTGCGATGAAGGGCGCGCATCGCATCCGAGATTGCAAGCACACGGTCGGGACGGCCAGCCATCACCCAACGCGTGAGCCAGGGGGCTGCGCGTAGCAGCCGCTTAGGTTGTCGACTCGATCAGTTTAGCCAGAAACAAGCGGTTGCGACGAGGGTGACGGCTGAGAGGAAGTTTCTGGCGAGGCGGTCGTAGCGGGTAGCGATGCGGCGCCAGTCCTTCATGCGGCAGAACATGCGCTCGATGACGTTGCGGCGGCGGTAGGCGATGCGATTGAGGGGATAGGGATGGCGTCGGGTGCGGTTGGAGGGAATGACCGCCTCTGCTCCACTGCTCTGGAGCCTC